>JBDLUA010000015.1:0-35250 GCA_039805545.1 Candidatus Parcubacteria bacterium
TGTATCTGCAAACAGTACTGCATCTCTGCGTATTCTTGGCATGTGTGGGTTATTTGTATACATAATGCTTGATATTACACTTTTAATCCAAAGTGTTCACAAGCTATTGAAGGTATACGTATATATTGACTTTTTATAAAAAAAGTGCATAATATTGCGAGGCCGGTTTAGACCGGATGAACCCTACGCACCCCGTAAAAAAGATGACTGAAATTTGTTGTCGTTGTAAATTGCCTGCAGAGAAGATTGCTCAAAGGACTCCAAAAGGCCCTGTGTGCAAAAAATGCTCAAGCCTGTCTCGATTGTATGACATCTCAAAACATGAAATTTGCTGTGGTTGCGGCAATCTCAAACCTGTTTCGAGACGGAAAGGTGAAGACCCCTTCTGCCTGTCGTGTGTCCAAAAGGATCCATACTGGTGGGAAATCTGCTTTTACTGTGAGCAACCTGGACATGTTGCTGCTCGGAGTCATTTCCATAACGCAGCTATTTGTCCTACCTGTCGTTCGAAAGGATGTGGAGGGCCTTCTCGGCGCGGAAATTTCCGAATCATCGAGATTGCAAACATCACTCCATTTCAAACTGCATTTCGACGGTTTGGTCAGGCTTCCTGATCACATTATTGAATTGTTTTGGCCCGCCTCCGGTTTTTTCGGGGCGGGCTTTCTTCTTGCATTTACACACAAAAAGTGCAATATATTTTACATATGAATAAAATAAAAGAATTAATCGGAAGTATTACAAAAAAAGGTTGGATTATCAGCGGAATTGTTCTTCTTATTGTTATTATCCTAGGTCTTACTGTTTGGCCTTTGTCTATTTTTGGTAAAAGAGAAAGATCTTCACTTGAGATTGATAAAAAGACAGAGGAGTTTGTGCAGGATGTAACTGCTCAAGTATTTACAAAAGAAAATGTAATGAATGGAGAATATAGAAATGATGTTGAAGGTGCGACAACATATGTGCGGAACACACAAGAAGTTCAAGTTGCAGTAGTTGCTGATGCTGCAGCACAAAAAGTTTTGGGAGATACAAAAAAAGTTTCTTGTGGACAAATTGCGTTTGTAACCACACGAGTTGCATATCCGGCAGTTCTTACAAATACACTTAAAGCGCTTTTTGAAAATAAAGTTGCAGCAGACTTTACTCCAGGAAATATAATTCCTCTGTATCATCCAGATCTTACACTTCAAAAAGTAATGATTGATAGTGGAGTTGCAAAAGTATATCTTGGAGGAAGTTTTAATGGAGAAAAAGATGGGTGGTGTGGAGCGAGTCTTGCAATCGCACAGATTGTAGAAACAGCAAAGACATTTCCTAATGTTTCAAGTGTAGAGGTGTATCAAGGAGATAAGAAGGTGTATTAATTTCTTTCTCTTAAAATGATATAATTGCGACATTATCAAATAATTAAAACAATATGTCAGTACTAGTAATTGTAGGAATTGTTGTAGGTGTACTCCTCGTTGTTATCGTAGGAATGTACAACCGGTTTATTACACTTCGAACACGAGTTGCGGAGGCAGCTTCTGATATCGAAGTTCAATTTAAACGAAGATTTGATTTAATTCCAAATCTTATTGAGACTGTAAAAGGATATGCAAATTTTGAGCAATCAACTTTAATGAAAGTCACTGAAGCTCGAACTGCAGCGATGGGTGCACAAGGTCTTACAGAAGAAATGAAGGCTCAAGATACTCTTGGCGGAACACTTAAGAGTTTGTTTGCTGTTTCAGAAAATTATCCTGACCTTAAAGCAAATCAAAACTTCCTCGAGCTTCAACGGGAACTTACAGATACCGAAAACAAAATTCTTTCTGCTCGACGATTCTATAATACAAATGTACGAGATTTTACTGTTGCAACACAACAATTTCCAAGTAATATTATTGCAGGAATATTTGGGTTTAAAGCAGGAGAATTCTTTGAACTTCCAGAAGGACAAGAAGCTGCTGCTGAGCCAGTGAAGGTTAACTTTAATTAAATTAGTTCAAGTACAACGTAAACGTTCTTAGTACGTCATTACAGACTTAGTACGTCATCCTCATGTAGATGAGGATCCAGGGGTTAAATCACTGGATCCCCGCCTACGCGGGGATGACGTGCTAATGATGTATGCTTACGTGCTGAGGCAACGAGTTACTTCAATAAAATCATGTCCACACTCTATTCAACACAATCATCAAACATTTGGAAAACATGGATGCTTATGTCTTTGTTTTTTGTGATAGTCCTATTCTTGGGATGGTTTCTTAGTCTTTACTATAATTCTCAGGCAATTCTTATCGGTGCATTTTTGTTCAGTATGATTATGAACTTTGTGAGTTATTGGTTTTCTGACAAAATCGTACTCTCAATCTCAGGGGCAAAAGAAGCATCAAAAGAAGAATTCTATGAACTCTATACACTTGTAGAAAATCTTTCTATTACCGCAGGACTCCCAATGCCAAAAGTATATGTAATCGAAGATGCTGCTCCAAACGCGTTTGCAACAGGACGAAACGAAAAGCATGCAACGGTTGCATTTACAACAGGTATTCTTCAAATTCTTAATAAAGCAGAACTCGAAGGAGTGATTGCTCACGAGCTTGCTCATGTAAAAAACAAAGACATACTTCTTCAATCAGTAGTAGTTGTACTTGTTGGATTTGTTACCATGCTCTCTGACATGTTTGTGCGTTCAACATTCTTTGGTTCAAATAGTGATAGAGACAATAAAGCTGGCGGAATAATGCTAATCGTTGGAATTGTATTACTTATTCTTTCTCCAATTGTTGCAACACTTATTCAACTTGCGATCTCTCGAAAGCGAGAGTTTCTTGCAGACGCAACGGGTGCACTTATGACACGATATCCAGAAGGGCTTGCATCTGCACTTCAAAAGATTTCAAAAAACGCGCAGCCGCTTCAAAAGGCAAGTCATGCAACTGCACATCTGTTTATTTCAGATCCATATAAGGAACAAGATGAAGAAGGTAAAGAAAAAATTTCTTTCTTCCACAAATTATTCCTCACTCATCCACCTGTGGAGGAGAGAGTGAATGCATTGCTTAACAAGAAATGATGCAAAACAAGGAGTGCCAACGACTATGTTTTACGTCATCCTCGCGGAGGCGAGGATCCAGGCACGAAGAAAGAAAAGTTTAGAAAAATTTAAATAATAAAAACCATGACCACACCAACCCTAGGAGAAATATATTCTCACTTCAAAACAGGAAACCGATACGAAATTATTGCGCTTGCAAAACATTCAGAGACCCTTGAGGATGTAGTGGTATATAAGGGGTTGTATGGAGAAGGGCAAGTATGGGTTCGACCTGCACATATGTTTTCTGACATGAAAACTCTTGAAGACGGGACGCAAGTTCAAAGATTTACAAAAGTAGAGTAAACTATTCTCTACTGGAGGGTTCGCATAGTGGTCGAGTGCGCTCGCTTGGAAAGCGAGTATACAGCAATGTATCAAGGGTTCGAATCCCTTACCTTCCGCCAACTTCCCATTTCTTCTGCTATAATCTACTCATGCATTTTACACTTCGTGTTGCAAGAAGAATCATCTATTTCATCCTCACCGCACTCGCACTCTGGCTATTTGTATTCAAAGTATATTCAAAGATTGATGAGCAGATTAAATTTCTCGCGTACGGAATTTTAGTTTATTTTTTTGTGGCATATATTATCGTACCTCCGTTTACACTCCTATACTTTCGTCTTACCAAGCGACACAAGATTCCTCGCACCACACATACTGCCGACGGACTTCTTGCTGATCCGGTAAATATTATTTTATATGGAACTGAAAAAGATTTGATAAAAGCATTTCAAAAAATTGGTTGGCATAAAGCAGACAAGATGCGACCAAAGAGCATTTTAAAGATGATCTATGCATTTATTTTTAACAAAGAATATAAGAATGCACCGTTTAGTTCTCTCTATCTCTTTGGTCAAAAGCAAGATATAGGATTTCAACAACCAATTGGAACTAGTCCACGTAAAAGACATCATGTACGGTTTTGGAATTTTGATGCTGATATAGATAAAGAAGATAAAATCTGGATTGGTGCAGCAAGTAGAGACATTGGATTTGGTTTTGAGAGTATTACATATCAACTATCACATAGAGTAGATGTTGATATTGATAAAGAACGAGAATATCTTTTTGGTCTTTTAATAAAACATAATGTAATAGAAAATATTCTCACTATTAAATCAGGAGGATATGTATTTAAAAATAAATATAAAACAGACGGTACCATAGATACCGCCTGGATTAAGGATCAAGATTTGATCTAGATTACGCTGAAATCTTTTTCCAACTTATATATGAGAGTATAAGTATTCCTACAAATATAAGAGGGAAGAATGTAATTGCAGTAAGCCCTCCTACAACCCACAGACTTACAAATGCACAAACAAAATCAATTCCAAATCCTGCGTACGCCCACTCCTTCACATTTTTTGGAACTTGTGGAATTACAAGTACAAGTGATCCAAGAACTTTGAACACCATTAACATTGTTCCAAAGTAAAGAGGATAGCCAAGGCCTATGATCCCTTCTTGTGCCATAGGTGTATTGAATGTAAGAGCAGACATCACACCTTCAAAAAGAAATATGATGATTGTTGTGATCCAAAATATAATTGCATATTTTTTCATGTGAATAATTATTAATTGATATAAAATAAGTCTATCATGTTATTATAAGAGTATGAATAAGACAAAAATACTTTTGATTACAGTTGTAATAATTATTATTGCTGGTTTTGTATTATATGGAGTTCGAACTGGAGTAAAAAAAGAAATTAGTAAGGAGCAAGCTGAACAAGTAACTGCAACTACAACAGTTTATTTTTCTGATACGGGAGAACAGCAAGCAGAGGTGATATATAAGAGCGATAATACTGCAATATTAGTGTCTTCAAATATAGGATATCAGAATGTTCCATTTACAATTGCAATGTCTGCATCAGGTGCACGATACGAAAACACTGAGCAAGGATTAGTGCTTTGGGAAAAAGCGCCACAACTTACTATTTATAAAAACGATGAATCTATTTTTGAAGGGAGTAATGAGCAAAATAAAGATTTTAAAAAAGAACTTGTTGGTTCAAAATGGGTCTGGTATCAAACAATCGATAATCCTATTTCTGCATCAAGTTCAAAACAAGTTTCTCCAAAACAAGAGGAGAAGTTCTCACTTGTGTTTACAGATGATGGTCGGGTAAATGGAACAACCGACTGTAATGGGTTTGGTGGAACATATACAATTGAAAAGAACAGAATAAAATTCGGAAGTTTTATGTCTACACTTATGTATTGTGAAGGGTCACAAGAACAAGAATTTATTTCGATGATTCAAGATGGAACAATAAGAACAAATTCATATACATTTGATCTTATTACTGCATCATCAACCGTATTCTTTTCAAAAGCACAATAGATAAAGACAAACGTTAAAAATCTGCTACTATATTGATATATATGCCAAAAATAGATACAAATCCAGAAAAAATCGCAGAACTCCTTACTCGAGGAGTTGCTGAAGTTATAAGCGAAGAAGATTTAGCAAAAAAACTTCAAAGTGGTAAACAACTTCGAATCAAACTAGGAATTGATCCTACAAGTCCTAATATTCACCTTGGTCGTTCGGTTCCTCTTCTTAAACTTAGAGATTTCCAAAACTTAGGACATAAGATTGTATTTATTATTGGTGACTTTACTGGTGTGATTGGTGATACTTCTGACAAAGATAGTGAAAGACCGATGCTTACATCTGATGTAGTAAAGAAGAATCTTAAATCATATATCGCTCAAGCTTCAAAAATTATTGATATTAAAAAAACAGAAATTCATTACAATAGTGCCTGGCTCAAAAAACTCACATACGCAGAGATCGGAACTCAAGCAGATGCATTTTCACTTCATGAATTTATTGCACGAGAAAACATTGCAAAGAGGCTTGATCAAGGTAAAAGAATTTCTCTTCGAGAACTTCTATATCCACTTATGCAAGGATTTGATTCTGTAAAAATAAACGCAGATGTAGAAATAGGAGGAACAGATCAAAAATTTAACATTCTTGCAGGACGACAACTCCAAAAAGCATACGGACAAGAACCACAAAATGTAATGACAAATCCTATTATTGAAGGACTTGACGGACGAAAGATGAGTTCAAGTTATGGTAATACTGTAAATCTTTTTGATACACCAAATGATATGTTTGGAAAACTTATGTCACTTAAAGATGAATTTATTATTACATACTTTATTCTTACAACTAGAATTCCACTTGAAGAAATTTCTCAATACGAAAAAGAATTAAAGGACGGAGTAAATCCACGAGATATTAAACTTAAACTCGCATTTGAAATTACAAAAATGTACCACGATGAAAAACTTGCACATCAAGCGCAAGATAATTGGATTTCAACTTTTTCAAAAAAAGAAACTCCAGATGATATGCCTGTATTTAAAATGAAGCAAGCAGATATCGTGTCTGTATTGGTGGATAGTGCACTCACACCTTCCAAATCTGAAGCTCGAAGAGCTGTTGAACAAGGTGGAGTTAAAGTGAATGGTGAAGTAATAAAAGATATAAAAGCAGAAGTTAAATCAGGAGATATTGTTCAAAAAGGAAAAATGCACTTTATTAAAGTTGAATAAAACGCAACTTGCCCTATAATTAGAGAATGTTACGAATTTTATCTCTTATCATTGCTGTTGTCTTGGTTATTTGGGGAATATTATTTCTTACAGGGTATAATGCTTCGCCAGAATATGAAAACTCTATTTCATTTACAGTTGCAAATTCGCCTATGCTCACATGGCAACAAATGCTCGATATTAAAGACACACCAAATCGAAAGAGTGATGTTAAATCAATCGAAATTCTTGAAGAGTATGGAAAATTAATTGCATGGAAAGAAAATTTGAAAAACGGGGGACACAGAACATATAGAATGAATAAAAGAATTGAGAACCAAGAACTGGTTCTTGAGTTGACTGAGAGTACTGAGGGCCTTACGGGTGTTTGGACATTTACTTTTCAAAAAGAAGATGCCGATACATTTATTTCTATTTCAGAAAAAAGTAAACTCACTAATACATTAAGTCGGGGATATCATACAATACTTGGAAGAGAGTATAATTTGTTAGTTTGGCAAAAATATATTAAAGTTGGTCTTGTACAAGCATTATTAAATACACCGTAATCATGAATGAATTAATTCTTAAAATAATTTCTATAGCAGCAATATTTATTATTCTAAAAATATTAATTCTGTTCATGTTGGATGCTTTAAAGATAAAGTATCCACTTAGAAACATGATGATTAAGTATCGAGCAGAGTTCTTATTTATTGTTTCTTTGACTGGTGTTGTTGGGAGTATTCTTCTCTCTATTTATTTTAAATTTCAAGCCTGTGAACTTTGTTGGTATCAAAGAGTATTCTTATTCCCTCTACCAATAATAACTGCAATCGGTGTCCTTAAAAAAGATTCATATGCGCGATTGTATGTATTTTGTCTTTCTTTCATAGGTTTAATTATCGCAATGTATCACAGTCTTATACAGTCTCAATTGTTTGTACGAGATACAATATTCTGTAATCCAAATGCGTTAGTAGATTGTTCAGTTCCATATTTTACATATTTTGGCTTTGTTACAATTCCAGTAATCGCATGTTCAGTATTTTTGTTGATTTCATATATTGCATATGTTCAACGAAAGGACTAATACGTATTTAGTTAAAAAAATTGTTAAAGTTGTTTTGTGTATTTTATGTTATCTTGCGTTTACTCTATATACTGTACCTGCATATCACAATATTCGTGCGTATGCAGATGAAAAATTTGCAAGCAAAAAATCAATTATAGTAGGGGAGACACCTATTATTGTTGAAGTTCTCGATGAAATGAAAGAAAGAGAAAGAGGGCTTTCAAATCGTCCTCAATTAACAGAAGGCACAGGAGTATTATTTGTTTTTGAAGAAAAAGGCTTACATGGATTTTGGATGAAGGATATGAGCTTTAGTATCGATATTCTTTGGTTCAATGAATACGGAGAGTTGGTATATTATATTAAAAATGTGAGTCCTGATACATATCCTGTAATATTCACTCCTGATGAACCTGCAAAATATGTTATTGAAGTCCCTGCTGGTTTTATAAAACAAGAGGGGATTAAGATTGGGGACAAAATTGACTTATATTAAAGTTGTTGTATTATAATAATGCTCGATGATTACTACACGGTCTGACCGTGTAGAGGAAAGTCCGAACACAGCCTTTGGGAAACCAGAGGAGCATGTAGTGGGTAACACCCATCAACTCAAAAGGTAGAGGTGCGAGCAGAGACGCTTTTGATCGAAAGGTCATAGATTCCTTCGGGAATAGCTACATGGAAACATGTAGGTGAAACGGCTAAATCCTTACATCTGTGCAAGACCGTGCTCTATGCTTTGCATAGAGAGAGTCGCTTGAGGTTATGAGTAATTATAATCCTAGATAAATAATCATCCGTCGCAAGACGACAGAATTCGGCTTATGAGCATTATGTGAAAAACCTACGGTAAATTCCGTGGGTTTTTCATTTATATTTGATATACTAATATCATTAACTACTATGTAATTGATGTTGATATGATTATTTCTAAAATAAAAGATATTTCAAATTGGGTGTTACTTGCTGTTATTGGGCTGCTTCCTGTATTATTTATTCCTTTGTCTTTTGTATCTGTTGATCCTTTAAGACATTTTATTTTATTTTTTGTTGCAACAATATTCTCTATTGGAATCATAATTTCAAAAATAAAAAAAGACTCATTCTCATATTCAACAAATCTATTCTTTATATCTATTGCTTTTTTGTTTTTATCTTTTGTACTTTCAACTATATTTTCAAATAATATAGGAATATCACTTTGGGGACGTCAAATATCTTTTAATTCTCTTTTTGGACTTATTTCAATAACTTCTTTTGTATATATCTTATATACATATGTATTACAAAAAGATTTTAGAGATAAAGTATTGCTTGTACTATATTCTTCTGCATTATTTATAAATATAATGCACTTACTTTTCATTACTATACCTTTTTTGCCTGCACTAGGTTTCTTCACAAATACTGTCTCAAATACAGTAGGTACATGGAATGAATTTGGTTTTTTTGCTTTGTTTACTGCATTTTCTTCTGTACTCATCTTGCAATTTTTGGGTCATTCAAAAATACACAGAATAGTATCCCTGGTTGGATTAATAGTAAGTATGCTTCTTGTGATTATTGTAAATTCAACAAGTGTATTTGTATTTGCAATTGTATTTTCTCTTCTATATATCATCTTAAATGCACTAAAACCCTATAATCAAGATATAAATAGTCGAATTTCTTATGGTGCTATAGCTATTTTGATTCTTTCAACAGTGTTTTTGCTTATTGGAAATAAAACGGGATATTTTGTAAATTCATTTTTAAATATTCAAATGATTGAGCCAAGACCATCAATGCAATCAACAGTAGGTATTACTCAGCAAGTTATTGTACATGAACCTATATTAAGAAAGATCTTTGGTGTTGGACTTGATCGATTTGATACTGCATGGTTTATGTATCGACCACAAGAAGTAAATCTAACTTCTTATTGGGATGTTGATTTCAGGTTCGGTTTTTCAACTATTACAACTGCTTTTGTAAATCAGGGAATAGTAGGTATTCTTGCGTGGGTATTATTTATAATTACAAGTGTATTCTTGTCTGTTAAATTATTATTTAGTTCACTTAAACAAAAAGACGAATATTTTGTTTCTTTGTACGCTGTGTTCGGATATCTATTTTTTCTTGCTGTACTTTTGTTTTATGTTCCAACATTGATAACGATTGTATTATTTGCAGTATTCTTTGCTCTTATTATTGCAAGATTGTCTGAAACTGGTTTATTAAAATATAAAAAAATAAATCTTTCAAAATCTCCAAGACTTTCTTTTGGGTATCTTCTCGTCCTTGTTGTTGGGCTTATTGGATTTATATATATTGGATATATCCATACAAGTGAATATATATCAAGGTATGTGTATGAAAGAGCTGTAAATACATATGTTATTGATCAGAATTTTTCTAATCTTGTACTAAAAACACAAAAAGCACAATTCATATTTAATTCTGATATTTACGATAGAGCATTAACTGACATAAGTCTTATTGCATTACAAAATATTTTATCTAATCAAACATTGTCTCAAGAACAACTCACTACACAGTTTTCTGATACTTTAAAAGTTGCGGTACAGTACGCACAAGCAGCTGTCGTTTACGATAATTTATCTTATGTAAATAGAATTAATCTTCTAAAATTATATAAGAGTCTTATACCACTTGGTGTTGCGCAAGCAAAAGAAGAATCAATTAATGTTATTAATGAAACATTAAAGATAACTCCAAATAATCCTACTTTATTTCTTGAGCAAGCAAGAGTGTATGCACTTGCAAAGGATTACACTACTGCAATCAGTTTTATTCAAAAGGCCCTTGAATCAAAATCAAATTATGTAGATGCCGCATTTTTGCTTTCACAAATTCAGGTTGAGCAAGGTAATATTGATCAGGCAATAGAGAGTATTAAGGCAGCGATTGTAATTGATCAAGCAAATCCAACATTAGATTTCCAACTTGGATTATTGTATTACAACAAAGATAGATTTAATGATGCAGTTGTTTACTTTGAAAAAGCAATTATGTTATCTCCCGAGTTTTCAAATGCAAGATACTTCCTTGGGTTAAGTTATTATAAAAATAACAGAACTGCTGATGCTATTGCAATCTTTGAACAATTACACACACAGTTTGCAGATAACTCAGAAGTTAGTTCTATTCTAAATAATCTTAAATCTGGACTTGATCCATTTTATGGAATGCAGACACCTGATAATTCTCCAGAAACACGAGAAGAACTTCCGGTTGAAGAAAAAGACGCTAAAGTTGAATAATGGTTGAAAGAATAAAAACAGTTTTACAAACTCAAATTAAAGGTCTCCATCAGGCGGCATATATTCTTGCAATATTTGCGATTATGTCTCAAGTATTCGCATTACTTAGAGATAGATTGCTCGCTAGTACATTTGGGGCAGGAACACAGCTTGACATGTACTACGCTGCATTTCGGTTACCAGACATGTTATATGTATTGTTGGCTGCCTTCTTTTCAGTTTCAATACTTGTTCCAAAGGTAGTTGAAAAAGAAAATAATAAAAAAGAGTTACAAAGATATTTCGATTCTATTTTTACTTTTGTAACTATTTTGTTTGTGATACTTGGTTCGCTATGTTGGTTTTTAACGCCAGTATTTCTTAAATTAGTTGTTCCTAATTTACTTTCATCAGAATTAGTTCTAATGACACGGATCTTAATCTTTCAACCTATTATTCTTTCTACGTCTGGTTTTTTTGCAAGCTTTGCACAGGCACAAAAGAAATTTCTCTTATATTCAATAAGTCCTATCTTATATAACGTGGGTATAATTTTGGGGATTATCTTTTTGTATCCTGTATATGGAATGTACGGACTTGTTATAGGGGTGGTTGTAGGGGCTTTGTTGCATGTGGGGATACTTATACCATTTATAAAAGAAGTTTATCTTCCAAAGTTTGCGCGAATTTATTTTTCTGACATTAAAAATTTAGTTCTGCACTCTATTCCAAGAACTTTTGCAATGATGTCTAATCAATTATTGCTAGTCTGCATAACATTTTTTGCAAGTATGTTATCTGCAGGTTCGATTGCAATATTTAATCTTGCATACAATCTTCAATCAGTGCCACTTTCTATTATTGGTGTGAGCTATTCTTTGGCTGCATTTCCAAGCCTTGCTCTATTTTTTCAAGAAAAAAGGTTCGATGAGTTTTATGAACTATTATCACGAGCAATGCGACATGTGTTCTTTTGGTCCCTCCCAATCGTTGCTTTTTTTATTGTTCTTCGTGCACAGATTGTTCGTGTGATTCTTGGTTCCGGGAATTTTGATTGGAATGAAACAATTTTGGTTGCTGCATCTCTTGCTTTATTTACAATATCTCTTGTTGCACAAAGTGCATCACAAGTTTTAATTCGTGCTTTTTATGCTACTGGCAGGACAGTTTATCCATTCTTGGCTACTGCGATTAGTTTCTGTATCACTATCATATGTATGTCGGTATTATTTATACCAAATCTAATTTCAACAGATACGGTGAGATATTTTGAGGTCCTGTTTAGGGTGGATCTTGTTGAATCAAGTTTAGTTCTTTTGCTTCCACTTGCATTTACAATAGGGCAATGGATTCTATTCTTCGGTTTAATTCTTGGAATCGGTCAGACTCGAAAAATATTTTCAAAACAATTCTTCAAAAGTATATTCGAAAGTATATTAGGTGCAGGGGTAATTGCTATTGTAAGTTATCTCGGTCTTCAATTTTTGAGCGGAGTCTTTGATCTTAATACTTTTGTTGGAATTGCATCTCAAGGAATTATTTCTGGAATTGCAGGTGTATGTGCAGGCTTTATTTTCTTAGTAGTTATTGGTAATAAAGAAATTTCTACTGTACTTTCTGTAGGCTTGAATAAGTTTAGAACAAAACCAGAAGTTTTGCCTGAAGTTAAAGAAGAGTTGTAAAAGTCTTCATTTTCAATTAGGATAGGGAAACAAATTATGAATCTACACAATATTAGAAATTTTAGCATCATCGCACATATTGATCATGGGAAATCGACTCTGGCCGATCGTATGCTTGAAATTACTCAGACGGTAGAAAAGCGTAAGATGCAAGATCAGGTTCTCGATAGTATGGAGCTTGAACGAGAAAAGGGGATTACAATCAAAATGACACCTGCTCGAATGCACTATTCATATAAGGGAGAGGACTACATTTTGAATCTTATTGACACTCCAGGACATATTGACTTCTCATATGAAGTATCCCGGGCCTTAAATGCTGTAGAAGGCTCTATTTTGCTTGTGGACGCTACTCAAGGGGTTCAGGCTCAAACTCTTACAA
Source organism: Candidatus Parcubacteria bacterium (assembly GCA_039805545.1). GTDB lineage: Bacteria > Patescibacteriota > Minisyncoccia > Phycocordibacterales > JAACPR01 > JAULZV01. Next base: position 13,031 of record JBDLUA010000015.1, read on the forward strand.
CTCTCGAAATGGCACGAAAAATGGGCCTTGTAATCATACCTGTATTATCTAAAGTAGATGCTCCTCATGCACGGGTAGATGATGTAAAAATGGAGATTTGTGAACTTCTTAATTGTGACCTTGATGATGTAGTAGAAACTTCTGGAAAAACAGGATTTGGAGTAGACGGACTTCTTCAAACAATTATTGAACGAGTTCCAGCACCTTCAAAAGAACATGAATCTCCAAAAGATTTACGAGCACTTGTGTTTGATTTTCAATATTCAAATCATCAGGGAGTAATTGTGTATACTCGAATCTTTGATGGTGAGGTAACACCAGGAAGTAAACTTAGATTTAAGATTGCCGGTGAATCTTTTATTACAAATGAAATTGGTATCTTTAAACCAAGTCAAGAAAAAGTAGATAAACTTACCGCAGGAGAGATAGGATATATTGTAACAGGAATCAAAAGACCAGGAGTCGCAAAAGTTGGAGATACTGTTGTATATGATTCTAATCCTATTGAAGAACTTCCTGGATATGAAGAACCACGACCAGTTGTATGGGCAAGTATTTTTCCGGAGAGTCAGGATGACTTTGATTTGCTTAGAGGTGCACTTGAAAGATTAAAACTTTCTGATGCTTCATATGTATTTGAAGAAGAATCTTCAGGAACACTTGGGCGAGGATTTCGATGTGGGTTTCTTGGAATGCTTCATCTTGAAATTATTACAGAAAGACTTCGACGAGAGTTTAGTATTGATTTGGTTGTAACTCTTCCAACAATTAACTACTTGGTAAAAACAAAAGATAAACCAGAAAAGTTAATTTACTCACCGACACTATTTCCAGATTATGGAGAAGTTGAATGGGTACGAGAACCGTGGGTAAATGTAACTATTATTGTTCCTAGCGAATATGTGGGAGTATTGATGCAACTTCTTTTTGTGCATGAAGCAATTGTAAAAGAAACACATACTATTAATGATAGACAATCTATTCTTGTTGAAATGCCACTTCGAGAATTGATGAGAAACTTTTTTGATGAAGTTAAGAGTGTATCTTCTGGATATGCTTCTCTTTCATATGAACTTGGAGAATTCAAGGAAGCAAATGTAACAAAAATGGAAGTACTTGTAGCGGATGAAGTGTACCCTGCGTTTACAAGAGTAATTTCACGAGATCGAATTGACGAAGAGGCACAAAAGACAGTTGAGAAACTTTATAATGTTCTTCCTCGACAAATGTTCGTGACTAAGATTCAAGCAAAGATTAATGGACGAATCGTCGCATCAAAGACTCTCTCTGCTTTAAAGAAGAACGTAACGGCTCATATGTACGGAGGAGATATTACACGAAAGATGAAGCTTCGAGAAAAACAGAAGAAGGGAAAGAAGAAGATGCAAAAGCTTGGTAAGGTAAATATTACAAATGATATCTTTTTGAAGATGATGAGGGGAGATTCAAATTAAGAATAATAAAAGCGGCGGGCCCAAAGGGCCCGCCGCTTTTATTTCTTTTAGAAGAATAGTCCTTTTGCTGTCCAGGCAACCATACTGAATGTTACAAGAAAAGCTACGATAATAAATAGAACTCGAACTATTTTTCTTCCTTTTTTACTAAATAAAATTGACATAATAGTACCAGATTAGCAGATTTTGTGAGATAATCAAGAATATGGTGTATAAGAAGCGAGTAGAAAAAAATAGAGCAAAGTATATGATTGGATGTTTTATTGCCTTACTTGCAATTGTGTATCTTGCCTCAAATATGCTTGATGCGTGGCATAAGTATGAAGAGAGTAAAAAGAGACTTGAGGCATCTACTAATTCACTTTTGGACTTATCAAATCAGTATGAAGATTTAAAAAAACAAAAGTCTCTTGAGGAATCGTCGACCGGATATGAAATGCATATTCGCTCAAAGTTCGATATGAATAAACCAGATGAAAATGTTATTTTTATTGTAGATGAAGATACTCCTGTGCAGATACAAGAAGAAAAAGGTATCAAAAAAATGATGAATAAATTCAAAAACTTTTTTAACTAGGTGGCAATAGAGCGAATATGTTAGAATAGTGAAGCCTTTATTAATGTAAAAGTAATGCCTATGAAAAAAGTAACAATTTATTCAACACCAACTTGTACATACTGTACTGCTGCGAAGGACTTCTTTAAAGCAAATGGAGTAGAGTATACAGAACTTGATGTTGCTGCAGATCTTGCAGCACGAGCTGATATGGTTTCTAAATCAGGACAAATGGGGGTTCCTGTAATTGATATTGAAGGAACAATCGTTATTGGATTTGATGAAGAAAGATTGAAGGCTGCGATTGCGTAGTCTTAAAAGAAAAGAACACAAGATGTCTTTGCATCTTGTGTTCTTTTCTGTATGATAACTTCTATTGGCCCTCATAGTTAAATGGATATAACAGTCCCGTCCTAAGGGATAGTTGTAGGTTCGATTCCTGCTGTGGGCACATTTAAGTAGGGTTGAAAAATATCCGATTTTAGCCTATAATGCTTGCATGTCATCAGACATGGAAATTGAACATCGACTTGAGGAGATAGAGGAGAAGGTAACAGCAAGTTACAAGATTCTTAAAGGTATCAAAAGAAGACAAGCTTTTGATTTTTGGTTTGGTATTGCAAAGATTCTTGTGTTTGTTGGAGTATTCTATTATGTCTATCAATTTAGTGAGCCTTTTATCAAGCAAGCAAAAGACATCTATTTGCAGTTTCAAGGGCTCTCTGATTCGGTAGATTCTATCAAGGGTTCGGTTCCAACATTTTTGAAAAGATAAAATTCATGTCAGGATAGCTCCTAGTACTTTGCTGGCCGTATGCACAGAGCAAAGTACAGGGTAGAGCATTCAGTGTTAAAATAAAATTCATGTCAGGATAGCTCAGTTGGTAGAGCATTCGCCTGAAGAGCGAAGGGTCGCCGGTTCGAACCCGGCTCCTGACACCAAAATAAAGTTACATCTTAAAACAAAAACACTCTTTGAATTCGAGACTCAGTTTTAAGCGAATTCAAAGAGTGTTTTTGTTTTAACTAGTTACTTTTAATCTGCAATTTAGCCTTTCGGTGTTTATCAAGTTTAGGAAGAGTGATGACAAGAAGCCCATGTTTTTCTTTTGCTTCTGCAAGATCAACATCAACTTCTTCTGGAAGAGAAATTGTTCGAGCAAAAGTACCCCAGTAAAGTTCTCTAACATGGAAATTTTCATCTTCTATCTCGTGTTCATCATGTCGTGTTGCTTTGAGTGTAAGAGAGTCTCGTGTGATATCAACATCAATATCAGAAGGCTTTACACCTGCAATCATTGCTTTTACGATTATTGAATCATTTGAATTTATAACATCAAGTGATAATTCACCGACTTCTTCTGTTTCTTCTTCATATATTGAAGAAGGGGTAGAATGAGCAAATTGTAAGTGTCGACTTGTACTTTGCTCTGGTTGAGCATATTGAGAATGAGAGTATTGATTTTGGTATCCTGAATGATGAATCTGATTTCGAGCAGGCGTTTTAGGATGTTCTTCTTCAATATCAAAGTCCTCTTCTTCATCGAGGTGTATTGCACCTGTGAGTTTTTCAATTAATGTTTTCTTTTTCTTTTTCCCGAACATTTTTTATCGTAGTTACTTTAATTTTTTTAATGCGTTCGAACAAAACTATAATCAGTACAACAAAAAGCCAGATCAGCAGAAAACCTACGAACGAGTTTTGACTACTCTTAATTATAAATAAATTAAACAGTGCATGCAACACGGTTGCAAGAATAAATCCTGTAAAAACATATCTTCTTCTCATGGATTTCATAAAGAAGAGTGAATATCCTGCAAACATACCAATGAGCGCAGAAGATGCAATATGTACAAGACTCGCACCAATAAATCTTAATTTGGTTGTTGCGATAATAGAGCTTATGTTTCCGTGTTGAAACGGCTCAATAAGAAAAAGCATGTTTTCGAGAGCAGAAAATCCGAGTGCAGCAGATATCATATAAATAGGGACATCTACCGCCTCATCGACAACTGTTTTTTGAAGTCCTCCATACCACGCAGCTTTATATTTAACAAATTCTTCAATTCCAGCCCAGACTAATACAATTGCGAATGCATATATGAAGGGGAGAGAAGATACAGATTGTGTTGAGCCGATACTAAAAATAGAATTGAACAAAAGTTGAAATACAAGAGCAAAAGGTACTGATAGAGCACCGTACAAGAATGTAAGGAGGATTAATTTTTTTGGTTCAGGATGAGATGCATCTTCTCGAAGCCAAAACCAAAGCCAAAGCAATGCTGGAATTATCCCGAGCAAGAAAGAAAAAAATAGAGTGTTGAAAAAATTCATACTATTGGTTTGGCCATTTGCTTACCATAAGTATTGTATTATCTTTATTGATTGTTTGCCAGATTTCTTCTGTGATAAATGGCATAAATGGGTGAAGCGCTTTGAGTTGCTGTGTGAGTAAAAATCGAAGGAGATATTTTGTTGATCGGGTATCTTCATCTGATATTGGATTTTGAATTCTTTTTTTAGAATTTTCGATAATTATATCTGCAAAGGTGTGCCAAAAGTAATGATACATTTTTTCTGATACAAGATAGAGTTTGTATTCTTCAAATTCTCTTGTTATTTCTTGCATGAGAGTAGAGAATTCATCTATTCGAGCTTGATCTTCAGGAGAAATATATGACGGTTGACTGATATCTTCATCAGAAGTCTGTTCAAGTACAAACCTGGTTGCATTCCAAATCTTATTTGCAAACTTCTTGTATGCTCGTACTTTGTCTTCTGAGAAATTCATATCACTTCCAGGTCCAACACCAACAAGAAGCGACATTCGTACTGCATCTGCTCCGTACTTCTCAATCATTTCGATTGGATCTACTGCATTACCAACAGACTTACTCATCTTCTTTCCTTTTGCATCTCGAACAAGCCCATGTAGATATACGGTTTTGAATGGAATTTCTCCAAGAAGATAGGTACTCATAAGAATCATTCGTGCAACCCAAAAGAAGATGATGTCGTATCCAGTTTCAAGAAGATTTGTTGGATGATAGTTGAGAAAGTCTTCTGTTTGTTCTGGCCACCCAAGAGTTGAGAATGTCCAAAGAGCAGAAGAGAACCATGTATCGAGCGTATCTTCATCTCTTGTATATGAAGAATCCTTTGGATCTTCTCCAACAATAAGTTCTTCACCTTTGTACCATACAGGGATTTGATGGCCATACCAGATTTGTCGTGAAATACACCAATCTCGAAGGTTATCAATCCAATGGAAGTATGTTTTTTCAAATCTATCAGGAAGAATTTCAATTTGTCCTGATGATACTGCATGTTGCATAAGTTCTTTCAAAGAAACTTCTTGATCAACTGTGATTCCTTGTAATTTTGATTGTTTGAGTTTGAATTTTTTGTTTACATCAACAAACCATTGAAGTTTTGGAAGTGGTTCGATGATTGCACCTGTTCGTTCTGCGGTCGAAACATTTTGTTCCATTTCTTTCTCTTCAATAAGAAGATTGTTTTCTCGAAGCCATTCAACGGTCTTTGTTCGTGCTTCTTCAACCTTGAGTCCATTCACAAGTTCGCTCGAAGTTTGCATCTTCGCATATTCAGTAATAACTTGTTTGATTGGAAGGTTGTGTCGAACACTCATATCATAGTCAATTTGTGAGTGGGCAGGTGTAACTCCAAGGGCTCCTGTTCCAAATTCTTTTTCTACATGTTCGTCTGCAATAATTTTGATAGAAAGCTTTTCTCCCGCAAATTCAATATCAAAAGTTTGTCCAACATATTGACTGTATCGTTCATCACTTGGATGTACGGCAACGGCAGTATCTCCAAACTTTGTTTCTGGTCGTGTAGTTGAGATTGCAATGGGGAAGTCGGGACTATATTTGAATGTATAGAGAGTTGATTTTCGTGTTTCGTATACGATTTCATCATCTGAGATTACGGTCTGTCCCTTTGGGTCCCAGTTGATTACTTTTTCTTTTCGGTAAATAAGCCCATCATCATACATTCTTTTGAAAGCAGCGTGTACTGCTTTTTCTCGTGCCTCGTCGAGAGTAAATGCTTCTCGAGACCAGTCAACGGAAGCACCCATCGCTTTGATTTGAGTTGCAATAGTATCATGACTTTCCTGTGCAAATTGTTGTACTCGTTTAAGAAACTCTTCTCGTCCTAGATCATATTTTCTAATACCTTCTTTTTGTAAAAGTTTTTCTACTTTTGTTTGAGTTGCAATTGCAGCATGATCTGTACCTGGAACCCAGAGAGTTCTTTTTCCTTTCATTCGTTCAAATCGAACAATGGCATCTTCGATTGCAAGCATTGCTGCATGTCCAAGGTGAAGCACTCCTGTTACATTTGGAGGAGGAAGTACAATTGAATAATATTCTGCGTTTTTATCTGTAACTCCTTTTTCGATACAGACAGAAGGGTTGAAGAAGTTAGTGTTCTCCCAAAATTTATAGATGTTTGATTCAACCTCCTTGGGTTCGTAAGGTTTTAGAAATTTTTCATTCATGTATCACATAGTATCAAAAAAATAGGATTTTTCCATATAAATAAAAAAGGCGGTGACTCTTTCGAACTAGCGTCAAACGCGTCGTAACGAAGGAATCACCGCCCGGATTGGAGGCCTTGAAAGCCCTCACACACCCATGTTTGGATTTTGGGGCCTCCTTCCTCGGCAAGACAATCTGCATTGCGTGCAACTGCTGGCACAGTGCACCATGGATTTAATAATCTGGCCGGACACCTAATATAATACCTTTTCTATAAAAAGTCAACCTAGTATTGAAGGCTTCCCTGAGCTGTTATTTGAGGGTTTATAGTTGGTTTATTTGAAAGAGATTCAATGGCACCTGCCACCGCTATCATTTGAGCATTATCAGTTGAGTCGGAGATTTTAGGGAGGAGGAGAGGAATATTGAGTGAAGAGGCGAGACCTTCGATTTGTGTTCGAAGATAGGTATTTGCGATCACACCACCGGAGATGATAAGTGATTTGTACGATGTCTGTGTGAGGGCCTTTTTTAATTTATGTAAAATAACATCTGTGATAGCTTGTTCAAATTCGTGCGCAATATGCATTTTTGTTGTTTCATCTAAAAATTCAAATTCTCGTGTTTTGTATAAGACTGCAGTTTTTAATCCAGAAAAAGAAAAATCAAGATCATGCGTGTGAATCATTGGGCGTGGAAGAGTGATAGGACCGCTACCAAGTCCAAGGTGCCGAGCTTGTGAAGCAAGCTCGGCAATCTTTGGTCCACCTGGATATTCAAGCCCAATCATTCGTGCAACTTTGTCATATGATTCTCCGATGGCATCATCTCGTGTTTGTCCGATGATTTTAAATTCAGAAATAGAATTCATTTCAACAAGTTCGGTGTGACCTCCTGAGATAAGAAGTGCGAGAGAGGGGAACTGTACTTCTGATTGATTTAACAAAACAGAAAAGATATGACCTTTCATATGATTTGTTCCTACAAGTGGAATGTTCCAATACAAAGAGAGAGCCTTTGCAAAACTAATTCCAACCCAGAGCGCAGGTTCAAGTCCAGGTCCTTGTGTTACGGCAATCATATCAATATCTGGAGCAGAATATTTTTCTAAAAGTGTTTTTGTTTTTTCAAAAAGTCCATTCTCGCGTGCGAGTATTAATTCAATTTTTATTAGCATGTCATCCTTGTCTTCAATTACATCATCCATACCCCCAATTACGTCATCCACGCTCTCAGTTACGTCATCCTCACTCCCAACTACGTCATCCTCGCGAAGGCGAGGATCCAGTTGTTTAATTCCTGGATCCCCGTCTACACGGGGATGATGTGCCAACACTCTCTCCAACAAAATCGGCAACCATATTGCATGTTCTCTCTTTGCAACAATAGGAAACACACCTCCAAATTCTTTATGAATATCAATTTGAGAAAAGAGTTCTGCTTGTATTGTCTGTGCATGTATTGAAGAATTAGAAAGAGTAACGTCTACAAGAGCGACAGCAGTTTCATCACAAGATGTTTCTATAGAAAGGATTTTCATAAGGGGATAGTAGCATAAAAATAAAATTGACACGAGATTTTGTTTTGATAGTATGACCAGAGGCAGAAAACAACTTGAGTCGGGCTGCGATCATGTTTCGACATGATTAATCCCTTGATCGATAGGGCCAAAAATAGAGAACTGGATGCTCAGCATAGAGTCGGGAGGCTTTGAAGCACTTTTCCGGGAGTGTGGAGCCGTCAGTGAGATACCCTCCACCAGGGATCGAAACGAGGTTTGCTGCTAAGGGTCGTCACGTATGTGGCGACCCTTCTTTCATTTGATATACTTATCCTTATGAAATCAAATTACAACGCCAAAGCGCTCGCATTACACAAAAAACATAAAGGGAAAATCGAATTAAAATCAAAGGTTCCGGTAAAGAACAAAGAGGATCTCTCTATTGCATATACCCCGGGAGTTGCTGAAGTGTGTCGTGTAATTCATGCGGATAAAAAACTCGCAAAGTCGCTTACTCTTAAAGCAAACACTGTTGCAGTTATCTCTGATGGTTCTGCAGTGCTTGGACTTGGAAATATTGGTCCTGAGGCAGCAATTCCAGTTATGGAAGGGAAGGCGGTGTTGTTTAAAGAATTTGCAGGTGTTGATGCGTTTCCTATTTGTCTAGATACACAAGATACAGAAGAAATTATTCAAACAATAAAAAACATTGCACCCGTATTTGGTGGAATTAATCTTGAAGATATTTCAGCCCCTCGATGTTTTGAAATAGAAGAACGATTAAAAAAAGAATTAGATATTCCAGTATTTCATGATGATCAACACGGTACCGCGATTGTGGTACTTGCAGGAATCATTAATGCATTGAAGTTTGTAAAAAAAGATTTAAGTAAAGTAAATATTGTAATCAATGGGGCAGGAGCGGCCGCACTCGCAATCGCGCATCTTCTTGTTAAAGCAGGTGTACATGCGGGTGATATGATTATTCTTGATTCAATAGGAACAATTTATTCTGGAAGAAAAGATTTAAATGTATATAAAGAAAAATTTGCAAAAATAACAAATAAGAAAAAAGTTGAAGGAGGGTTAAGGGAAGCACTCGCTGATGCAGATATTTTTATCGGAGTTTCTAAAGCGAATGTTTTGCAAAATGAATGGGTGGAACAAATGTCTGATAAACCTATTGTATTTGCAATGGCAAATCCTGATCCAGAAATTAGTTTTGAAAATGCACAGAAGACAAAGATTGCGGTATTTGGAACTGGTCGATCTGATTATCCAAATCAAATCAACAATGTGCTTGCGTTCCCCGGATTGTTTAAGGGGGTGCTTGAAGCAGGAATTCCTCAAATTACAGACGAAATTAAACTCAAAGTTGCATATGCAATTGCAAGTATTATTTCAAAAAAAGAATTACGAGCCGACTATGTAATCCCAAAACCTTTTGATAAGAGGGTAGTGAAGAAGGTTGTGGGAGCGGTGAAGAGATAAAGTGCGGAAAAGGAGGGATTCGGTCACAAGTTCTCAAAAATTATATTCGTTCCACTCATTAATTTTTGGACTCGCGATCCTTACAGGATCAGTACACCTTTTTGATTTTTTATTTTATTATCATTCATAAAAAATCTAAAAAGGTCTTGCGATTGGGTCCCATCCCAATCTCACCCGCCTCGCCTGCCTACCGGCATGGCTCCGGCCTTCGAATCCCTCACGCAAGGCAAAGCAGTTTGCCTTGCTCTTTTCCGCGAATAGAAAATACCCCTTTCGGGGTTTTTCTATACTCGCGGAAAAGGAGGGATTCGAACCCTCGATCCACTTTCGCAGATGCCGCTTTTCGAAAGCGGTGCATTCAACCTCTCTGCCACTTTTCCGTACCTACAATACTAATGGGGAAAGAGGGGCTTGTACAGGCTTTGATTTTTTTAAAAAAACTGTTATTATGTTTGCACTTGATTTCTTTATGGAAAAAAAGTATGGCCCTATCGTCTAACCAAGGATTATAGGAGCGGACAGCGCCTTTGAAAAGGCTTGTCTTGCCAGATAAAATATTGGCCCTATCGTCTAACGGTTAGGACAGCGCCTTTTCAAGGCGTAAATCGGGGTTCGATTCCCCGTAGGGTCACCATTAAGAGAGGTAGTGAAAGTGCTCGAGAAGGGTCAATCCTTTCAATAATCTTTGTTTGCGTTACAATCTAAATATGAAGACAATAAAAGCTAAATCACCTTTAGATAATGAACTATTAGAAAGAGATGTAAATTATCCAATCTGTGGAAATTTTTTAGATAAATATAAATATCTAAATAACATAATAGAAACACAAGAAAATATTTTATCTAAAGATGAATTGTTAATTTTAAAAAATGAATTAGAAAGATTAAATGAAAGAGTGATAGCAGAGGGTGGTAGTAAAATACAGAGATTTATACAATACATATTTTCATTGTACCCATATGAAGAATATCCTTATGAAGAGTAGTTAAATATGGATAAAAAATTACAAAAAATAATATTACAAAAATTAATAAAAAGAGGTTTTTGTGATTTAGCAAGAACAGTTAAAGAAGATGTGTGTCAAGAAAAGTTTTTGTGGAAGGAATCAATTCCAAGTGATGCGTTAATTAATCATCAGATAAAAATACTAGAAGATCAAAATAAAATTATAGTAATCCAAACACAACACGGTGATTATTATAAATTAACACTAAAAGGACAACAATTCTTTGATCCTTGGTATAAAAAAACTTTTAGATTTATTTTGTTTGATAAACACAATTTATTTATTTTGTTATCATTTTTAATTTCAGTTTTAGCTTTGATTTTCTCTATAATTGATTAATATCCATTTGAAAATATTCTATGTCAAAAAATATAAAAATTAAAGTAGAACCAATAAAAATAAATGTTACTCCTTATGGTTTTTACGTATTTGCTAGAGATTATTATCAATCTGCTAATACTGTTTCAGCTATTAATTTTAAAAATAAAATCAAATACCCAGCATATTTTCTGTATTGTAGATCAATCGAGCTTACTATAAAGTCTGTTTTATTAGCATCGGGAGAATATAAATTGAATCAAATAAAAAAGCATGATTTTTCAAAATTAATACCGTTTTTAAATTCAAAATTAAAAAAAATATTAATGTTAAATAAAAAAGATATAGATTTATTACTTAATATCGATAAGTGGTATAAAACTGACCAGAAAAAGTTTGAATATTTTTCATTAGGTGTTGCAATCGGATTTGAAAAGTTACCTGAGTTACCGAGTTTAGTAGATTTAAAATCTTTAAATAGTAAAATGCTTGGGCCTCAGGTTGATAAGTTTGTTGTGAATTCATAGTCGCTCGAGAAGGGTGGAGGTATCTATTTGAAATCTACCTAATCCACCTTGCAGAGCAACACATGCTCTGGTTCTATCACGAGAAGGCTCACAACAAATAATGAGCCAAATACGAATGTATTTGGCGATTTATTTTTGTTTTACATACTTTGACTTTAAACCTAAAATATGTTCAAATACTCAGTCAACCGTCCTTTACAATCCCTAACCGATGACCGAACAACAACAGCAACAAGCACTACAAGAATTTCAAAGACTTCAAAAACAACTCGGCGGTACTTTTAAAAAGGTATCACTCAACCCGCGTATTTATCACTCTGTGATTTATGCGGTCGATAGAGAAAATACAAAAACGCATCTGACTCGTCTTGCATTGGTTGGACCTCATGGGTTTGTTTTGAAACACTTTCACAAGAGTGTCGAAGAAAAACTGACCTTGATGTATCTTCATCCGGATGCATACGGACATTTGATATTCCCCGAACAACACAAACGCCTTAGACTTGAAGAACATGTTGGAATTGAGTTTACTTTCGAGCCAGGAATGGTTCATGGTATCGCAGTCCTTCGTGGGTTTGCGATTTTCAAGACCGAAGTGTACGGAGAGTTTTCAATTGATGATGTGTTTGTTCCTCATCATCACTGATTTTTTTCAATGCGATCCCGCCAGGAAACTGGCGGGTCGTTTTTATTTATTCTTCTTATTTTCTAATACAACCGACAGTGCAAGTGCAACTATCACAATATTTTTAATTATATATTGTCCTGCGAGAGTTGGGATAAGAAATGATTGCCATGTGAGATTGGGGAGTAATGCGAGTGGAAGCATCGTGGTGAACATATGTGGAATCAAAATAATGATTGCGAGAGTTGTGGTTTTTTTGAAAAGAAAAAGAACGGCAATGAGCATTTCAACTAGTCCAAGTACAACGATGAATGATTCAAAGGGCCACATCTTCATGATTGGAATTTGTGCAAGGAGCTGATGAACTAATTCATTGGCAGGTGAGAGACCTGTGAGTTTAATTGCACCAAACCAGAAGAACACTACAAACAGTGCAAGATGGGCGAGGAGAAATGTAATTTTTTTATTTAACATATTATTTATTTTTTTGAAGGTATACATAAATATCTTCGAGAGCTTTTATTGCATCTCCTACTGCAATGTTATTTTGGTGGTAGAGACCATTTGTGCAGTCACCAGCAGCCCATACACCAGTAAGAGATGTTCTGTGGTTCCATGGATCTATTATGACATGTTTATCTTCTGTAAGTTCAACAAGACCTTCAGCAAATTGTGTTGTTGGAATAGCTCCAATCTCAACAAAGATTCCTGATACAGGAAGAATATTTTCTTCTCCTGTTTTTACATTTTTATATTTTAATCCTGTTACAAATTGTTCACCAATAACTTCGATCGGTTCTACATCTGTAATGATTTTAAAGTTAGGGTGTTTGGATACTGCATCAACGGTGATTTGATCTGCTTTAAATGTATCTCGTCTATGAAGAAGCGTTACAGACTTTGCGTATGCAAGAAGTTGCGCTGCGCTCTCAAATCCTGCGTTTCCACCACCAATCACTACAACATCCATTCCTCCAAACATAGGAGCATCACATGTTGCACAGTAGGTGAGACCTTTGTGTTCAAAAATATCTGCACCAAGTGCATTTAATTTTCTTCTATTACTTCCTGTTGCAATGAGAACTGTTTTTGATTGAATTTTTTCTCCTGTACTAAGAGTTACTTCAAAGCCAGAATCAATTTTTGAAATAGACTGTGCAAGTGAACCCGTTTTGATTTCAAGAACATCATCTGCATATGCTCGAAGGTGAGCTTCTAAATCTTTTGCGAGCTTAGGTCCTGGAATAGAAGGAGTTCCAATCCAGTTTTGAATATTTTCTGATACGGTACTTTGACTGAGAAAATCTTTTGTTACAAAAAAAGTCTTAATCTTTTTTCGTGCAGCGTATACTCCTGCTGCTACTCCTGCTGGACCTCCACCAATGATTACAAGTTCGTACATAATAAATTTCGTTATCAATAAAAGTCTTTGTATTATAACGAAGCTGATAACTTTTTGCTAATAAAAACAGCCGGCCCCGCAGGGGCCGGCTGTTTTTACAGTTTTTATTTCAACTTCGATCGTCTTAGGAATGCTGGTACTGCTGACCATTCATCATCATCCTCTTGAGGAGGAAGGGGTTTGTTTCCTCCTTTTGGTTTTTCTTCTGCAACCGGAATTTGTTTTACTTCCTTTACAGGTTCTGGAGCGGCTGGTGTTTCTTCAACTTCTTTTTCTTTTGAAGACATAATGTTGAAGATTTTTGATTTCTCAACTTTTGGTTCGTCTTCTCGTGGTCGAACAAATGAAGGAGATTGTTGTGAACGATCAACTTTACTTTGGAATTCTTCTGGGAATCCTGAAGCGATGATTGTAACTTTAACTTCACCCTTGTTGAGTTTTTCATCTTTGATAGTTCCAAAGATAACCTTTGCATCTGGATCCATTGATTCAGTAATAATTTTAGCTGCATCTTGAATTTCAAACATAGTAAGATCATCATTTCCTGCAATAGAGAAGAGTACTCCCCGTGCACCATTAATAGATACATCAAGAAGAGGGGAGTTGAGTGCTGTTCGAGCTGCTTCTTCGGCTCGTTTTTCTCCACTCGCAATACCAATTCCCATAAGTGCAGATCCTGCATCTTTAAGAATTGCTTTTACGTCAGCAAAGTCGACATTGATGATACCAGGAGTTGTAATAAGGTCTGACATTCCTTCAACAGCTTGTTTGAGAACATCATCACACATTGCAAAGGCATTCTTTGCAGTTGTTTCTTTTGAAATGTTATTGAGAAGTCGGTCGTTAGGGATAACGATAATTGCATCTACTTCTTGTCGAAGAGCTGCGAGTGCTTCGTTTGCGATTCGTGCTCGGTGTTGTCCTTCAAAGAAGAATGGTTTTGTAACAACTGCAACTGTAAGTGCACCTGACTCTCGTGAGATATTTGCAACTACAGGACTTGCTCCTGATCCAGTTCCTCCTCCAAGTCCACATGAGATGAATACCATATCAGAACCTTTGATAGCTTCTTGAACTTCTTCTTTTGTTTCTTCAATAGCTTTTCGACCAAGGTCAGGACTCATTCCTGTCCCAAGTCCTTTTGTTAAGTTCTTTCCAATATGAATTCGCTTCTTTGCAAGTGAGTTATGTAAATCTTGTGCGTCTGTATTAACTGCAATAAAATCTACTCCTTTAACTTTTTGGTTTACCATGTGGTTCACCGCATTTCCACCAGAGCCACCGACACCGATAACTTTGATTCGTGCAAAACTTTCTACTTCTGGTTTGATTTGTGGCATGTTTGTATCTTTTTACCCCTTTATAGTAATAGAGTTAGCATACCAAATATATAGAATATATCAATAAAAAATAGGGTAATTTGGCCTAAATTAAGGCAAAAAACGCTTAATATTGCGTATTATTGTCTTGAATAGCGCACCAAATAGCTCAGACGCTCGATGCATAGAAATACTTGAATCATCATCAGAAAAAGATCCATATACACAAAGTCCGTATGATACAGCCCAAGTTGCATCTTTTACTTTAATAGTATTTTCTGAACAATTTTTATCTTCAGGAAGACAAGTAACCTTTGCAATTTTTGAAGGAAGCTTGAGATATGCTTTTGCAACATCATCAACTGTCGCAATTCGAGAACCACCACCGGTAATTATAATTCCTGCTGGTAACATTCCATTTTTTCCAATTCGTTTAAGATGTGCTTCAACTAAATCAAACATATCTGTAAGTCGGGCAGATACAATGTCATCAAGTTTCTTTTTTGGAAAACCATGATTTTCACCTTTGTCGTGATCTTTTTTGATTGTTTCTGCATCTTCGAGTGATACTTGAAGTCCAAGAGCAATGTCGTTTGTAATATCATTTCCACCAATTTGAAATACTTCAAGCGAAATTGGCTTATCATCTGCATACGTGATAATAGATAATGTTTCAGATCCAATGTTTACAAGGAGACAACCTGCAATTCGTTCTGCTTTAGTTAATGAAACAAAACTTGCAGCGAGAGGAGCAGCAACTACATCTATGATTTCGTATCCGGCATCTTCTACAACTTCAATTAGACCTTGAATGTGGGGTTCAAGAAGAGTAATAAAGAGGATTTTTGCTTCAAGTCGAACACCTTTTAATCCAACAGGATGGCCGTGTACTTGTTGTCCATCAATATAAAAATCAACAGGAGATTCGTGAAGGATTCTTCTGTTTTGAATGTATTGAATAGGAAGTTGTTCCCGAGCTTGTATCACAGCCGCCTCAAGGTCTGTTTGGGTTATTTCAGAGTCTGCTCGAGTAATCATAACTGCGCCAGTTGAAATAAAACTTGATAGACCAATTCCACCTGCTCCTAGAAATACTTTTTTGACTTGTCCGCCATTGAGAGATTTTTCGGCGGTTTTAATAGATCTTCGAATACTTTTTACTGCATCTTGATGATTAGTGATATATCCATGTCTAATACCAAAGGCAGGAGTATCACTGTGTGCAATAACTTCAGGGGTATGGCCATTATCCGACGCTTTACAAATAACCGTTCGAATCGTACTGGTACCGATATCTAAACCTACAATTATGTTAGAAGACATACTTCACATTATTGTATGATGTTTTTTTGGAATTGGGAAGTGGAAAAAGCTTTATTAGCACGTCATCCTTACTCCCACCCATGTCATCCTTGCGTAGGCGGGAATCTAAGCATGAAACAAGAACTCCTTAGCATGTCATCCCTGCGTAGGCAGGGATCCAGGCACGATACACTTTAGAGATACATGATATTGAATTAGTACGATGGTGGAATGAATAAACTGTATTATGTATATATTCTTGCAAGTACAAAGAATGGAACTTTATATACGGGTGTTACAAATAATTTAGTACGAAGAGTGTTGGAGCATAAGAATAAAGAGATTACTGGATTTACTCAAAAATATAATGTGACTAAACTTATGCATTATGAACAGTACTTTGATATACGTATTGCAATAGAACGAGAGAAATGTATTAAGAGGTGGAAGAGACAATGGAAGATCAACTTGATTGAGAAACATAATCCCTATTGGGAGGACCTTGATCCTGGATCCCTGCCTACGCAGGGATGACAACACGCGAGGATGACGTGCTAATTTTAAAAATCCGTCTCAATATTAAAATACTTTTTCATATAAAAATTTTCTTTTGCAGACATTTCATCACTATGATCAAAACCTTTAAGGTGAAGCATTGAGTGAATGAGAAGATAATAAAGATAATGGTTTACACTTAGATCAAATTTAGGAGCTTCAAGTATTGCAGTCTTTGGATTTAAAAAAATTTCTCCCATCGTTTCATCAATAGGGAATGAAAGTACATTTGGAATATAATCCTTACCTCTATATTCCTGATTAAGGGCTCTTGCTTTCTTGTCGCCTACAACGACAATGGACACATCATATGATGTGTCCAAAATGTCGTCTGCTATTTCTTGCAAAAGAGTTTCTGAAAGAGAGAGTTGGTGTTTTGTTGTATTAGAAAAATCTAACATTTTTTATCGACCTCGTCGTGTAGAAACAGAAATTTTTCCTAGTTTGATTTGTTCTTCTCGAATTTCTCGATTTTTGATTGACTTGAGACGCTTTGTCTTTTTAACATATGTTGAAAGATTTCGCTCTTCATATCGAAGGCCTTTCATTCGTGGAATGATTCCTGATTCTTGAACTTTTCGAGTAAATTTTTTGATAAGGTTGGCGTTGTTGTCCTTGCCTCCTTTTTTGATTTCTACATTTGTTGCCATAGTCTTGATAAGATAACACAAAAATTAAATATGTGCAATTGAGGGGAAGGTAGTTTGTTAGCACGTCATCCTCGCGAAGGCGAGGATCCAGTTTGTATCTAAGAAAATATAATTAGCAAAAGGCAAACCCTTTGGGTTTGCCTTTTGCTGTCCTGGATCCTCGCCTTCGCGAGGATGACGTGCTTCTTGCACGCTACTTTACTTTAGGCCTATTTCTTTTTAGGCTTTTTTGCTGATTTTGCCTCTTTTTCTAATTTTTTAAGATTTTGTAAATATTCAACAAGATTTGTTAAAGGGATAGTTTTTTGGGAGTTAGTTTCAAGATTTCGAACACAGATACTATTTTCAAGAGCTTCTTTTTGTCCCATAAGAAGAATGTATTTTACATCTTTCTTATGTGCAAATTGTGTTTGTGTAGACATTTTGTCTCGACCAATTGATTGATGGACGGGGATACCAGCTTTTCGAAGAGTCTCAACCACTTCAAGACTTTTTAGTTTTGCACCATATCCAAGTTGAATGAAGTAAATGTCACAATCATCAAATTTAGGTTGTTTGCTGTGAGGTACTTGTTTGAATTTTGGAAGTTTAATAGAAACAGATACCGCAGGAATTCCTTTTCGAACAACTGTCTTTTTTGAAATATCGTTATATCGAGAACCTGTTGCGAGTATTTTTCCTGATTTCTCATCAAAAATAGTAAATACAGTATGGGTAGAGTAGTGTGGATCACCTAAGATAAATTTATTTATTTCGAAAGGAATGTTTTCAGATTCAAGATATTCGACTACTTCTTTGAAATGATTTCGGTGTTCTTCATTAAGAAACTCTATGGGTGCTGGAGCTTCTTTAAGAATGTGTTGTACGCCTTTGAGATTACATGTAACAAGTGCATGGCCTCCAAATTTGAGAAGTTCTTTACAGTCAGTATTAAGATCTGCTAGTTTTCCTCTAAAAAAGTTAGTCGCATGTTTGTTATATTGAGTAAGCGTGTCTCTGTCTCCGACATTATTAATCTCTACCGAAAGATTTTTATAGCCTTCTTCTTTAAGAATAGTATATGCAGTCTTAATCAAAATTGCTTCAGCGATACTTTTTGGAGTACCGATAATATGTAAAGATACAGATTCCCCAGATCGTTTTTTTGCCTTTTTGTTGTGAGGATTTTTGATGTCTCCTTTTGAATAAAACAGAACAGGCATCTCACGACGCTTTTGTTCGTCACTATTTGTATATCTAAGAAGTGCAACGGCTTCTTCTATCTTAGGGAGGTGAGAATGTTCAAAATCCCTCAAATTCTTCAATTTTTGAGCTTTCTCGTGGTCATCCTTCTCGATTTGTGGTAAATCAAGGCCTTCAAACCCATAATACTGCGAGATAACAAACGCGTTATCTACTTTTGTTGGCTTTTTTGCTGTCATGTAGCTCAAATTTAATAACTTCCTGGCAAAAAGTCAATTTTTGAGGGAGGGAAGAGGCGTACAAAGGCTTTTCCGACTATAAACGATTTATTAAGAGGTCCCCAACTTCGAGAGTCAAGACTTACACTTCGATTGTCTCCCATAACAAAATATTCGTCATTTTTGAGAGTCATTTCTAGTTTACTTTCTTTTTTAAACTCAACAAAAGGCTCATCTAGGGTAATAAAGTCTTTTTCTCCTACTTTTTTTACTTCAACCTTTGTACCTGTTATTCGAACAGTCTCTCCAGGAAGTCCAATAACTCTTTTTATGAAAAATCTCGAAGGAGAAAGTGGATACCTGAAGATTACAACATCTCCTCTTTGGGGTTCTCCAAGTTCATATGAGAGTTGATCAACAATTAAATATTCGTTCGTGTGAAAAGTTGGTTCCATAGATGATCCATTTACAACAAAAGGTTGTGCTACAAATGTTCGAACAAGAAACACTGCAAGTAATGATGTACAAATTAATACAATGTATTCACGAGTAGTTTTTAAAATTTTTTCTTTCATGTAGTTAGTATCATACTTTATTTTTATGGTATAGTCTAATTATATGAAAATACTTGTAGGCCTTGGAAACATTGGAGAAAAATATGTTGGAACACGACATAATGTTGGACGAGATTTTTTGATTTGGTCTGCAAAAAAACACTCATTTTCTGATTTTAAAAAAGATTCTTTTCTTAATGCACTTGTTGCAACGGGAGAAATTTCAAATAAAGCATACACATTTATATTGCCAGAGACTTACATGAATCTTTCAGGACAAACTGTGAAGAACATCTTTTCAAAATGGAGTGATATACAAAAAGAAGATGTGATTATTTTGCACGATGATATCGATATCAATTTTGGAGAAATAAAAGTTTCAAAAGATTCCGGTCACGGAGGACACAATGGAGTAAAATCTATTCAACAAGAGACAAAAGAAAACTTTATGCGAATACGAATTGGAATTTGTCCAAAGACATTTCTTGGGACATTCAAAAAACCTCACAAAGATGATGTTGCAGATTTTGTATTAAAAAAGTTTGGGATGATGGAGGGGAGAGAGGTTGAGAATATATTTAAGAAGGTTGAAAGTCTTATATAAAAAGCGGCGGACCCGAAGGGTCCGCCGCTTTTTATCTTATTATATTTAGATTATTCCGCTGTTTTAGTAGACAGTGTCATTCTTTGTTCCTTTGGTTCAAATAATGTGATTTTGAAATCATATGCTTTACCAAGTTCGAGTGTCTCTTTAAGTTTTTCTTCACTTTCGAATTCAGAAATATGGATAAGTCCAGCTACTCCTTCTTCTATAGATGCAAGTGCTCCATGTTTGTTGAATTTGATTACAACACCCTTCACAACATCACCTTTCTTGAATTTGTTTGCTGCAGTTGTCCATGGGTTTTCTTTCAATTGTTTGATTGAAAGAGAAACCTTTCCATTCTTGATGTCGATAACTTTTACTTTCACTTTGTCTCCAACTGAGAAGAGTTTCTTAGGATCTTCAACAAGTGACCAGTCGAGTTCTGAAATGTGCACAAGTCCTTCAAGGTTGTCTTCGATTTTTACGAATACTCCGAATTCAACTACACCAGTAATTGTTCCTGAAAGAACATCACCAATTTCGTATTTTTCAGCCTTTTTAACTTCTGCCTCTTCTCCTCCTGTATTTTTTTCTGAGAAGATAAGTTTTCCATCATCTTGTGTTGCTCCAATAATGGTTACAACAATTTTTTGTCCAACAAGTCTTCGAAGTTCTTCTAAGATTCTGTCTTTATCACCATCTGCTACTCGTGGATAGTGAGCTGCAGAAAGTTGTGACGCAGGAAGGAATCCTTGAAGTCCTTGCCATGAAAGAAGAAGTCCTCCTTTGTTTGCATCTTGTACTGTAAGTTCAAGAGGAGTCTTGTCTTTAATTGCTTGTTCAACTTCTTCCCATACCATTGCTTGTTTTGCTTCTTTGAGTGAAAGTTCGATATATCCAGTTTTACTTTTAACATCTACAACTTTTGCAGAAACAGTGTCGGCAACATGAAGCTTTCGAATCATGTCTCGAGCAATAATAAATTCTCGTCCATAAATGATTCCTGTTCCAAAAGGAGAGAGATCAATATAGATTGCATTTTTGTCGATTGAAATAACAGGACCTTCTACAACATCACCTTCTTGTGGTGGGTTTGGAAGATCTGCCAAATATGCATGCATTGCACCTAGGTTTTCTTTTTCCATATGTTTCGTCATCCTCGCGAAGGCGAGGATCTCGTGTTTTTTTAACTTAATAATGAGGTCTGTATATTCATATATTCTCGCATGTAGTTAAAGTAGGAGAACCTACTCGCTCGTACATTACACTCGTGGTCGCATATACAGGGTTACTCTGTTTTGTTCTAATAAAACGGAGTCCTGTAAAAGTACCATAGATTAAGGAAAAAGGGAAGAGGATGACGAGGTTAAACCTTGTATAAGTTTTAGGTTTATATTTAAACAAAATCTGCTAAAATTTCTGTTGTGCGCGGTTTAACCGCGTTAAAATCGCCAGAATAGCTCAGTTGGTAGAGCAATGCTTTCGTAAAGCAGAGGTCACGAGTTCGATTCTCGTTTTTGGCTCAAAAGATAGATGACACTTCCTTTCAAAAATGCTACAATACTCCCATGATTATCACATACGACGGCGTTGAATCGGTTAAGATTTCGCATGGAGATTTTACAATTGCATTGAATCCAATTTCAAAAGAATCAAAATTTAAATTAGCAAACTTTGGAAGTGATGTAGTCCTTATAACTGCAAATCACCCAGATTTAAACGGTGCAGACACTGCAACCAGACAAGGTAAAGAACCTTTTGTGGTAAAAGGTCCGGGAGAGTATGAAGTACGAGGAATGTTTGTTCGGGGGTGGGCATCTAAGACTGTGTATGGAGGTGAAGAAAAAATCAACACCGTATATACATTTGAATTAGACGGAATAAAAGTTCTCTATCTTGGCGCTATTTCTGACAAAGATCTTGATTCAAAAGCAAAAGAAGAAATGGGAGATGTAGATGTGGTACTTGTTCCAATTGGAGGAGATGATGTGCTTAACGCAGAAGAAGCATATAAGATTGCAAACAAACGAGAACCAAAAATTATTATTCCAATTCACTTTGGTGCAGTAGGTCAAAAGGATGCACTCACAAAGTTCCTTAAAGAAGCTGATTCAAAAGATGTAAAACCTATTGATAAATTAACTATTAAGAAAAAAGATTTGATTGGAAAAGAAAGTGAGGTTGTCGTGTTGTCTTCATCAATATAAAATATATATATGAAAAAATATATCGAAAATCTAAAACAAAAATCATATGCAGAAAAAAGTAATTTTGCATTTATAACATCAGTTATCATTACTGGTATTATTGCCACTGTATGGTTTTTGACTATTTTTGCGAGTCCTGATTCTTATTTTAAACCAAGTAATGAAGCACAAAACCTTGCAAACTCAGGAAGTTTGTTTGATGTATTTAAAGAAGGGTTTAAATAATTTTTATAAAATTTAACTGTGATATAATCCCCAGATAT
>JBDLUA010000016.1:0-15019 GCA_039805545.1 Candidatus Parcubacteria bacterium
CCGACCCTTCGGGTCGGCCGCCCACATATGCAAAAACACCCCCATTCAGAGCTCGACAAGCGAGATAAATGAGGGCGTTCAGTGATTTTCCTGTGGTCAGCGAATTCGCCGACCCCCGAGATACTGATCCGAGAACTCGTACATCCCACCGGCCTGAGAGCCGGTGATGATGCCATTTCCAGCAGCCCCGTAATAGGGTCGACGGTAGCCATTGTTGTATCCTGGAGGACACGGACGAGGCATCGGAGGACGGTTGTACCCCGGAGAAGGACAAGATGGACGATTATACCCACCCTGATACCTCCCACCGTACCCCGGAGGGCACGGACGAGGCATCGGAATTTGTCGTCCTCCACATGCGGGAGGAGGACAATATCCCGATCTGTACGAGAACGGCGTGACACCGACATCGGCGCCCGCGACAATTTCAACATTGATCAGACTGCCAAAAGGGCTAACGATTCGGGAGGGTTCAACCCTCTCAATCGGAACGTTACCACCTTTGGAGTCACGACCGTAGCGAGTGTAACCTCCAGGAAGGATGCACGAAGATAGGAAAATGCTGGCAACCGCCGCCAGCAGGCAAAGGATTGTAGAGGAGCGTTTCATATTTCTTCTATAAAATATCACACTTTATATAAAAAGTCAATACTTTTCCCTTAATATTGACAGTAAAATTTTTAGGAGTACATTACTATATTAGTTAGCTCATGCCTTGTCAGAGCCTAGGGGTAGGCACCCCGTCCTCAAAAACGGATTATGCTCTAAAGACAATCGTTCTACAGACTAATCCCACCCAAACCGAAAGGATGAAGCCTCGAAGTCGACCCTCATTTTTGCACATGCTGCGAGTGAGTGGTCGACTTTTGCTTTTATATAATAGATTTATTTAAAAGGTCTTCGTTCGTAAGTGAAGTGAAATTATTTTCCTTATCGGGCAGGGTTGCTCTTGGAGTTTGTGCTTCAAGATTGATTACTCTCTCAAGTTCACCAATATCAGTAATTCCTTTCAACGCCTTACAAATTCCGTCCTGAGACATATCGAGAATTCCTTGTGCTCGTGCAGCGACCTTAATCTCTCGTTCACTTGGATTCATTTGCAAAATATCTTCAACAGCCTTATCGGACAATACGGCCTCAAACAGAGCCACTCGCCCCTTGTATTTAAGACCATTACATGTTGAACACCCATCTCCTGGACCAAAGAATGCGTTTTCATTCCATTCAACTTTTGGATTATCAATTCCAGCATGAATAGCCTTTGCAAGTTCCAACTTTTTAGGTTCAAGTTGAATTTGTTTTTTACAATCAGGACAAAGTCTTCGAACAAGTCTTTGTGCAATTGCGATTCGAATTGCAGATGTGAGAACTTTTGGATTCACTCCAAGATCAATCAGTCGTGTAAATGCTCCTGCTGCAGTGTTGGTGTGAAGAGTTGAGAATACAAGGTGTCCTGTAAGCGCCGCATGAATAGCAGTCTCAGCGGTTTCAATGTCTCGAATCTCCCCCACCATGATAATGTCCGGGTCTTGTCTAAGTGCACTTCGAAGTCCGTTCGCAAAATCATATCCTTTGTCGTGTTCAACCTGTGTTTGAACAATTCCCTTAAGGTGATATTCAATAGGATCTTCAATTGTAATAATTTTAATTCCAGGAGTGAGTGTCTGTTTCAAAAAGGCATACAGAGTTGTTGTCTTTCCTGATCCAGTTGGTCCGGTGTTTAATACAAGACCATCTGGTCGTGCAAGTTGTGTGTTAAATATTTCTTGAAGTTCAGGCTCTATTCCAAGTTCTTTCAAATCAACAGCAATTTGATCCGGATTAAGAAGTCTCATTACAACAGATTCGCTGTATGCTCCAGGAAGTATTGAGGATCGAATTTCGATTTCTTTATCATTTATTTTTATAGAAAATCTTCCATCTTGTGCTTGATCTTTAATATTAAGTTTCATTCCAGACAAAATCTTGAGCCGAGAAAGAAGAAGATTAAATGTTTCAGAATCAACAACCGCAATTTCAACCAGCACTCCATCGATTCTAAATCTAAGTCGTGCGTATTCTTCTTCTGGTTCTACGTGAATATCTGATGCTTTTGTTGCGATTGCGCCGGCAACAACAATTTCAACAATTCGCGAAACTCTAAATGCCCGTTTCATTACCATCACTTCATCAATAAGTTTTTTTGTATCTTCAATATTTCTTGTTTTACTGATGAACTCACTAATTTGTTCACTATTGATTTCAAGTGCACCTCCTTTTGATTCTGTTGCAAAAGAAATATCTGCATAACGAGACCATGCCTTCATAAGACTTCTGTTTGAAACAATATATTGAGAAGCAGAATATCCTCTTTGATCTAATTCAGAAAGCACCGCAAGTGTTTCCTCTTTTTTAGGAGAAAGAAGTGCAATCTTAATCTTCTTTCCAACCATATCAAATATAGCTAGTTTTGCTTTTTGAGCAGTCTCTTCAGAAACAAGTTTAAGTGCATCAGTATTAATTGTAATTCCAGAAAGATCAACATATTGAAGTCCGTATCTTTCGGCAAGCAGTTGTGCAAGATCCTCTTCTTCTTTTTGTCTTAGGTCTGCAACCCGTTGATCACTTTTATTATCATCAAAAGAAATTGTCATGTGAATATTCTAGCATAAAAATATTTCTCGGTCGGAGCGAATTCGGTCGGAGCGTGTATAAAAGGCGGCGAACCTTCGGTCCACCGCCTTTTACAAAATAGTTATCCCTCTTTGACTAGTTGTCTTTTTGGGAATTTTGTTTATATTGAAAATAAGTTCTTCGATATCCAAATCATAAATCTCCAGACGAGCCTTTAAACGTGTTAAAGGTAGACAAAACTCTAAGGATAGTCACAGCGAGCCTCGGGAGGGACCATGACGTCCTCGAAACAGAGCCTATTAAACTAGGTTTAATCGTCTAGAGATTTATGCTTTTGATATCTTGCAACAAAAAAGACACAGTGTGTCTCAAACAAGATACTTCGATATACAGTTGTAAACTTGTTGCATAGTGTATCAGATTTTAAAAATATGTCAAGAACCCTTAAAACACCCTCTTCATCTGATGAAATCATCGAAAAAGAAGATGTCTTTCTTGATAATACTCTTCGACCAAATACATTTGATGAATACATTGGACAATCTCACATCAAACAAAACTTAAAAGTCCTTCTTGATGCAGCAGCACTTCGAAATCATGCGCCCGAACACCTTCTTTTTTATGGTCCTCCTGGACTTGGTAAGACAACTCTTTCTCATTTGATTGCAAAACATACAGGTAAACAAATCAAAATTACATCAGGTCCCGCAATTGAGAAGGTTGGTGATCTTGCATCAATTCTTACAAACCTTTCTCCAGGAGATATTTTATTCATAGATGAAATTCACAGATTAAATAAATCTATTGAAGAAATTCTCTACCCTGCCCTTGAGTCAGGTGTTCTTGATATTATTATCGGAAAAGGTCCATCAGCGCGATCAATTCAACTCGACCTTCCTCCATTTACACTTATCGCAGCAACAACACGAATTGCAATGGTTTCATCACCTCTTCGGTCGCGATTCTCTGGTGGAGTGTTTAAACTAGAATTTTATACACAAGAAGAAATAGAACAAATTATTACTCGTTCTGCAAAGATTCTTGGAATTGAATTAGATAAAGAAGCCGCACAGACAATTGCATCGCGAAGTCGATTTACTCCACGAACTGCAAACTATCTTCTGCGACGTTGTCGCGATATTGCTCAAATCGAAAACAAACCCCTCAACAAAGAGTTGGTAGAAAAAGCAATGTCCATGCTTGATATTGATTCTCTTGGATTAGTAAAGTCAGACCGAGATATTTTAAAAACGATTATAGAAAAATACAAAGGAGGTCCAGTTGGTTCAAGCACACTCGCAGTTTCTCTCTCAGAAGAAATCGGAACCATTGAAGAATTCCACGAACCTTATCTTATTCAGCTCGGACTAATCGAACGAACTCCACGAGGACGAGTTGTGACACAAAAAGCGTACGAGCATTTGGGGTTGTAAATTTTTATGTTAAGCTAAATAAATGTTAGAAGACTTCAGAGACTTTAAAATTAACAAACAAACACTTCCGAGAGTTTTTACCATTGTTCTTGCAATTATTCTATTAAGTTTAGTAAGAATAATATTTGACAGGTCGTTTATTGGAGGAATGCTTTTTCTTCTTTTTGGGGGTACATATTTACTTAAAAGAATTAACAGAGAGAGTAAAGAAAATAACAAATGGAATCTTCCTAAAAATTTTAAAGAAGCTCCATTAACTTATAAAATTTCAATTATAGTCTTAACAATATTAATGTTGTTAAGTATTGCAATGATACCTTTTTATGGTTCTTTGTTTGAAACTTTTTTTCTAAAATTTTAATTATACTTTTTGTAACACAAAAGGCGTATGAGCATTTGGAATTATAAACCCCCGAACAAACCCCTTAAAATAAAAAGAATAAAAAGTATTTCAAGTATTATAAGTGGGTAAAAGATTTTCTTTTTTTCAAACAAATAAATGGTGTAAGAGAGAATAAAAAATATTGAAAAAGAAAATATGTAGTTTGCATCAGGATTTAATTCTTGTAAAAACAAATTAATAAAAAAATATACTGCCAACAAAATTCCTGAAAGTCCGACCATCCTACCCAAAAAAGAGTTCTCATTAAATTTCATATTAATTATACTATCTTTCCTGTATTGTTTTGTAAAATAATTCCTTATGCTACAATCCCCTCATGTCAGGACACAATAAATTTTCAAAAATTAAACACAAGAAAGCGAGCTCAGACGCAAAGAAGAGTAAGGTTTTTTCACGATATTCAAAACTTATTACTATCGAATCAAAAAAATGTAATGGAGATACAAACTCTGCCTCCCTTGCAAAAGCAATTGAATTAGCAAAAAAAGAAAATGTTCCAAAGGATGTAATTGAAAAAGCAATTAAAAAAGGAACGGATGCTGGAGCTGCAACCCTTGAAGCAGTTATGTATGAAGCATATGGTCCGGGAGGAAGTGCCCTTATTATTACCGCTCTTACAGACAACAAGAATCGAACTGCTCCAGAGATTCGACATATATTTACAAAAGCAGGATACGAACTTGCAACACCAGGCGCAGCATCTTGGGCTTTTACAAAGACAGATGAAGGATATGTAGCTCAAACCCCAATGGAATTATCAGAAAGTGATATGGAAAAAATGGTAACTCTCTATGATGCAATTGATGAACATGATGATGTTCAAAATATTTATACAAACGTGGTTGGTCTGGATGAAATTAGTGAAGACGAAGAGTAAAATAAATCTATGCGAGTACTTGCAATAGATCCAGGATATGAACGATTAGGTATTGCCATCTTAGATAAACAAAAGATTGGAGAACGTAAACCTTCTCTTGTTTTTTCTACTTGTTTTCAAACATCAGCAAAAGATTCTCATTCAAGAAGACTTGCCCAAATTCACTCTGAAATTCAAAGGGTTTTGGAGGAATATTCCCCTACTCATCTTGGTATTGAAACTTTATTTTTTAGTAAAAATGTGAAGACGGCAATCAAAGTAGCAGAAGCAAGAGGATTGATCCTCGCACTTGCAGAAATTTATAATTTAAAAATTGTAGAACTCTCTCCTCAACAAATAAAAATTGCAGTAACAGGATATGGTAACAGTGATAAAAACGCAATTATTAAGATGGTTCCTCTTCTTATAGAGATAGAGAATAAAATAAAATTTGATGATGAATTTGATGCAATCGCAACAGGACTCTGTGTACTCGCACACAATTAAAGCTTCTGACCTTTTTCCACAAACAAACCCTCTTGCATACTTTTTTATTTTTGATATTAAATAGTACATCAATTATTTATAATAAAAAATTATGGACGACTTAAGAGATGATAATTTAGAAGAAACAGAAAATGCCGACGCATTGCTTGATGATAGTATTTTTGAAGAGACAGACTTGGATATACTTGGAGATGAAGAAGAATTAAAAACTCTTACAGACGACACAGGTGCAGTGATTGATCCGGATGAAGAAGACGAAGACGAAGAAATATTAGATGAGCTTGATGCTCTTGCAGCAGAAGAAGATGATGAGGAAGGGTTTGATTTTTACGGAGACGAGGACGATTATTAATTAAACAAAGAAAGGCGCGACCCCTCCGGGGTCCCGCCTTTCTTTTTATAAAATTTTGTATATAGTAGTCACACTTTTTATAAAAATACATTATACTTATATCAATGAATATACATCATAAAACAACAATCTTTTCTCGAATTTTTAATGAGAAAAACTTTAAAAAATATGGTTTGAGTGTAGGGCTTGTAATTCTTGTCTTCTTTGGTTTTTTCTTTATTTGGCTTAGTACAATTGAACTTCCTGATTTAAATAATTTTGAAAATCGGGTTGTCTCAGAATCAACAAAAATATACGATCGAACAGGAAAAGTTGTTTTATTTGATGTACACGGAAACGTTCGAAGAACAGTTGTCCCTCTTGATCAAATTTCAGACTATGTAAAATGGGCAACTATTGCAATTGAAGATCAAAATTTTTATAACCATCATGGAGTTGAACCAAAAGCAATTCTTAGAGCAATTCTCACAAACCTGAAAGATGGAAACCTTCTTTCAGGACAAGGAGGTTCAACAATCACTCAACAAGTTATCAAGAATGCGCTCCTTACAAGTGACAAAACTATTTCGCGAAAAATAAAAGAATGGGTATTAGCCCCTCGTCTTGAAGCAAAGATGACAAAAGATCAAATTCTTGAACTCTATCTTAATGAAGTTCCTTACGGAGGAACAGTATACGGTGTTCAAGAAGCAGCACGAAGATTTTTTGGAAAAGATGCAAAAGATCTTAGTATCGTAGAGTCAGCATATATTGCGGCCCTTCCACAAGCACCTACCTACTATTCTCCTTACGGAAGTCATAAAGATGCTTTGGAAAAAAGAAAAAACAAAGTTTTGAAAGAAATGTATGCTTTGAATTTTATTACAAAATCAGAATATGACTCCGCAGTAAAGACAAAAGTTGAATTTCAAAAACAAGAAGATTATGGAATAAAAGCTCCTCACTTTGTTATGTATATTCGAGAACAACTAGAAGAAAAGTATGGTGCAGATGTAATAGAAAAAGGAGGTTTAAAAATTATTACAACTCTTGATTGGGAACTTCAACAAGATGCAGAAGAAGTTGTTAAAAAATGGGCTTTTATAAACAAACAAAAGTTTGATGCAGAAAACGCGGCACTTGTAACCGTCGATCCAAATACAGGGCAAGTTCTTACAATGGTTGGTTCAAGAGATTATTTTGATAAAGATATTGACGGAAACTTCAATATTGCAACCGCTCTTAGACAACCAGGTTCTTCAATCAAACCAATTATTTATGCAGAGGCCTTTAATAGAGGATATCGTCCAGAAACTGTTGTGTTCGACTTACCTACAGAATTTTCAACAACATGTTACTCTGGAGGAAATTGTTATCGCCCACAAAACTACGACAATAAATTTAGGGGACCTCTTTCTCTTCGAGATGCTCTCGCACAATCTCTCAACATTCCTTCTGTAAAAGTTCTATATCTTGCAGGAATTGAAGAATCACTTACTCTCGCAAAACAAATGGGGCTTGAGACTCTTACAAATGCAAAACAATATGGATTAACTCTTGTACTCGGAGGTGGAGAAGTTCGGCCTGTTGATATGGCAAGTGCATATGCGGTATTTGCAGCTGACGGAGTAAAACATCCAACAACAGGAATTCTTCGAGTCGAAGATAATGATGGGAAGGTAATGGAGGAATATCAAAACAAAGAATATCGAGTTCT
This sequence comes from Candidatus Parcubacteria bacterium, assembly GCA_039805545.1. Lineage (GTDB taxonomy): Bacteria > Patescibacteriota > Minisyncoccia > Phycocordibacterales > JAACPR01 > JAULZV01. Next base: position 7,861 of record JBDLUA010000016.1, read on the forward strand.
TCCAGAACAAACAGCTCGTTTAATTTCAAGTGTCCTCTCGGACAATGTTGCGAGAACTCCTTCTTATGGATCAAACTCTCCTCTCTACTTTGGAAATATTGATGTTGCAGCCAAAACCGGTACTACAAATGATTATCGAGATACTTGGATAGTTGGATATACTCCAAATCTTTCTGTTGCAGCATGGGCAGGAAACAACGACAATAGATCAATTGCAAAAAGTCAGACAGCTGGGTTTGTTATTGCACCAATGTGGAATGAATTTATGCAAAAAGCAATTGCAAAATATCCTGCATCAAATTTTATAGACCCTACCCCAATAGATCCTAATTTAAAGCCAGTGTTAAGAGGTATTTGGGAAAATCCAGAAGGTGTTCATGAAATACTTCATTGGGTAAAAACATCAGATCCTTTGGGGGCAGTTCCTTCAAATCCAGCATCTGATCCTCAATATATTCTTTGGGAAGAACCTGTACAAAAGTGGGTAAACGGTGAAAATTTTGATTCAGCATCCACCCCTCAAAGTTCAAACTTTGAAATTAATAATCCTGAATCAGGAAAATCATATTCGACGTCATCAGAAATATTTGTATCCGTAAGTATTACAAGTTCAATTTTAACTTCAGGTAAAGTATATCTAAATGGAAAAGAAATTGGAGAAATTAACCCAGAAACAAGAACATACTCTTTTGTTCCTAATGGAGAACCTGCAGCAAAAATAGGAAAAAATGAGATTAAAGTTGAAGCAACAGACACCAATAGCGGAAGTTTCTCTGATACAGTTTTGTTTACAATAAACTAGTTTTTTAAAAAATAGCCGTTACAATTAAACCTTCTTCTTGAAGGTTTTTTTGTATCTCTTTTTCAACTTTACTTTTTAATAAAATGAAGTGTGTTCTTTTTGTTCCTGAAATCTTTATTTTTATCTCAGTGTCCTTAATATCTACTTCTTCTGGCTTCAAATCAAAAGAGTTCTGAGAAAAAACCTCCCTCACTATTTCTTTTATTCTTTTTTGAGAGTTTCCAAAATTTTTATATTTTTCTAATAAAAACTTTACTTCCATTATTTATTAAGCGGCATTATAAGATACATAAACCCCCCTTCATTTACACCTTTAATCACTACTGGTCTACCAACACCATTAAAATTTAAAGTAAAACTTTCTGACTTAATAGAATTAAAACAGTCTGTTATATATTTTTGATTAAAATTTATATCAATTGAATCCCCTTTTATTGTTGCAGGTACCATCGTTCTACTTTCCCCTTTTTCAGTATTTTTTGATGTTATTTCAAAAATATTATTTTCTGCATCTAAATGAAATTTAACTTGATTAAAATTATCTGAAAAAAGATTTGAAATCTTTAGAGAATTGATTAAATCTTGTTTTAACACAACAACTTCAGTTTTACTCTCCTTAGGAACAATTTGTCTATAATCAGGAAAAACACCATCAACAACTCTACTTACAAGATATACTTCATCACTACTTTCAAAAGAAACTTGATTTTGACCAAAAAGAATAGTTAGTTTTGTTTCCAAACCTTCAAATACTCGTATTATCTCACTCACATTTCTTTGTGGAATGAGTATACTCTCAAATTCGTCTGATTTTGCCCCTGGCTTTCGTTCAGCAAGTCGAAATGAGTCTGTGGCCACAAAAGTAAGTTCCCCGGCGTCAGAGTACAAATACACACTAGATAGCTCAGGTTTAATGCTCGACACAGATGCTGCATACCATACAGACTTCATTCCTTCAATCAAATCACTTGCTTCAATAACACATTTTTTATTTGATTCGATAATAGGAATAGAAGGAAAATCTACAGTAGTGTATGTGTTTATTTGTGTTTCACTTTTTTTACCAATAATTCTAAGTGTTTGTTCTGAGTGTTCAAGAACTAGATCCTCTTCTTGATTTAAATTACTCAAATATGAAACAAGCAATGAAGACGCAATAGCAATCTCTCCTGTCCGTTCAATTTTTGCAGGAACAAGCACTCTGATTCCTAGTTCAAGATTAGTTGCTGATATCTCTAACTTATCTCCTTGTGTTTTTAATATTACACATTGTAAAACAACAAGACTCACATTTTTCCCTGTGATCTTATCTGCCTTACTGAGAGCTTTAAGTAATGTATTCTTATTAATCTCTATTTTCATATTATTATGTATATATTGGGGTGGAAAACTGGATAAGTCAAATTTCACTTTAGTTTTAAAGGTCCGTTTGGTAAATCCTACTGTGAATTGTTTGTGGAAACCTGGGGATGAAAAGGGTATATCTTTGTGGAAAAAGAATTTTATCCCCAAACGACCTGAGTTGCTCACTCATTGTTCAAAAGTTTTAAGAAAGATTTCCAAAACTTATCCCCAACGAATTCACATGGTTATACACAGTAAAAAACTAACAATAAAAAAGAGCTGTATTACAAGATATTTCGTATCTCGTTAATTTGTTGTTCGAGAAGTTTGTCTACTTTTAAATCACCTTTCACCTTTTCACAAGAGTGAATTACTGTCGTGTGATCTCGTCCTCCCATTTTTTCTCCTATTGTAGGGAAAGAAATATTAAAGTCTTCTCTTAAGATATACATAGCGATTTGTCTTGGTCGAACGACTTCCTTTCGTCTTGTTTTATCACAAAGACTTTCTGAAGTAAGACCATAAAATTCTGCAACCAATTTAATTAACTCTGTTACAGACACCATTTTTTTAGGTTTTGCAGTGTTTTTAATAAGATCTTTGATTTCATTTAGTGTGAGAGGTCGATTTTTGACCTGAGATTGGCATGCAATAACATTAACAACCCCTTCAAGCTCTCGAATGTTTCCTTCAATGCTTTCGGCCAAAAACTCTATTATTTGATCCTCTATAAATACTCCAAGAAGAGCAGATTTTTTCTTTATAATTTGTACTCGAGACTCATTATCAGGAGGAGGAATATCAATGATCATTCCTTGACTAAACCTAGATTTAAGACGATCCTCGAGTCCTTGGATGAAGTTTGGATGAATGTCACTAGAAAATACAATTTGTTTATTATTTTCATAAAGAGAGTTAAAAAGATGAAAAAGTTCTTCCTGAGTACTTTTTTTGTTTGAAAGGAATTGAATATCATCCATTATTAACACATCATATTTTCGATATTTTTCTTTAAAAAGAGGAACTTTGTTATTTTGCACCGCAAACATGTATTCGTGCATGAATTTTTCTGAAGTAAGATAAAAAACTCTTTTATTTGGAAAATTCATTTTAATTTGATTCCCAACAGCCTGAATTAAGTGTGTTTTTCCATGTCCTGTTGAACCATGAATAAATAAAGGGTTATATACAACACCAGGATTCTTGATAATAGCCCATGATGCTGCGTAAGCTAGTTCGTTGAAGGGTCCAATAACAAAACTATCAAAAGTATATCTAGGATTAAGATTATCTTCTTTGTTTACAACGAACTCAGAAAGAGGCAAAGCGGTATTATTTTCTTTTGCAGTTCGTTCTTTTTTGCTTTCTTGTTTCTTTTTATCAATTTTTGCAATAACAAAATCAACAGATCGTATTGCAGTTTCTTTGTCACGAAGAGTTTTTAATACTGTTGTATAAAATTTCTTAGAAATCCATTCTTTAATGAAAGCGTTTGGAACACCTACATATACTACCCCATCGTCAATTTTTATAAGAAAAGTTTCCTTGAACCACGTGTTAAAATTAGCAGAAGATATTGAATTTTCAATCTCTTTTAGAGAATCATCCCACAAATTTTGATTAATCACTGTGGATATCATGAACAAGATTATATACCAGTTACAAAAAATCAAAACTTGTTAAAAATTATTTTCTATGTTAAAAAGTTGTGTATAACTTATTTAAATAAAATTTATGTCAGTAACATATCAACCTAAAAAGAAGAAGAGAGCTCGAACACATGGGTTTTTGGCTCGAATGGAGTCTTCTACAGGCCGAAAGGTTCTTAAACGAAGACGAGCAAAAGGACGAGCAAAACTCTCAGTTTAACGCTTATTTTGTATGTTTAAAAAGTCATACAGATTAAATACCTCTTTATTTAAGGAGGTATTTAATTTTGGAAATACAATAAAAAACAATTATTTTTTAATAAAAATTAAGAAGAATGAATTAAAACATTCTCGTTTTTCTATTGTGGTTTCAAAGAAAGTCGCCAAAAAAGCCCATGAGAGAAATTATCTTAAAAGAAAGGTGTTTCATGCATTAAAAGAAATATATAAAGAAATGCCTGTTTTTGATTATATTTTTATTTTGAATTCACAAACAAAAGACTTACAATACAAGGACCTAATTAAAAAACTAAAAGAAATTCAATTTTAAGCATGAAAACAATATTTATTGAAACTTTATATAAACCACTCTATAACCTTCTTGTATGGCTCATCGACACTCTTCCTCATGCTGATATTGGTTTTGCTGTTATTATTCTTACAATAATTGTAAAAGTAATTCTCTTTCCTCTTTCAAAAAAAGCAATCAAAACTCAGCTTCTCATGAAAGAAATGGAACAACCACTTAAGGAATTAAAGGAAAAATACAAAGATAATCCTCAAGAACTCGCACAAAAAACATTTGATCTATATAAAGAAAAAGGAGTAAATCCTTTTGCTGGAATTTTTCTTGTTCTTATTCAGCTTCCTATTGTATTAACACTTTATTTTATTTTTGCACGAACTGGATTGCCTGTGATTAATCAAGGTCTTCTTTATTCCTTTATTTCTTTTCCAGAAGAAATACAAACAACTTTTTTAGGAGTTGTTGATCTTGCACAAAACAAAAGTTTTTTGATTGCTATTTTTGTTTTGATTACACAGGCGATCCAGGTTCGCCTCTCTTTACCTAAACAGGATCAAAGTGTTGATAGTCAGTTCGCTCAGGATTTTATGAAAGGGCTCCATTTCCAGATGAAATATGTGTTACCTGTTCTTACTGCAGTCTTTTCTTACGGTATTATTTCGGTAGTTGGTTTGTATTGGGTGGTTGGAAACATTTTTTCTATTGCACAAGAGCTTTATTTTAGAAAGACAATAAAGAAGTAATATAAAATCAAAAGCGGTCCCGCAGGGGCCGCTTTTGATTTTAATCCAGTCCATTCTCTAGCCTCATCAAATTAAGTGACCAAAGGGTCAGATCATATTTATTTTGAAATATAATAAACTCATCCTTGTTTGTTATTTGAACATTCTGTGCGTCTAAGGTTAAATTATCTGTTCCAAAATTATATATAGCAGAAACTTGTCCGTTTGTTAGATTTACTTTATAAAGATTTTCTTGATTAAAGAGTTTTCCTTTGTACCAATCATCTGGATATTCGCCTGCTTTATAAATAATAGAACCAAAACAGTAGGCAAAAAGTTCTTTCTTTGAATAAACACATTTTTCTGAAGGAATTGTGTCTAATGTAATAAGATTTGTTGTACCTATTGTCTTGTTATATAGACGAACTGAGGGTCTGTTTTGTTCTGATTGAGAGTAAATATAATATTTTTCATCAGGACTCACTTTTACAGTTAATCCATTAATGTTTCCCAATATTTTATTAAATGCACCTGTTGATGTGTTTAGGATGTAAGAGTATCCTGGAGAAACAAACGACGCTTTTGTAGTAATGAGAACATCTGTTGTATTTATTGCTTCAATCAAGAATTCATTAAAAGGAAGTACTTTTATAAGTTTTTCGCCTGTTCGGTCAAGATTTGAAATATAAAGAGATGAAGAACCATTTTGTTTGAATGAATAAATTAGTTTGTTTGAATCTTTATTTAAAACAAAGTCAGATATTGTGTTTGAGAGTTGATTTTCGACAATCGAAACACCTGTTGTGGTACTAAAAGATAGTTTTGCATATGTTGTTTGTATTTGTTCATAGTCTTGTGAAGGAATAGAAAAAACATACTGATCTTTATTAGAAGAAAATTGTGTGTAATAAATTTTAGGTTTAGTTATGTTTGAAATTTTTTGAGGAGCTTGTAAAAATTCAAACACATCATATATGTGACCCGTTGCTCGTTCTTGAAAACGAACAACAGTTGATGTTGCAAGAAATTCCTCCAACAACTCTTGGCCTTCAGGATTTAAAGAGGTTCTTGTAGAGGTTGATGTTGTTGAATAATAAGTGTATCCAGAAATTGGCTCAAAAGAAATTTGTCTCAAAATAGGTGCCGAATAGGATGTGTTTTGAGGCTGTTCTTCATTTGGAACATCAAGAGGAGTATCTGTAAAATCATTTTGTGATTGAGGATTTGCATCAAAAAAAGAACCAAAAGAGTTATCTGTAAAAAAGTTATTTACTTTATCTTTTCCATTTCCAAAAAAATAGTATATTCCAAAACCAATAAGAATAATAAGCAAAATAATAGAAATCGTAAGCAAGACTTTTTTCATGTACTTGTATTATAACAAGAAAAGAAAATTATATTTAAATAAAAAGATACGTATGTGTGGGTAAGTTATTTAAAAACCGTGTGCCAATGTCTTGCTCCTCCCCCGTTTTTTTCATCTAGATAACTTGTTCCATTTGCATGAATATATTTTGGTCCAAGGTTTGTCTGTTCAACACTTACTGCATTATTTATAATGTAATTATCCAAAGTTGAATCTCCAAAACGCAAGTCTGCAATGGGTTGCCCTACACCATGTGTTTTATGTCCATCTTCTGTTCCTCCTGTAACTACAATATTTGCGCCTGATGCATTTTTTAAATCAACAATTCCTCGAATAGCAGCCTCTCCTAATCCTTGTACATTTGTTGTTCCTGCCGGAGCATTTATTGATATTCCGTTTTGTGCAAAATAAGCTCTTACTTCTTCCTCTGTTTGTCCATTTAAGGCAAGTGCCGGTGTTCCGTCTGGTTGTATCAAACCTTCTTTTTGTGAACCGTCTGGATATACTGTATATTTTTTACCATCAGGCGTCATAACAAGAGTACTTCCATCTGTTTGTTTTTTTATATAATTACCATTTTCATCTTTTGACCATCCTGATACTGCGGTAGGAGATAAATTTGTTCCAAGATTAACCCCCGTAATCCCATTTAACTGCTCAAATTGCAGGTTTAAACTCGTCAAACCTGGATTAACTGTATTAAGTATTAAAATAGCAGAAAAAGCCAACACAAGACCCCCTAATGCTGCC
>JBDLUA010000017.1:0-24709 GCA_039805545.1 Candidatus Parcubacteria bacterium
CCGTCATATATTCAATACCTCCCTTAATAATCATTACAATTGCAAGAATAATTGCTGCAACAAGACCAATATAAAAGAGCTGGTTAAGAACTTTGTTGAGAGGGGTGCCTTCGAAGATTGATAGAGGAACAATGTCATTAAGGGTTTTTATTTCGGTTGGAGCGGGCGCTGCTGGATTTGTCATATAATTATTTATATCTGGTTTTTGTGTTTCAGATAAAGACGGAGCAGGAGTTTGACCATTATCTGGAGGAACTTGTGTCGTTGAAACGGTTGGGTCTGGCTGAACACTTTCAGTATATCCTAATGTTTCTGCAATCTTATTTTGTATATTTACTCTATGTATATAGTCTGCAGCTGATTCTCCTGCTCTAAATTGATTTGAATCTTGCGAACCATTTTGTTTGTTTGCAATATCTTCAAGATACTTTTCAAGATCTGCACTAGGTGGTTTTGTCCACTCTGCCGGTGTGACTTTGGGTCCGTTTTTTATGTAATCCAACAACTCATCTTGTGTTGCAGGTTGTGCAAAAACAACAGGACTCAAAAACATTAATAAAATTAAACTAAAAATTAATTGCTTCATTTGATGTATCTTTTACTTTTTTAAAGTCGAGTTGAAGATTTGAGAAAGCATTTTGCAGAATGTTTTGATTTTGCTTAACATTCACATTAATCACAGCTGTTCCATCTTTGTTTTCGGTGTTTTGTAATACGAGATAATTTTCAGTGGGATTTTTTGAAGTAACCTTTGTTCCGTTGATTGACCATGCATAGTTTAAGTCAGTACTATTTTTACCTAAAGCGGCAAAAGAATAAGGAATTGCTTCAAAATCAACCTGTGCTCGTTCGAGTAAAAAATTTCCTCGTACCGCATGTTCATATACGATTCCAAGAAGGGGGTTATTTTCATAAATAACAACCTCTGGTTTTGTAGATTTAATTGTAAGTTCTTGAGAGGCCTTTAGGGTTGAATTAATTGCTGATACTTCAACAGAGACTTTCATCGGCCGTTCAATTAAAGAACCTTTTGTTGTAAATGTATTTTTCCTATAACCTGATATTGCTTGTTGCACAGTACCATTGATTGACCAAGTATATATTAGATTTTCTGCAGCAATTTGAGCTCCTGCGCTAGTAACAAAATTAGGAACAGCAATAAAAGAAATAACAGATTCGCTTGTAAATAGACTCTTGCCCTTAAAAAATGGAGGAGAATATGTTTCTGCTTCATATAGCAGGTCAACATCCGCAGGATTGAGTGTAATTGTTTTTGTGATTGTACCTCCCTTTTCTTTTTCTATTGTAATTACAATTTGTGTAGACTTGCCACTTGTTGGTGCTTGAACTTGATTTACCACTGCACCTGTTTGAGAAAGTAGAACTTTTCCATCTTGAGTCCATGTAATTTTTGCTTTATTAAAATCAGTCATATAACTTGTAATTCGAATTTCTACGATTTCACCAGGCTTGGGAACTCGAGGTGTTTGATCTACAGATATTTGTTCGTCTATTCCAGTTGGTAGCCCTGTGTTTGAGTCAAAAAGCGAACTTAAATCAATTTGAGAAGTCTGTGTTGTTTCAGAACTTTGAGAAGATGCAAGATTTACAAATACAAAAACGCTCACAATAAGTACTGATAAAATAATATAGCGATATTTCATTATTAAAAGTATAACAGAAAATCTAAAACTAACTCTCTAAATTTTATCAACAAGTGAATACATTGGAGAAATCATTGAGATGGCAAAAAACCCAACTGCAAGTCCAACAATAAGCATAAGTAGAGGTTCTACAACGGTAGACATGTTTTTTGTTTTTTGATCTACCTCGTTTTCATAAAACTCAGCAACTTTAAGAAACATTTCGCTTAGTTCTCCTGTCTCTTCGCCTACGGCAACCATTTCTGCTACAAATGAAGGATAAAGAATGTCATTTTGAGCAAAAACAAGGGACACCTTTTCGCCTACCTCAACCTTTTTTTCTGCTTGTTCTAATATGTTTTTATAAAGATGATTAGTAATAACACCTTTTGTAATTTGAATTGATTGGAGATATGGAACACCTGCTTTAAGAAGAGAAGAAAGGGTTCTTGCTGTTCGAGCAGAGTTTATTTCTTTTGTAAGTTGACCAAACAAAGGTGCTTTTACAAGTGTTGTATCGAGAAGTTTCTTTCCATTTTGACTTTTAAAAAATAAAATAAATAAAGTTATTAAAACAATAAAGGTTATTAATGATATAAAAGTTTGTTCCCGCAAGAAATCACTAAGGGTAATAATTGCTTTTGTTGATGCTGGAAGTTCTATTTTTAAATCTTTAAAAGTTTTGGAAAGTGTAGGGACAATATTTGTCATCATAAAAAAACCAACAACACTCATTACTGCAACAATTACTCCAGGATATACCATTGCACCTTTTACTTTTTTTAATAAGAGATAATTTTTTTCTAATTGCCCTGCAATATTTTTAAAGGATTCAGAAAGATTACCAGACTCTTCTCCTGCTCGTGCCATAGAAACAAATAGAGAACCAAAAATCTTCGGATATGACTCGAGCGCTGCACTTAGGGCTGTTCCGGATTTTATCTTTTGATTTATTTCATCAATTATTTTTCGAGTTTTTATGTTTTTTGTTTGTCTACTTAATACTTCCAATGAACGTGAGAGAGACAATCCTGCTTCTAACATTGAGCTAATGTTTCTTGCAAAGGTTATTTTTTCATGAGTTCTGAATGCCGAAAAACCAAAACTTAAAGATGAAGTTTTTTTTGATTTAGGATTAACTGAAATTATTACAAGCCCATCTTCTTTTAATATTTTTGTTGCAGAAGGAATGTCCGCAGCCTCTTTTTCTCCTGTGATAATTCTACCCTCTTTGTTTACTGCCCTATATACAAAAATCATATTATTCTGAAATTACTCGAAGAACTTCTTCAATAGTTGTGATTCCAAGAACCGCCTTATAGATTCCGTCTTCAATCATCGAAAGCATTCCTTCTTTTTTTGCTTGTTCGTAAATTTCTTCTGTTGTTTTTCTTTCGATAATCATGTTTCGAATACTGTCCGTTACTTTCAATACTTCATATATACCGATCCGACCATTATATCCATCCAAATCCGCCATTGCTTTGGGTCGATAAAAAGGTATTGTCTTCCAGGTTGCTTTTTTGTCTATAATTTTTTCTTTGATAAGTGTTTCTAAAACCAAATCAAGATTTACAATCTTTCTAAGAGACTCTATACCACTATCAGTAAGAAAATATTTTTCTTTGCGTGAATCAAGTTTTCGAACAAGTCTCTGAGCAATAATAACTTTTAATGTTGAAACAAGAAGAAAAGGTTCTACTCCCATATCCATAAGTCTAGGAATTGTTCCTGGTGCAGAGTTTGTGTGAAGTGTTGAGAGTACAAGATGTCCTGTAAGAGCGGCGTTAATAGAGAGAGATGCTGTTTCTTTATCTCGAATTTCTCCTACCATAATAATGTCCGGGTCTTGTCGTACGAGTGTTCGAAGACCATCTGCAAAAGTAAAGCCAATTTCTGGTTTTACTTGTGTTTGGTTTACTCTTTTCATCTGATATTCAACCGGATCCTCAATTGTTGAAATGTTTACATTGGGTGTGTTCAAGATATCAAGAAGCGTATAAAGAGTTGTAGATTTTCCTGAACCAGTTGGTCCTGTTGTAAGAATAAGTCCTGTGGTTTGTTTTAATCCATAATGTAAAACCTCTAATCCTTCTCCATGAAAACCAAGAGATTCAAGATTAAAGTGTCCACCACCCTCTCGAAGTACTCTCATTACTGTTTTTTCTCCATAGTAGACAGGTAGAATAGAAACACGAAATGAAACATTCTCTCCATCGAGAGTTATTTTAAATCTTCCGTCTTGGGGAAGTCTTTTTTCATCAAGCTTTAGATTTGCAAGCACTTTAATTCGGGCAGTAATTGAGAGAGCAGATTTTTTTGGGAGTGTCATCGCATCATGAAGAATTCCATCGATTCGATATCGAACAACTACTTGATTTTCGAGGGGTTCAATATGAATATCTGAAGCGCTCTGTAAAATTGCGTGCTTAAGAAGAGTATCAACTACTCGTACAACAGGAACATCTTCTGCAATTTTTTTGAGGTCTGTTTCAGACTCTAATGAGTTACTTTCTTCAATAGTTTTTATATCACCCATTTGAGTTTTTATAATATCTCCTAGATCTGCCTTGAGACTTTTTTGATAACTCAATAGAGCTTTTTTCATTGAGTTTGTTGAAGTAAGTCGAGGAAGAATTTTTAAGCCAGTTTTCTTTTTAATAAAATCAATAGCACTCAAATCATCAGTATCAATCATCGCAACCTCGAGAGATGTTACATCTTTTTTGTATGCAATAATGTTGTGATTTCGTGCAATTGGTTCTGGAATTATAGAAAGAATTTCATAGGGAATTTTTTCAAGGCCAATATCAATATAAGGAATTCCAATTATGTATGCCTGCACTCTTCGAAGGTCATCTTCATTTATTTTTCCTTTTGATACAAAAAAATCACCAATGTTTGTAAAAGCAGAATTTTTTTCTAATTCTTTTTCTGCTTCACTTATTTCATCTTTACTTACCAAATTAGAATCAAGAAGAAAACTTTTTAGTTTTTCATTTTCAATATACATGTATAAAAATTATACACTACTTTTTATTTTTTTACTCGTTCAGACCGTGTAAAAATCTCCTCGCTCCGACCGAATTCGGTCGGAGCGAGGAGATTTGACAATATCAAAAAACCAGTTACAATACTCATTAACGATTTAAAGAGTGTTTGCTCAGGAAGTTCGCCCAACGGCGGACTTTCTTTCGTTCAAAGTTAACAGGTTAATAACATCAATTATGTTTGATTTAAAAGTAATACAATCAGTTTTGGTAGAGCTTGAAGAAGAAAGAGGAATCCCAAAAGAAAAAGTTATTGAGGCTATTGAATTTGCCCTTGCAAGTGCATATAAGAAAGAATATGGAAAGCGAGGCCAAGTAATTAAGGCTGAGTTTGATATGAATACTGGTAATGTTGAATTTAAACAGGTAAAAACTGTTGTTTCAAAAGACCAAATCATCGAAGACTTCGATGAAGAAGAAGTTGAAGTGGATGCAGAAAATCCAAAGATTTTCTTTAATGATGAACAACATATTCTTATTGAGGATGCGAAATTATTTAAAGGAAGTGCTGAAGTAGGAGATGAACTCGTGTTCCCTCTTGAAAGTAAAGCAGACTTTGGGCGAATCGCATCGCAAACTGCAAAACAAGTAATCATGCAAAAGATTCGAGAAGCAGAAAAAGTTTCTGTTGTTTCAGAATATGGTCAACATGAAGGAGAAATTGTAAACGGTACTGTACAACGAATGGAACGAGGTTCTGTGTTTGTTGATATGGGACGAGCTGTTGGATTTCTTGGCTATGATGAACAAATTCCTGGAGAACGATTTAAGCAAGGAGAACGAATTCGAGCATATCTATATAAAGTAGAAGAATCTCCACGAGGAGTATTTCTAAAACTCTCACGATCACATCCAAAATTTCTTGAAAAACTTTTCTACGCCGAAGTACCAGAACTTTCACAAGGTATTGTAGAAATTAAGGCTATTGCACGAGAAGCAGGAGCGCGATCAAAGATTGCGGTGTACTCTGCAGATGAACATATTGATCCTGTTGGAGCAATGGTTGGTCAACGAGGAGTTCGAGTAAGCACTATTATGTCCGAACTTGGAGGGGAAAAAATTGATGTTATTGAATGGTCAAATGACTCTGTTGAATTTATTGAAGAAGCTCTCTCGCCCGCATCAGTACTTGATGTACAACTTGATGAAGAAACAAAGATTGCAAAAGTATCTGTTTCAGAAGATCAACAATCACTTGCAATCGGTAAAGGAGGACAAAACGCACGGCTTGCTGCAAAACTCACTGGTTGGAAAATTGATGTTCAGGCTGTAAAAGCAAGTGAATATACAGAAGAAGATGATTCTGATGAATACTAATTAGAAACTAACAAACCAAATATACTATGAATTTATGGCACGAAGTTTCGCTTGGACACAATGTTCCAGACGAGTTTAATGTAATTATTGAAATTCCAAAGGGGTCAAATAATAAATACGAAATTGATAAAGAAACAGGGCTTATTGCGCTTGATAGAGCAAACTATTCAACAGCTCCATACCCTGTTGATTATGGATTTGCCCCTCAAACTCTTTGGGAAGACAATGATGCGCTTGATGTTATTGTTCTTACGACCTGGCCACTTGATGTTGGTATTGTTGCGCGAGTTAGACCAGTTGCAGTTATGGAAATGATCGATAATGGAGAATCAGACTATAAAATCATTACAGTTCCTCGAGATGATAAACGGTGGGATGATGTGCAAGATTTGAAAGATATTAATAAACATAATCTTCATGAAATTCAACACTTTTTTGAAACATATAAACAGTTGAACGGAAAAGATGGAGAGGTTGTTATTCATGGGTTTAAGGGAGCAAAGGAGGCAAAAGAAGCAGTGATAAAATCAATTGAACTTTATAAAGAAAAGTTTAATAAATAATGTTATAGAAATAAAAGCGGCCAACCCGAAGGGTTGGCCGCTTTTATTTATGCTATAATAAATTCATGAAATACATATATATCCCGGCCGTATTTTTTCTTATGTTTTCTTTTGTGTCTGCAGAGGAACAAAAGCTTTCTTTACCTCAAAACAGAGAGGAAATTAAGCAAAAAATAGAAGAAAAGAAAAGCGAAGTTCAAAACAAAATAGAAGAAAAACGAGCAGAAATAAAGGGGCAAATACAACAAGTTGCAGAAGAACAAAAAACAGAAGTTCAAATTTTTGCTCAAGAAAGGATTTTGAAAATACTTCAACAGATTTTTGAAAAATTTGATGCAGTGCTTGTTAAATTCGACGGAATTTCTGAGAGAATTGATATTCGAATTAGTAAAAATGAGGAAAACGGCCTCGATATGACAAAACAAAAAGAATTGCTTGCTGCGGCAAAAGAAAACATATTGCAATCAACCGCTCTTGTTGCGGCAACAAAGATAGAGCTTGATACTCTTATAAAATCAGCTACTTTTTCAAAAGAACAGATTAAAAAAAGTGTAGATGTGTGCAAAGAAAGTTTAAAAACAACACAAAAAAGTCTGGTAGATGTAATAGAATCTCTTAAACTTGTTGGAGATATTAGTTCTGATAATTTAATTTTCGAAGAATAATATGGATGTGGATAATGAAAAAATAAGTACTCCTATCCAAGATATGGTACAAAAAGCAACCGAGGACAGCACCGTTGGTCCTATGATTGGTTCTATTATAATAATTGTATTGATTTTGGTCGGAGGGCTTTATTTTTTTGGTACGCTCATCTCTTATAAAAAAGAACAAATTAAAGAACAACAATCGTTAGAAGCACAACAAGAATCGATACAAATTGAAGAAACCGCAAAACAAGCAACTAGCTCAGATATTAGTTCTATTGAGGCGGATATTAAATCTACTAATATAGATGGTTTGGATAAAGAGTTAGATCAAATAGATAAAGAGTTTTAATCAACATAAAAGCGGCGATCCCGAAGGGCTCGCCGCTTTTATGTTGATTTTTCTCATTTTTAATGTACACTACGCCCATTACTTTTAAACAAAATACTATGTCAAAAGACTATAAAATAATTTCACAAGGAGAGCCAAAAGACGCTCAAAAAGAGCTTGTCATCGAAGTTTCTGCAGAATATATTGCAAGTTTTTCTGCAAAGACACTCGCAGAATTTGTTAAAGAAGCAGAAATCGAAGGTTTTCGAAAAGGTCATGCTCCAGAAGCCTTGGTAAAGGAGCGAGTTGGAGAGTTTAAACTCTTTGAAGAAGCAACACAACGAGCAATTCAAGAGCTTATCCCTACTATTGTTCTTGAAGAAAAAATAGAGGCTATTTCTATGCCTCATATCCATCTGACAAAGATTTCACTTAATTCTCCTGTTGAATTTAAAATGCATTTCTATGTAATGCCAGAAGTAGAGCTTGGTGACTATAAAAAGATTGCCCAAGGAATCAAAAAAGAAGTTGTAGAACTTAAGCCAGAAGAAGTAGATGGATATATTGATCAAATTCTCACTGCTCGATCAACAAAGAATGAAGGAGAAGAATCAGTAAAACCAGAACTTACGGATGAATTTGTAAAAGGACTTGGAACTTTTGAAAATGTTGATGATTTTAAGGCAAAATTAAGTGAAAACATGAAGGCTGAGAAGGAAATACAAGCTTCTCAAAAGCGAAGGCTTGAAATAATTGAAGAAGTTATCAAACAAACAAAAGTTAAACTCCCAGAAGTACTTGTTGAAGAGGAACAGTATAAAATGCTTGATGAGTTTCGAATGCGAGTTGAGTCTATGAAGATGAATTTTGAAGAATATCTCACTACTTTGAAAAAAACAGAACAAGAACTTATGGATGAATGGAAAGAAGATGCTGTTAAACGAGCAAAAATGAATGTTATTCTCCCACAAATTGCTTCAAAAGAATCAATTAAACCTGAAGATGCTGATATAGAAAAAGAAATCTCACACCTTAAGGAACACTATAAAGATTTGGATGAAAACCGGGCTCGAATTTATGTGGCTGGTGTTCTTACAAACGAAGCAGTGTTTAAGTTTCTAGAGAATTTATAAGAGATATAAAAAAACGGCAGGCCGAAGGCCTGCCGTTTTTTATTTAATTTAATAGTATTCCACTCATGACAATTGCGGCAGTCTCAGTTTTTAACACTGTTTCCCCTATTCTATAAATCTCCAAACCTTTTTCTTTAAATAGGTCTAGTTCCCTTTCAGAAAATCCGCCCTCTGGACCGATGAGAAAAGTATTTTTTTCTTTCAATTCACTTGAAGTTACTTTTGTGCCCTCTGTATCAAATACAATTGGTGTTAGTTCGTCAAAAATATCATCTAAATTTGTAATTGTATGCAAAACAGGTGTATCGAGTCTTTGTGCTTGTTCACTCGCTTCCTGAATGATTTTTGAGGCTCGTTCAATATTTATATTTGTTTTAATTGTCCTATCAGAAATTACAGGATAAAAATCTGTAATGCCAATTTCGGTACATTTTTCTAGGATTAATTCAAATTTATCTTTTTTTGGAATACAAAATACAAGTGAAATCTTTTTTTGAGTAACACTTTGTTTCTTTTCGAGTATTAACAATGTAACTTTATCTCGTGAAACTTCAGAAATTTCACATTCATATCCAAGGTGGTCAGATTTTATAACAACTAGCTCACCTTTTTGTAGTTTTAGGACTTTGAATATCTGTTTAACAAGTTCTCTTTCGGTAATATCAAAGAAGTCCCCTTTTATGAGGTTGTTGGGTGCTGTTGCGTGAGTAAACCAGTGAATTTTTTTCATAATTTTATTTCTCGCTCCGACCGAATTCGCTCCGACCGAGAAGTTGCGTTAATATTAACTTTTTTGTATTGTAGCCATACGACTTATCAAGACTTTAACAAAAAATATATGTTAATACCAACAGTTATAGACAAATCACAATTCGGAGAGCGAGCATACGATATCTTTTCTCGTCTTTTGAAGGATCATATTATCTTTATCGGAGATGCTATTGATGACCATACTGCAAGTCTTGTGATTGCTCAGTTACTTCATCTTCAAGCAACAGACCCCAAAAAGGATATTTATATATATGTAAACTCACCAGGCGGTTCGGTAACCGCAGGGCTTGCAATTATTGATACTATGAATCATATCAAGAATGATGTTGCTACTGTCTGTGTTGGAATGGCTGCATCTATGGGCGCAATGATTCTTTCTGCAGGAACAAAGGGTAAACGATTTGCACTACCTAATTCTGAGATTATGATTCATCAACCACATGGTGGTATGGAAGGACAAGTGTCAGATATTGAGATTCGAACACGACTTTATGTACGACATAAGGAGAATCTTACAAAAATGATGGCAAAGAATACAGGACAAGATCTTAAGAAGGTAGAAAAAGATATGGACAGAGACTACTTTATGACTGCCGATGAAGCCAAGAAGTATGGGATTATTGATAAGGTTCTAAACTAAGTATATATAAAAACAGCGAGGCATCGCCTCGCTGTTTTTATATGTGTAAACTATTTTGTTATACTAATCGTTTCACAAGTAATTTTAATCTTATTTCTGCTATTTTTAGCATCTTTAATTTCAATTTTAGGTTTGATTGTCCCACTTTTTCTTGCGGTAAGTGTTTGGTTTAGACTTTTTTTATTTAATCCTTTTATTTTTGAAGAAGTTATTCCTGACCATGTGAGTTTGTATTTTTCAGGAATATTATTCACAATCAATGAAATTGTTGTTTGCTCTCCTATTGTGACGTCTGTGTCAGATACAAGACATGTTGCAGATAATTCTGAAGATATAGGAGTTGTTGGAACTGAAGTTATCTTTTCAAAATTGTCTTGTCCACTCCAGCCACTAGCTCCATTATCATAACTAACGGTATACCACACATATCCATCTGCAAACACAGGGGTGTTTGTTGAAATTGTTCCTGTATTCCCTTGATCTTGTGTTCCAAGAAGCCTTCCGCTAAGTGTTCCACTTGCTCGTACATTTGTATTTCTAATTGTTTTAATCTTGTCACCAAGAGTGAATGCTGGTGTAAGTGTAGTATCGAAGTTTGCTGAAACTGATTTGTTGTTGTTCATTGTGATTGAGCAAGATTCTCTTCCTGAACATGCACCAGACCATCCTGTGAAGACAGAATATTCGTCTGCTGTTGCGGTTAGTGTAACAACTGTACCCTCTGCAAAATTAGTCTCTGCACCACCTATTCCTGAAATAGAACCTGTTCCTGTTCCTGTTTTTGCTGCAGTTAGGTTGTATGTTCTTGACGCTGTATCAAGCACTTGGAAGTTCACTTCATCTTGAGGAGAGTAGTTAGAATCAGTTCCAGCGTGTACCCAGAACTTATAATAGTTTCCAGGAACAACAGGGTATGTCTTTGATTTTAATGTATATCCACTTTGCATAAGGGCTGTTCCTAGGAGTGCCCCATCTTCTGTGGTTGTTGCAAATCGTATAAGGAATGTGTTTGAATCACTTGTCCAATCAAAAGTCACTGAGTTTGTTGAAGGAACAGTCGATCCTCTTGGAGTGGTGATTGAGGGTTTTGTGGGGGTGCCTGATGATGAGGGTGTTCCTCCGCCAGGGTTGCCATCTGGTGGTGTTCCACCGAGCTTGTATTTGATATACATGTTGTTTAGGAAAGGCATTGCTGTAGGGGCTCCATTAATTGAGTAGAATCTTTCTGTGTATGCAAATATTGCAGGATGGTTCCATAGTGATTTTAATCCCATAAGTTCTGCTGCAAGCACTGGACCTGTCATGGCCGGCCAAACAACAGACCTGTACCCTGTAGACCAATTTCTATTATCTTGATAAGGCTCTCTTGAGTGTCTTATGCCCCATTCTGCCATACCCACATCTCCTTGTTGGTATGTCTGTGGTGTCGGGTATCCTCTATATTCAGGGATAATAGAACGCCCAACATCGGCCTGAGTTACAAACCATGTTTGTCTATCTTCTTGGAAAAGAGTTGGATTAGAAGCTTTAGATTCCAACAGTTGATTTCCATCATTTAACATACCTGCTGCCATAACAAGGGGTAGTTTTCTTCCGGCTTTGTGTCCTCCATCTTCTAAAAATCCTGCACCCGGAAACTGTAGATAATTGTATATATCTAGACCGTTTTGTATCATTCTTATCGCTATAGCTTTTTTATCCTCAATGTTTTGATTTGTATTTAGCCATAAACCAACCTCTCCAAATTTATAGGATATATCTTTTCCATAAACAGAAGCAAGACCCACAGGATTTCCACGAAGTGAACCGTCCGCTGTATTTTTTTGTGGCATTATATACCATCC
Organism: Candidatus Parcubacteria bacterium; assembly: GCA_039805545.1. Lineage (GTDB taxonomy): Bacteria > Patescibacteriota > Minisyncoccia > Phycocordibacterales > JAACPR01 > JAULZV01. The sequence continues at coordinate 11,940 of JBDLUA010000017.1, forward strand.
ATCCCATTCCTGAGTCCATTCTATCCAAGGAAGATTTGGCATTTCAGAATAAATCCATGCCGCATCTTTTATACCAGAAACAGGATCAAGATTTTTTAAAATATTCCAATTTATCTGATTAATATTCCATTTTATAGATCTATCATTACCATATATATATGGTCTAAATGAACCTTCTGCAGGAACACTAGGTAAAACTGTAAGAGCAGAAACACTTTCCAAAAACTGTTGACCCCCTTGACTTGCTGGCCAACCACCATGTTTAGAAGACAATAAGACATCATTTGGTTGCAACATTAAGTTCGGTAATTGTAATGCAACATTTTTAGCAGCATCATAGTTTAAAGAATCTGTCATAACAGGAGCTGCCGCAGGTTGTATATATTGACTAAAACCTTGTCTTTGAGCCGGTACAGGGTTTTTCATAGAACCATTTATCGCAAAAGGTCCGTAGGTTTTACCCGCATAGACATATGCAGGTAGTATCGCTGGCGCCGGAGAAATACTTGTCACAGTAACAGGACCAACTACCCAAGGTTCACCATTGGCAAATTGACCACACTTAACAGCTGAACTAAAAGTCCATGTTATGTCCCCATGTTTTATTGAGGTACAGGTGGTATCTCCATACGCAGAAAGCTTTGCTTTCGAAGCTTGTTTTACCGCGCTTGAGACAGATGCGGTTGCTTGTACATTTAAAATTCCCATTGAAAGGGTTGTTCCTGCCATAAAAAGAAACACAAAAAGAGGTACCACTATTTGGGACGTGGTTAATTTTTTTTCTAAGAGTAGCGTTAACTTTTTCATGGGATTTATAATATTTATTTTTAATAATTATTCTTAATGACAAAAGGGTCATCTAAATAAAATAGACAACCCCTTTTGTACCAACATATTGATAATAACACAAGTCTTTTATAAAGGACAAATATAAAAGACAGTACATGTGGATAAGTGTCTTTTATAAAATGTAAAAAGAAAGTGTTGCATTTATAAGGCAATCGGACTAATATGCACTCATGTCCACCCTGTTTATTATTGCTATTATTTCTGTGTCCGCCTTGCTTGTAGGAGTTGCTATCGGATGGTTTCTTCGATTTATTATTGCTCTTGGTCAAAAAGGTTCAATGGAGCTTGAAATAAAAGAAATGATGCTCGAAGCAAGAGAAGAGGTCGATCGTATAAATCAAGAGGCTGCTGAGGAGGCAGATACTATTGTAAAGGCTGCAAAAGAAGAAGCCACACAACTTAAAGAAAAACTATCAAAAACAGAAGAGCGACTCATTAATAAAGAAAACTTATTAGATAAAAGACAATCTGATTTGGATGAAGATAAAGAAAGAATAGAGGAAGAACAAGAAAAATTAAAGAAAAAAAATAAAAGAACAGAAGAGATACAGGAGGAGCTTGTTAATAAATTGTCTGAAATTTCAAAAATTACCCTTGAAGATGCTCAAAAAGAGTTACTTTCTATTATAGAAAAGGATTTTAATGAAGATTTAATGACTCGTTTACATAAAATGGAACTTGGAGGAAAAGAAAAATTAGAAAATAGAGCAAAAGATATCGTAATGTCCGCAATTCAAAGAATGAGTACACATATTGATAGTGAAGTTTTTGTTACAAACATAACCCTTGAAGAAGATGCGGTTAAAGGAAAGATTATTGGTAAAGAAGGCCGAAATATTAAGGCTTTTGAACGATTAACTGGTGTCGAGCTTTTGGTAGACGATACTCCTTCTGTCGTAACAATATCTTCTTTTGATCCTGTTCGAAGATATATTGCAAAAGTTGCATTAGAGAACTTGTTGAGAGATGGGCGTATTCAGCCTGCAAAAATAGAGAAAGAAGTTTCTCAGGCAGAAAAAGAAGTTCAAAAGATTATAAAAGAAAAAGGAGAACAGGCTGCCTATGAGTGTGGTGTATTTGGTTTAGATACCAAAGTTTTGCATATACTCGGGCGTCTTTATTTTAGAACAAGTTATGGACAAAATGTTCTGGAACATTCAAAAGAAATGGTACATATCGCAGGAATGATTGCAGAAGAGGTTGGCGCTGATGTTCGAGTCGCAAAAGCCGCTGCTCTTGTACATGATATTGGAAAAGCACTCGATCATGAAGTTCCTGGTACACATGTTGAAATTGGACGAAGAATTCTCCAAAAATTCGATACAAATCCTGAGATCATTAAAGCTATGCAATCACATCACGATGAGTATCCTCATGAAAATCTTGAGTCTGTTATTGTTACTGTTGCAGATGCTATCTCGGGTGGAAGACCTGGGGCACGAAGAGAAAACGTAGAAAATTTTATTAAGCGGTTAGAAGAGCTCGAATCTATCGCAAGCAGTTTTGAAGGGGTTGAAAAATCATATGCTCTTTCTGCAGGAAGGGAGATAAGAGTGTTTGTTACTCCAGAAAAAGTATCTGATTTTGAATCATATGAACTTGCGCGCAAAATTGCTCTTCGAATTGAAAAAGAATTAAAATATCCTGGCGAAATAAAAATCACAGTTATTCGAGAACAGAAGGTAATTGAGTTTGCGAGGTAATTTGACGATAGTCAAAAAATGTTTCTTATTTTTTATTATATTGCACAATATAATGCATTTTTTATAATAATGTCAGCTTCACAAAAGCGAACCTTAGTAGTTAATATTTTTTGATCATGAACAAAGCAAGTCTTGTTGAAAAAGTTCAAGGAGTTCTCGGTGGAACAAAAGCAGATGCAGAACGAGCAGTTGAAGCTCTTTTTGATGCCATCACTGGAGAATTGAAAAAAGGTGGAGAAGTTTCAGTTGCAGGATTCGGTATCTTTTCTGTAAAGAAACGAGCAGCACGAACAGCACGAAATCCACGAACAGGTGAAACTGTAAAAGTGCCTGCAATGAATGTGCCAAAATTCCGAGCAGCAAAAGCTTTGAAAGACACAGTAAAATAATCTTTTATTTTTCTAGAAAAACAAAAACTCCCGCGGAAGACGGGAGTTTTTGTTTTGATCGGTCAGACCGAATTCGGTCGGGGCGTATATTGATTTGTTCCAAGATATTTGGTATATTCTCTAAACCGCTGATGGGTGTAAGCAGAGCTTGCACACGCTGCGTTCGGAAAAAGAACAGATACGAGTATCAGTTCTTTGTTCCTCACTTGCGGGTGTAGTTTAGTGGTAGAATAACTGCCTTCCAAGCAGTGGACGGGGGTTCGATTCCCCCCACCCGCACAACTGTAAGTTATGTTGAATTAAGCAATACAGAGTATTGCGTTTGGGAATCGAAGGCCGGAGCCGGGGTACCCTGTGTCCGAACGACTAGTGAGGACCTGGGTCGGCGAGGCGAGGTCGCGAGTACTTATGAGCAAAACGAATTAGTAACTCGTGACCGATTTTTTCCCACCCGCACATAAAAAAACAAAACATCTCACATATCGTGAGATGTTTTGTTTTTTAGTTTAAATCTAATGCTATAATATTTCCAATGCCAATATTGATTCGGATTATTGCACAACGCTTAGTAGTTTTTATTTTTACTATTCTTGCTTTTTTTGGAATTAACCCAGACCTCTCTGCCCCTCCCCAAGAGGTTGTAGAAGAAAGAAAAATAGAACAACAGAATACGGTTGAAAATATTTTGAGTATTCCAGAAGAAAACAAACAAGAACAAGAATCAAAACCTGAAGTTGTAAAAAATGTAGAACAAAAAATTACTGAAATTCAAAAAGAATTTACACAAACCATTGCACAACCAATTATTGAAACCGCAAAAGATGTAACTCCGACAAGCTTAGTTTTTGAAGATACACAAAAATCATTCGATGTTCGAGATGTTGTAGTAAATATTATTTGTATTGAAAAAACAAGTTCATTTACAAGACTTTCAACAGGTAGTGGTGTAGTAATATCTCCTTCGGGTCTTATTCTTACTAATGCACATGTAACATATCCTTTTTTAAAAAGTCCTCAATTTGGGACTAACACATATTCCTGTTCTGTTCGTCGAGAAAATATTCCAAACTTTGGATATAATGCAGAACTTGTCTATTATCCATCTGATTGGCTTAATGAAAATAAGGATATTATTAAAGACCCCTCTCCAGTTGGTACTGGAGAAAATGATTACTCCCTTCTTCAGATTACCTCTGGGATTGGTCCAACAAAAGTAGGAACATTTTCTTTTGCTTCAACAGCAGTAACAACAAATAATTTAAAAAAAGGACTTGATATTACTGCTGCAGGATATCCAAGTTCAAATAGTGGAGTTTTTGAAATAGACACAAAGCCTGGATTGAAAATTGCACAAACACAAATTGTTGATTTTTTTACTTTTAATACACAATCATTTGATGTATTACAAACAGGAGTAAATAATGTTGCTCACAGAGGCTCATCTGGAGGTGGAATTTTTAATGAAAATAATTTATATGGGATTGTTGTAACAACAAACTCAAATTCAAACGGATCTTATATTAATGCACTTACTTTACCTTATATTAAAAAAGACTTTGAAGCTGATACGGGTTTAAATTTTGATAGTTTTATAAAGTATCCAATTTCTTCTCTTGAAAATACTTTTAACTCTAAGTTCAAAGAAAAGGTTTCAAAAATTATTTCTGAGAATTAAGTGTTTTCATGAGCTGTGCAAGTTTTTCTAGATTATCCTCTTTCTGAATCTTGTTGTTTCTTGTGAAACCACACAACTGACATTGGTGTGTGATGGTAATGTTGTTTGTTGAACCTTGAACAGAAACAGGCTTCATAAGGCCATCACACGAAGCAAGGCGGTCCCCTGGTTGAATATCTACATGTTTACTATAAAAACACTCATGGCAGTGATTTGTATAACCGTTACCTTCTATAAATGCTCCGCAGTTCTCGCATGTGAAGTCTTCTTTATTCTTGATGAAGGATTTCATTAGTGTCGGGGCGCCGGGATTCGAACCCGGAGTCACTCGTACCCAAAACGAGCATGTTAGCCGTTACACTACGCCCCGATTACAACTTAGAATAAGTTGATTTCAATACAATACCTTAAAACTAATTATTTTTCAATGGAAGTAAATGTTTGCGTGGGTTATAAGGTTAAATCTGCGCTGTTTCACGTTTACCAGAGCAAGATCTATCTGAATAACTTCGTCCGATATTTTATGTTTGTAACAGTAAATCTTTACTGTCTTTAAGAATCGAACAAGCTTTGTCTTATGAAAGTTCTCTGCTGGATTATACTCTCCATAGGTAGTTTTTACCTCTATGAAGTGAATAATATTGTTTTTTAAGGCAATAATATCTATCTCTCCTTGTCTTGTAAGGTAATTACGGTCAATTATTTTGTAATTAAAGCCTTCAAGTATTGCACATGCTATGTTTTCCCCATGGTTTCCCCTACTTTTTGTGTTCATAAGGGTAAAAGTAGCAAAAAAGTATAAAACCTTTATAAATAAAGGATATTTTGTATATAAAGGACCTTTAAAAAGACAATTATTCTGTCTGTTATACACATATCCACAGAGTTATCCCCAATTCTGTTGATAAATAAAGTGCATACACAAGGTCAAAGTCTAAAAAAGTCAGTAATTTTAGTCTTAAAGAATTAAGGACTCTAAAAGCCTTCTTGATATTTAGAGGTCTTTGATTTAGTATAAATGAGTTGCGAGTATAGTTTAGTGGTAGAATGTATCCTTGCCAAGGATAAGATGGGGGTTCGATTCCCCCTACCCGCACACGTGCTAAGTTACCACTTTTTGAAGCAAAACGAAGTTTTGCGTATCGGGAAGCAGTCACTAGTTGATAAATTTATTTCTAGTTTGGGATTCGGTCACGAGTTACTAGACTCAAACTTCGTCTTAACAGACTTGTTTTCGTTAAGTACTCGCGACCCCGCCTCGCCTATCCCAGGTCCTACGGATAAAAGGTTTTTCGGAGGAATTCGGCCACTCTCATGGATTTTTATTTCGTCCTGAAGGACTCATAAAAATCTCATTCGCTCGGCCCCCACTCGTCGCCACGACTTTTTCGTAAACTCAAAAGTCGGCTTCGCGGCGACTCGGTTCGAATCCCTTTCGACCACTAAAACAGTAAGACCCCGATGCATTCGCATCGAGGCCTAACTGTTTTATGTGCTCTCGGAGGGATTCGAACCCCCAATAACGGTTCCGAAGACCGTCGTGATATCCATTTCACCACGAGAGCTTATTATTTGATATACTAGATTTAATCTAGTAACCACCATTCTATACAAAAATGTCAAAAAGTCCAATTTTTTTAAAAATTCCAGAAATTGTTACACGAGTAACAGAACAAATCGAGCAAGCCGGCTTTGAGGCTTTTCTTGTTGGAGGTTGTGTACGAGACCATTTTATGGGTGTTATTCCAAAGGATTATGACATTACTACAAATGCTACCCCAGAGCAGATTATTGCTATCTTTGGTGAAGATAAGACTTTTTATGATAATGCCTTTGGTACTGTGGGTGTAAAAACAGATGCGGAAGAGCCTTTCCTTAAAGTTATTGAAGTTACTCCATATCGACTTGAATCTGGTTATTCAGATAACAGACACCCTGATGAGGTACGATTTAGTCAAAAGATTGAAGATGATCTTTCTCGAAGAGACTTTACAATTAATGCCATTGCCTACTCTCCTTCTAAAGGACAATACATTGATTTGTTTGACGGAATAAAGGACATAGAAGAAAAACGTATAAAAACCGTAGGAAATCCAGATGTCAGATTTAGAGAAGATGCTTTAAGGTTGCTTCGAGCCATCAGATTTGCTGCACAACTAGGTTTTACAATAGATTCTGAGACATTCACTTCTGTATGTGTTAATCATGAAACATTAAGAAATGTTTCACGTGAAAGAATTAGGGATGAATTTACAAAACTTATTATGTCTGATAATCCAGCGAATGGTATATTTCTTTTGCTACAAGCAAAACTCTTGGGTTATATCTCTGAAGATTTAGTAAGGGCTGTGGGTGTTTCTCAAAACAAAGGTGGACATAAGTATGATGTTTTCGAACATTTAGTTAGGTCTCTTCAGTATGCTGCAGATCAAAAATTCTCTCTCGAGATTCGTTTAACAGCACTCTTTCATGATATTGCAAAACCGCATACTAAAAGAGAGTCTAATGAAAAAACAACATTCTTTGGACACGAAGTGGTTGGAGAACGTGTTACACGAGTAACATTAGAGAATTTAAAGTTTTCACGTGAAACAATTGAATACGTTTCCATGCTTGTACGTTGGCATATGTTCTTCTCTGACCCAGATCAAATTACTCTTACGGCTGTTCGAAGAATGCTCGCGCGAGTAGGAGAGTCGGCAATGTGGGATCTTATTAAAATTCGACAATGTGATCGAATTGGAAGTGGAAGACCTAATGCTAACCCATACAGACTTCGAAAGTATGTCTCTATGGTAGAAGAGGCTCTAAAAGCACCAGTTTCACTCAAAATGCTTAAAGTTGATGGGGCGTTACTCATGAAACATGGTTTTGAGGCAGGGAAGAAGTTAGGTAATGTTTTGTATGTACTTTTTGATGAAGTTTTAGAAGATCCTTCAAAAAACACAGAAGAGTATCTTGTTACACGTGCAACAGAACTAAAGGATATACCAGATTCTGAGTTAGAAATCCTGGCTTTGAAGGGTAAAAACGCACTAAAGCAAGAAAATGATGAACAGATCGCTGATATTAGAAAGAAATATAAAGTATAACATTAAATCGGTCTGACCGATTTAATGTTTCACGAATAACAACAAAAGGCGCCTAAAGGGGCGCCTTTTTGTAAACAAAAACCACCCATACGCTAAAGGGGTTAGGCTTTTGTCAAAGGGGTTGAAGCAAAAGCCAAATATTGCGATTGGGTGGTTGTTCGTGAAACATCACGTCACTCTTGTGCTACTGCACCCACACCGAGATCGCTGACTGGTTCAGGACGTACTAAATTGGAATACGACGTCACTGTGCCTGCGAAGCCTGGCATTCATGTGGATTTTCCCGTTAACCATCACCGCTTATGTATAATGCATGAAAGTTGCAAATGTATGCGCGTGGTGGGGAAAGAAGAAAGTGGTTCATGTCTCACATAGTATCTAAACTGTTTCGCTATTTGTCTGGGGTACACAAAGCAAAACGTGAGATTGTTGGTATGTAATTGTGTGAAAGAACTGTAAGGAACTCTCTTCCTATTTAGTATATGTCCTTTAAAAGACAGTGTAAAGGACATATGTGTGAATAAGAGTGGATAAGTGTCTTTTATGTCTTATATCTTTATTTTACAAGCAATTGGACAGTGATCAGAACCAAGTATTGTGTCTCTTATAAACAAGTTTTCCACAGAATTAAGAAGTGATTTATGTACAAAAAAGTAATCAATTCTCCAACCAACATTTCTTTCTCTTGAACGGGTTTTAACATCCCACCATGTGTATTTAATTTTTGATGGATTAAGGTGTCTATATATATCAATAAAATCATTTTTTATAAATGCATCAATTTTTATCCTTTCTTCAGGTAAGAATCCTATACTTTTTGCATTTTCTTTTGGTCGTGCAAGATCAAACTCTGTGTGGGCAATATTAATATCTCCACAAAAAATGATGTGTTTATTTGTTTTCTCTAGTTTTTTGATAAATTTAAGGAATTCATCAAAATATTTAAGTTTGTATTCAAGTCTATGGTCTTCACCTCCACCGTTAGGGAAGTAACAGTTTATAAGGATAAAAGTATCAAAAATAAGCGTAATTTGTCTGCCTTCCTGATCAAGTTCTGGAACACCTAGTCCATATATAACTTTTTTAGGTTCTAATTTACTATAAATACAAACGCCACTGTATCCTTTTCGAGTATTTGAAGAATTAAAAAAAGAGAAGTAGCCATTTGGATTTTGGAGATGTTTTGAGAGTTGTTCTACATGAGCCTTTGTTTCTTGAAGACAAAGGATATCAGGATTTGCTTGTATAAATTGATTAAAACAACCTTTTCGTTCCCATGCTCTAATACCATTTACATTCCAAGAGATAATCTCTATGAGTTTTTTTGTCATAGGATAAATAATATCATAAATCGCTCCGACCGAATTCGGTCAGACCGATTTAAACTTGTGTTTTTCTGAAAAGATTGTAGTATTTCTCTTGGACCTGTACGCAGGTTAAAACAGAAAAAAGAACAAAACCACACCCCACACACCCCAAATGAAACCGACACTAATCGCAGCCATTGTAGCCCTTCATGTTGCTCATGGAGAAGCTGGAGTTCAAAAACCAGCAGAACCAAGCATTGTGAAGAATTGTGATGAGTTGTGGAACCAAATTCCCGAAGACATCCGCATGTTGTTGACCGCAATGATCGATCAGGCTGATGCTGGAATCATCATCCGGGCTGATCTTGCCGATTACGAAGAACTGGCGAATCTCCAGGACGAGGAAAAAATCGCAATCGAAAGACTGCTGGCCCTTCGGGACCGACGAGTGGTCACTTTTTCCACGGGAATTATCACTGTTCACCCCCCTCGCCCCTTTGAGGTGGCGCGGGCAAGCGACAATGGCAAGTACTCCTTGGGTCAACCCAAGAAGAGTAGGCCCTCGCGGTCTTCTCGTGGATAATCCTTTCGACCGGTAATCGAACAGGATAAACCTTCAAGGCGCGGATAGCAAAAGAGTTTCACTCTTAGCTTCCGCGCCTTTTACTATGAAAATTTTTATGAATTTCGTGTAGGTGTTTGTCTGTGACGTGGGTATATACTTGAGTGGTTGTAATGTTTGCGTGACCGAGTAGAGCTTGTACAGAACGTAAATCAGCACCATTGGAAAGTAAATCAGTTGCGAAGCAATGTCTGAGCACGTGAGGTGTAACTTTTTTTGTAATACCTGCGATTGTTGCGTATCGTTTTACAATTCGTTCAATTGATCTTCGAGTAAGGCCTCCAATGCCATCTGTTTTTATTTTTTCACTTGAAACTTTTACAAACAACGCTTCTGCCATATCTTTCCGATGTTTTAAATATTCTTTTACAGCGTTTTTTGCTTCTTCCGAAAGAAACACAACTCGAACCTTTCCTCCTTTTCCTCTAATTGAAAACTCATCACGATGTAAATCAATGTCGCGTGTAAGTGAACATAATTCAGAAACTCGAAGTCCGGTAGAGAAGAGAAGTTCGAGAATTGCTTTGCCACGCCACACTTTTTCAGGATTATCTTCTTTGTTTGGAGCATCAAGAAGACGGAATAACTCTTCTTGTGAAATGACATCAATATGTCGTTGTTCTATCTTTGCAAGTTCTATTTGATCAGAGGGGAGAGATTTGATTCCTCTTTTTGCAAGAAACTTAAGAAATGTTCGAAGTGCGATTAAATAATAGTTTTGTGTTTTCTTTTTTATGGTGTCGCCTGTGTTTCTAATATTTCCATTTGATTGACGATTAAGCCAAAGACGAAATTCTCGAACTTTTTCATTTGTAATGCCTTCTGGAGTTGTAATTCCTGTTTGATTTATAAAAACAGTAAGATAATGATCGTAGTTTTCAACTGTTCTAAGTGCACGACCTTTTTCAATTTCCATGTATTCAAGAAATTCTTGTTTGAGATTGTGGATTTTAGATGATGACATATAATTTATTGTATCATAGTGTGTCGCACAATATAATTTGATTCTATTTTGAAGTAGGGTTTTACCCCTTGCAAAACCCAAAATCTATGCTACAATAAGCCCACTATGTTAACAAAGCGACAAAAGACAAATGTAATAAAAGAGGTTCAAAACCACGACACAGACACAGGATCTCCTGAATCTCAAGTGGCACTTTTGACTAAAAAGATTGATGAATTAGCAAAACATCTTAAGAAAAATCCAAAGGATAATCATTCTCGAAAGGGACTTCTCGGGATGGTGTCAGATCGACAGTCACATCTTCGATATCTTGCGAAGAAATCAGAAAAGCGATACAAAGCTCTTTTGAAAAAAGTGGGACTTAAGAAATAATATACAGAAGTTAACAAAAGGCGCGGCCGAAGGCCGCGCCTTTTGTTTTGGGTGGTATACTATCTAAGTATGGCAATTATAAAACATAAGCAACAACGCGTTGGAATTTTTATTGATACACAAAATTTGTATCACAGCGCGAAAAATTTATATAAAAGAAAAGTTAATTTTGGTGAAGTAGTAAAAGAAGCACTTACAAATCGAGTTTTGATACGAGCAATCGCATATGTGATTACATCAGAAGCAGGGGATGAGAAAGGATTTTTTGATGCACTACAAAAAATGGGAATTGAAACAAAAACAAAAAATCTTCAAGTATTTGCTGGTGGAGCCAAGAAGGCTGATTGGGATGTCGGGCTTGCGGTAGATGCAATTGCACTTGCACACAAACTTGATAGTGTTGTGATTGTTTCTGGGGATGGGGACTTTGTTCCACTTGTTGAATATTTAAAATTAAATGCAGGATGCCAGGTAGAAGTTGTTTCATTTGGAAAATCTACATCAAGCAAACTTATAGAAGCATCAGATGACTTTATTGATTTAGATAAAAGGCCACAAAAATATCTTATCCATTAATTTTTTGATAGAATTGATGCATGGATGAACAAAAAGAATTACAAACAAATTCGCAAGTTCCACAAATTCCTATAAATTCAACATCGTCCGAAATCCCTGTGGATACTTCTCTTAGTGTTGAAATGGAACAACAGGAACAGCGGGTACGACCTATGGGAGTTGAAATTGAAACCCCTAAGGAAGTTATTCCTAATATCGAAATTCCAACACTTCGAACATATAAGAGTGATGTAAATCAAACGGTAAATCAAGATAAAATTTCAACTGCAAAAATTCTTATTGCGGAGCAAAACAGACAAAGAGTAACTCAGGATAAAAATTTTGATACTTCAATTAAGAGACCAACTAATATTCTTGTTTTACTTTTAAGTATTGTTTTAATTGTTGTAGCAATTGGGGGAATTGGATATTTTGGATATAAAAAGATAGTACAACCTATTGCCGTGCCGGCTGTTGCACCCGCATCATTTCTTTTTGTTTTTGATCAACAAAAATTTATTGATAGCACAAAAGACTTACAAGATGTGAGAAGCGGTGTTACCTCATATAGTTCAGAATTACTAAATTCAAAAGATGGAACTTTTGTTGATGTTATTTTTTATAAAACAAACACACAAACAAAAGAAAAAACAAGAATAACAGCACAGGAAGTTTTTTCTCTTTATGGAATAACTCTTCCAACAAATATTGCGCGATCAATCGGTAAAGATTTTGTATATGGATTCTATAAAGTAGATGGTAAGGTGGAGCCTTTTTTGGTGGTAGGGGTGACAGAATATGAAACATTTTATTCAAGTATGTTTAATTGGGAATCAACCCTTGCACTCGACATTAAAGACTTGTTTCCAAATTTATATAACTTATTTGATTTAACAAAAAATACAAACACTACATCAACTCAAATTGTCTCAACAACTACTAGTGCTACTAGTACAAAATTAGCAACTTCGACACAAGAAGCTCTTACACCAGAACAAATTAGACAACAGCAAACAGAGGCTCGAAGTGTTATTAATCGAAACATTCGTTTTCTTGATACTATTTTTTCTAATAACGATGCGCGTGCCGTTAGAGATTCGAACGGAAATCCATTTTTCTACTATGCTTTTTTGGATAAAACAAAAGTCTTGTTCGCACAGGATCCTAAAGTATTGAGTCAGATTAAACAGAAGATTAAAGAGAAGAGTTTGGTGAGATAAGTCAGAGAAAAGCGGCGGACCC
>JBDLUA010000018.1:0-20476 GCA_039805545.1 Candidatus Parcubacteria bacterium
TCAAAGGTGCTGCAGGACAGGTTGCTAACCTGTTCAACATCACAGACTCCAACGACAACACATTCTTTACTGTTACTGCTGATGGAAAGGTGGGGGTGGGGACGAGTACGCCGGGAGATAAATTGAGTGTGGTTGGAAATATGGGCTTAACAGGTAATCTAGAGATTAGAAATGGTAATACACTAAAACTTTATCGTTCCGACAATGCTCGATTTACAACCATGTATACAGATTCAGTCGGTGGGTATGTTACAGGTCCTGTTAATGATCCGCTATATCTTTCTGCTTCTACTAATCTTTATTTTAAGACAGCAGGTTCAGATAGAATTCTGATTAATAGTTCTGGTAATGTTGGAATTGGTACAACAACCCCAACCTCAAAACTCTCTCTCGGCTCAGGGCAGATAGAAGTACCACTTGGCTCAGCTTCTTTGCCAGCGTATTCATTTAGCGGAGATTTAGATACCGGTATGTTCAGTGGTGGTGCAAACTCAATTAGTTTTTCTGCAGGAGGTACTAATTATTTGAGTGTAAGTTCAACTGGTCTTAGTACAAATATAAGATTACTTACTCCAGATGGTTCTGCATCTTCTCCGATTTATACTTTTGGAAGTGATTTAAATACTGGAATTTTTAGAGCCACCACAGATACATTGGCACTTACAACTGCTGGTACTGAAAGAATGAGAATTGATGCAAGTGGTAACGTTGGGATTGGCACAACGTCTCCATCAGCACTCCTAACTGTTGCTGGTACAACACGAATAAATAGCGACTTGAGATTATACGGGACTGTAACCACAACAAACTATTCTGAATTACAATCTACAACTGATACATCAAATGGTTCTTTAGATGCTTTGTATATTGTCCCTCCTGTAAATCAAAGCCGTATATTTTTTGGTAAAACGGGAAAAACTGCTTATTCTTTAAATTTTTCTAATGTTTCAACCTTTGAAGGTGTTCCATCTACCTTAGCATTACAAGCTTCTACAATCGATGGGTTGTCTGCCTCAAAAATTTCGTCAGCCGGAACATATTTAATTCTTGAAGCTCTTGTAAATTCAGGAAGTGGGTATATATCATCAACAGATAGTGCGTCAGCTGGTAGAAACTCACTTGCCTTTATGTTTCATGGAAATGATGCTGATTTATATAAAAGAAGTGCAGGTTTTATATTTGCTGGAAAAGAGTCATCAGCTAACTGGACTTCTCCTCATACTATTTGGACAAACAATATAGAATCAACAAGACTTATGACTTTAACTAATGGTGGCAATCTAGGGATCGGCACTGCAACTCCCTCAGCAAAACTTGATGTATGGGGTAATCTAAATGTAGGCACATCATCTACTCCTGTATTGTTTGTCGATGCAGCGAATCAAAGAGTTGGAATCGGTATCACAGCTCCATCAGAACAACTTCATCTTCATACTTCAGGCTCATATGCTGTAGTTAAGATGACTACTTCGAATACTGGTACTGCCTCAGTAGATGGATCTGTTTTTGCTGTAGAAAACTCTACATCAAACTTTCAAATTGTAAATAAAGAAAGTGCTGCTATACAATTTTATACATCCAATACTGAAAGAATGAGGCTTGATTCAAGTGGTAACTTGGGTATAGGTAATACGTCTGCAATTACAAGATTAACAGCATATGGATCTTCTGCTGCTCCAAGCGCAACATCTGAAGCTGGTATTGCAACTATTTGGGGGTCTTCCGGTAATCAACTTGCACTAGGAGCATTAAACTCAGGGTCATATGGTTTATGGTTGCAGACAAAATATGTATCAAATGGAGGTACCACATATCCGCTTCTTCTAAATCCTGTTTCGGGAAATGTCGGTATAGGTACTACTACACCTTCTTCAAAACTCTCTGTTGCAGGTGATATTAATTTGACGGGGGCATTAAAGTTTAATGAAAATGCGGGTACTTCAGGATATGTTCTTCAAACAACAGGAACAGGAGCACAATGGGTTGCAACAAGCACATTAGGTATTACTGCAGATGTAACTTCTCTCAGTTCAATTACTGTTGGAAATGGTAATACAAACAGTGGATCTAATTCAGTTACATTTGGATATCAAAATAGCAACTTAATGGCAAACTCAGTTTTGCTTGGTAATAGAAACTTTACTTCTACAAATGGAACCACATCTGTAGCGGTCGGTATTTTAAATAATTCTACTGGTGTAACTTTGAATACAACAACTGGTGTCTTGACTGGAACAGCCTCTGCAACTACAACTGTAGGTATTGGATCGACAGCTCTTGGAGTATTAAACAATGCAAAAGGGGAGACTTCTACAGCAATAGGATATTTAAACTCAGCTTCTGGTATTAAAGCGATTGCTATTGGATATCAAAACACCTCTTCTGGTTCAAACACTTCTGTTGCGCTAGGAGAAAGTAATAATGTAAGCGGTGCACTAGGTACTGGATTAGGAATAAGTAATACTGTTTCAAACGGATTTGCGAGTGCGTTTGGATACACTAATACATCATCAGGTAGTGGTTCTCTTGCGGCTGGACTTAATAATACATCTTCAAATACATACACAATTGCACTTGGTAGACAAAACTCAGCTTCTGCATCTGAGGCGATTGCTATCGGACAACAAAACACAGCTTCGGCTGCTAATACTATTGCAATCGGAAAGACAAACATTATTCAAGGTGCTTCTTCTATAGGTATTGGTTCAGGAATACAACATTCGGTAGCAAGTAGTATATCTATTGGATATAACTTAACAACTGCAGTAACAAATCAAATTCAATTTGGATTAAATAATACAAACAAGGTTGTTATTGATTCTTCTGCAAATGTAGGAATTGGAACAACTACTCCAGGACAAAAATTAACTGTTGTAGGAAACGGACAATTTACATCTGTTGGTTCGGGTGCATATGCGTTTGATCTTAATTTAACTTCAGATGGAACTCTTACTACATCTGCTTCTGATATGCGACTAAAAGAAAATATACAGCAGCTTGATTCAAAGGAGACTTTGGAAAAAATCCTTCAATTAAAACCATCAGCATTTGATTGGAAATCAAATTCATCACACGATATTGGACTTATCGCTCAAGAAGTAGAACAAATATTTCCTGAATTAGTTTTTGAAAATCCAACAGATGGATATAAGGGTATTAATTATTCAAGAATTCCTGCTTTACTTATTTCTGCTGTACAAGAACTTTCAAAGAAAGTTGAAGTTATGTTTGCATGGTTTGGAGAAGACAGGTTTAATGTTCAAGGAGAAATTTGTGTTGATGATGTTTGTGTTACAAAAGAGCAGTTTAAGCAGATTCTTCAAAATGGAGGTGGTACTCAAGTAGAAACAAATCAGACTCAAACAACAGGAGGTGGTACATCGGGTGATGATGAGTCTGACACGGGAGTAAGTACTCAATCAGAAACTGTACCCGAGACACCGGCCCCTACAGAGGATGACCCTTCTTCTGTGGATGAGGAAGCACAGGATACTACGGTATCCAATATAGAAACTGTTGAAAATCAAAGCTCTAACAATGATACGGGTACTGATACGAGTTCTACCGAAGGAACAGCAGACTCTTCTGAAGAGAGTTCCGAAGCGCCAGATTCTTCTTCAGAATCAGTATCTTCAAGTGATTCTGCTCCTAGTTTGTAAAAGTGACTTGCAAAATCTAGACTTTTATATTAAAGTACGACCTACACATACATTTATTATATATGCCAACAGTAAATCAATTAGTTAAACGAAACCGAAACAAGACACGTCGAAAATCAAAGGCGATTGCTCTTACACGTGGGTTCAACACTCTTAAAAACCGACCTTCATTTTATACATCACCATTTAAACGAGGAGTTTGTACAAAAGTAACAACAAAAACTCCCCGAAAGCCTAACTCAGCTATTCGAAAGATTGCCCGAGTTCGACTTACAAATGGACAAGAAGTAACAGCGTATGTACCAGGAATGGGACACAACCTACAAGAACACTCAGTAGTTCTACTTCGAGGAGGGCGGGTAAAGGATGTTAACATTCGATATACTATTGTTCGAGGAGTTTTGGATGCAGAAGGTGTTCAAAAACGAATGAAAGGACGATCTCGATATGGTGCTAAACGACCTAAGGCAGCTAAATAATCTTATATATCATGCGAAGACCAGTAAAAAATAGAAATATTCCAAAGCCAGATTCACGATACAACTCGGTGAAGGTTTCAAAATTCATCAACCATATTATGGAACGAGGGAAGAAAGACATTGCTCGAAAAATCGTATATCAAGCTTTTGAAGAAGTTAAAAAGAAAGCAGAAGTAGAAAATCCACTCGAAATCTTTGATATGGCACTTAAGAATGCAGCTCCAGTTATGGAAATCCGATCACGACGAGTAGGAGGAGCTAACTATCAAGTTCCACGAGAAGTTCGACCAGAACGACGAAACTTCCTTGCTATGACTTGGATGATTCAAGCAGCACAATCAAAGTCAGGTACGCCTATGTACAAGCGACTTGCAGAAGAACTTATTCTTGCAAGTAAAAACGAAGGTACTGCTGTAAAGAAGAAAGAAGACACACACAAGATGGCAGAAGCGAACAAAGCCTTTGCACACTTTGCGTGGTAAGACTAGTTTAAAAACAAAAAGCGCGCCCGAAGGGCGCGCTTTTTGTTTGAAGTTAAATTTAGTAAATAGGGATAACAACAATAGGCCGTTTGTACAAAAAAGGTATAATAAAATTATTATCTACAATTTTAAAAAATTATTATGAACTTTATAAAAACCTATATTGTACTAGTGCCAGCAACACTTTTAATGTTTACATCTCCTGTCTTTGCTGGTACTTTCTCTCAAGCACCAGATTTAGAGCTGGGCATAAAAAATTCTTTTGTCATACAGTTACAACAATTTCTAAACTCAAATGGATACACTGTTAATTCTACGTTAGGAGAACCAGGTTCAAAAGGATATGAATCAGACTACTTTGGTTCATTAACTCAGAAGGCACTTTCATTATTTCAATCTTCAAATAATATCAATCCTGCACAAGGATATTTTGGTACAAAAACAAAAACAGTAATAGATAGTCAAAACCTTAGTCTGAAAGATATTACTCAAACATCAAAATCGGAACTTTCTGCAGCTGACACGACTACTTGTTCTCCTGGACAGGCTCGATCAATCACACAATTCAGTATTACATGGTATTTTGATAAATGTTATCAATATGGAACTTTTGCCAATGGAGATTATTGGGTAGTTGGTCCTGTTGTTATTACAAAAATCACACCTGAGAGCGTAGTTGAAGATATTACATGGACTGATGCAAAGAAAAGAACTCATTCAGGGTGGATAAAAAATGGAACAATGTTAAATCCAAGGCCAAGTCCTGACGGACAACAAATAGGGCAAGGTTTTGATAGTTCTGTTAAAGATTATGCTTTTTATAATTCTAATTTGAATGTTGCACCAAGTATTACTGGCAAATCATTATCTGTTCCAAATAATTCCAGTGTAGTTTCCGTTATTTCTGCACCAGCTCCAAATCATACTAGTGCAAAATCTCAAATTCAGTATCAATCTATTCTGACAGTTCTTCAAAATGTTCCACCGGAAGGATCTTTTAGACCAGCTATGGCGTGGTCAGACAAATCCATCAAGTGGAATAAATCACAATTAAATTACAGTATTTTAAAAAGTTTTGCTCCTGTAGCTAATACACCCTCACTCTCAATAGTTGAAGGATATTTTGAAAAACCTTGGCAGACAATGTATGAAGGAAATCAAGAACAATCAATGTCTGCTTATGGAAATATGCCAGATTATGGAAGAGATCAAGCTCACCAAGTCTCTGACGGATTATTGTCTCTTCATTTAAATTACTCAGATTCTCAAAAAGAAAAATTGTATATTCGAATGGTTCAATACGGTATAGATGTTTATGGTTCAGTTCGTGAAGTTGAGAATATTAATAGCAGATTAACAACATGGGGTTTCTTTAGAGGTTCTGGTGGATTAAATAACGGTAGAAAGGCACCGATGGTATTGGCAGGATTAGCACTTAATGATTCAAAGATAAAAGAATGGTCTGATGCAGAAAAGCATATGGTATTTGCAGAGGATAAACAGACTTTTTATGTTTCACAAATTTATGTTAGTACACCAAGAGTAGGTGTGGGAGAGGGACCTGGATTATTAGAAGGACAAGGATGTTCAGCTTGGGAAAAGACAAATGGTGTTAACACTAGATGTTTAAGACCACTGGATGCATATACTTCTTCTATGATTGGTACACCAGAATGGAGAGTTGATGAAAAAATAACTTGGGCAGGTAGTAACTGGGGTGCTTTTTATAGATGGATTGGTGGAGCACAAGCAGGTAATGCTCTTGGGATAAGATTGCTAAAGGGTGGTGTAGAGACATGGAACTGGTCGGCATTTTTTGATTATGAAGATAGATATATGAATATAGATAAAACGGCCCCAGATATGTACAAGGCTCCAAATGGAGTGCCACCATTTGTAAGAAATATGTGGAATGCATATAGAGGAGGCGGAGTTTATATTCCTCCAGTAATTACGCAGCCAACAGACCCTGTTGTTATTCCTGAAGATGGTGAAGACGGGCAAGAAACTAAACCACCTGTGGTTTCAGGAATTCCATTTGCAAAATGGAATTTGATTAAAGTAACTAGTAATACAGGTTTTGTAAATGTGCGAAATGATACTTATATTGCAGACACAACTAAAATTGGTACACAAGCAAACGGAGTGACCGGACAAATTATTGATGGTCCTATAGAACAAGATGGTGTGCGGTGGTGGAAAATTAATTACGATAATTCAGAAATTGATGGATGGACAGGACAAAGTAATACAAGTGGAACAGATAATCTTACAGTAACGGCTATAGGGGTAGAATCTCCAACAATTCTTGTTTCTCCAAAAATAATTTCTCCTAGAAATAATCAAGAATTTCCTTCTGATACAAAGAAGATGACTGTAGTGTGGGAGAATAAAAATACTAATTATCTTGTGCGATATAAAGAAATAAATGGTTCTGAAAAACAAATTAATACCCATACTGATGAATCAATAGATATAAATGTTAAGGAAGGCGAATCTTATGTGTTCTGGATTCATTCAGGAGTTGCTACACCAGGTAAATGGTCTGAACCAAAAAATGAAATAAGATTTTCAATTAAAAAGAATACGTCTGATCAAAATAATTCAGTAGTTCCTTCTGTTCCAGTTGCAAACAATCCGACTATACCTGAGGTGGTAAATAACTCTCTTTCAGCTGTGTGTACCGTATCAAATACTTCATTTATGGTAGGGGAACAAATAACAATTAATGTTACGACTTCTAATCTTCCTGATATATACAAAATAAACTGGTCTGGCATTAGTGCTTCTAAGGTGAAAGGGTTTAATAAAAAAGCTCTCGTTCAGACTCTTTTTGCAAAAAAGAAGGGGATTATAAAACCTAAGGTTGAAATAAAGAATAGTAAAAATAGCAGGGAGAAGATTAAGGTGAGCTGTCCTGTGATAAAAATTGTCTAAAAACAAAAAAGCGCAGCCCTTCGGGCTGCGCTTTTTTGTTATGAAACATTGCTTCAAAAACAGGATTAGATTCATTGCTTTTTCTCATTTTTTAAGTACAATGACGAATACCTTATTCAAGAGGGATTTTATTTATTTAATTAACAATTTATACAATTATTATGAGCCGAGATTATCCATTGGACCGAGTACGAAACTTTGGGATTATTGCCCACATCGATGCCGGAAAAACAACAACATCAGAACGAGTGCTTTTCTATACTGGTGTATCACACAAGATTGGAGAAGTACACGAAGGTGCCGCAGTTATGGACTGGATGGAACAAGAACGAGAGCGAGGTATTACAATTACTTCTGCTGCTACAACTTGTTTCTGGACACCAACATATGTAGAAGACAAGACAGATGTAAGTAAAAAACATCGATTTAATATTATCGATACACCAGGTCACGTAGACTTTACGGCTGAAGTAGAGCGATCACTTAAGGTACTTGATGGAGGAGTGGTAGTATTTGATGGAGTTGCTGGAGTAGAACCACAATCAGAAACTGTGTGGCGACAAGCTGACAAGTATAAAGTTCCACGAATTTGTTTCATCAACAAACTTGACCGAACAGGTGCATCTTTTGAACGATCGTACAAATCTATCGTTGACCGTCTTTCAAAGAAAGCAGTCCGGGCTCAAATTCCAATGGGAGAAGAATCAGATCTACATGGAGTTATCGACCTTCTTAAAATGAAGGCATATACCTTCGAAGGAGAAATGGGTAACAAAGTAGTTGAAGGAGAAATTCCTGCACAATATAAAGATGATGCAGAACTCTATCACAATGAATTGGTAGAAAAGATTGTTGAACACGATGAAGCATTGATGAATAAATTTTTTGGTGGAGAACAGATCGCTCTTGAAGATCTCAAAAAAACAATGCGAAAAGCAGTTATTGCAAACGCGCTTATTCCTGTATTTACAGGTTCAGCACTTAAAAACACAGGAGTACAACTTGTACTTGATGCTGTAGTCGACTATCTTCCTGCTCCAACAGATATTCCTGCTATTAAGGGAGTTGATGTTAAAACAGGAGAAGAAACAGAACGACCATCAGATGATAATGCACCTCTTGCGGCTCTTGCATTCAAACTTCAAACAGACCCATACGTAGGACAACTTACATATATTCGAGTATATTCAGGAGTTCTTGAAGCAGGTTCATATGTACTTAATGCTTCAACAGGAGAAAAGGAACGAATCGGACGAATCCTTCGAATGCATGCAAATGATCGAGAAGAAGTGAAGACTGTGTATGCTGGAGAAATTGCAGCTGCAGTAGGACTTAAGAATACACATACATCAGATACACTTTGTGATCCAGAACATCCAGTAGAACTTCTTCGAATCGAATTTGCAGAACCAGTTATTGCACTTCGAATCGAACCTAAGACAAAGGCTGACCAAGAAAAAATGGGTATGGCCCTTAAAAAACTTTCAGAAGAAGACCCTACATTTAAGGTTTCAACTGATGAAGAAACTCTTGAAACTATTATTGCAGGTATGGGAGAACTTCACCTTGAAATCCTCGTAGACCGAATGAAGCGAGAGTTTAATGTTGAAGCAAATGTAGGTAAGCCACAAGTAGCATATCGAGAAACTATTACGGGTGAAGCTTCTGCAGAATACAAATACTTGAAACAATCAGGAGGTAAGGGACAATACGGACATGTTAAGATTAATATCAAGCCTATGGACCGAAATGTTGATCCTGAATCTCTTCCAAAGAATACAAAACGATCAGACGGCCTTGAATTCGTAAATGCTATTAAGGGAGGTGCTATTCCTGGAGAATTTATTCCAGCAGTAGAAAAGGGAATCAAGGAAGCAATGACACGAGGTATTGTTGCAGGATATAAAATGGCTGACGTTTCTGTAGAACTCTATGATGGATCATTCCACGAAGTTGACTCATCAGAAATTGCCTTCAAACTTGCTGGATCATTTGCATTCCAAGAAGCTGCAGCAAAGGCTCGACCTGTTCTACTTGAACCGGTTATGAAAGTTGAAGTTACTGTTCCTGATAAATTCCTTGGAGACATCACAGGAAACTTGTCGTCAAAACGAGGACAAATTCTTGGAACACAAGATCGAGGAAATAACATTGTTGCAATTGATGCACACGTACCTCTTTCAGAAATGTTCGGATATACAACTTCACTTCGATCTATGACAGAAGGACGAGGATCTATGGTGATGGAATTTGACCACTACGATATCGTTCCACAAAACGTAGCAGAAGAAATTAAAAAAACACGAGGATAAAAAATAAAATAAAAGCGGCGACCCTTCGGGCCGCCGCTTTTATTTTATTTCTTCAAAACTTATCCCCATAAATTTCTAACGAGTCAAATAAATATTTCATATAATGAAAGTATGAAAAAAATTATCAGCATACTGTGCTTATTCGTATTATTTATTTTATCAATTCAAACAACATTCGCTCAAGCATATCAAATTTATGTGAGTGATATTAATGTTACTTCAGAAGAATATTCTGTTGGTGGGGTAGTTACAGGAAGTTTTAAACTTTCAAATCTCTCTGATATTCCACAGACTGACATCTATTATAGTATTTCTGCAGGAAACTATTCTAAGGATTCTCTTTCTTTTTCAAACTTACAAGGAGAGAGTGTTAAGAAGGGTCCATACTATATAAAGGCACAAGCACAAGATGAAATTTCATTTCAATATACACTCCCAACTTCTATTACAGGCGAATCTGCCTTAAAAATCACTGCGATACTCAAGGATGGAACTTTTGTCGGTGAGTCAGAATATCCTATAAAAATAGTCGGTGCAATAAAATTAGAACCGCTTGCTGTTGTAGATTCAGCATTGCTCATTTCTGATTATGACGCGGTTATTAATCCTCAAACTGGTCCAACAGTATATGATGGTGAATCCATTGATCTTGCGTATGCAGTAAGTCCGTCAAATGTTGCAATGGTTCTTACGCCGGTTCTTAAATTATATGACAGAGTAGATAATCCTGAGACTCTTAAGAAAGTAATTGAATTTGATGAAATTAATGTAAGTAATCAAATAAATACATATTCTCTATCTCTTCCTACAGATCTCGACCCTCTCGTGTATTACGGAGTCCTTTCATTTCAAGATAAAAATAAATCAGAATTATTTTCAACATCTCTTCGGTATATAATTGCAGGTCCGATTGCGACGGTACGAAACATTACAACTGAAGCTTTGTCAGTTGATAAGGGAGATGAATTTTCTGCTGTTGTGACTTATGGAGGTGAACCATTTGATGAATATCGACCAGAAAAACAAATACAGCTTGCATCAAGCACTATTACAGTTACTGCAAAAAATGAAAAAGGAGAAGACGTCGCAACAGTGTCTCAATTAATCGATCTTAAATCTCCAATTAAAACAATAACAATTCCGATGAAGGCACAAGCCAAAGCAGAGTCTCTCGCATTTCATTCTGTAATAAAAACTCAAGATGGAAAAGTTCTTGATGAATACTCCACAGTGCTACCAACAGAAGATGCAGTAAGACATCAAAAATCACTCGTACAAAATAATTATAGTTTTGGAATTGCAGTAATTTCAATACTAATTGTGCTTTTGCTTATTGTGGTTGTTCTGCTTCTTAAAAAGAAATATCACAAGATAAATTTGCCAACTGTAATGTTTATACTATTTCTCCTATTAGGAATAGGTATCTTTAATTTACCAAAGATAAATGCTACATCATTATCAACCGAAGCATATGATTATTTATCTGGAGTAACAGATTGGGATGATAAATTGATTAACAGTATAATGGGTTGGAAAGTTATACAAACAGAAAGAACAATCTATAGTAAAGGGGAAGATACAGATGCTACTGTATTTAATAGTGAAGAAGATTGGGGGTTTGATTCATTTCAAATCACATCTGTTTCATCTCCATACCCACCACATATTAAGATTTATGAGCCAGGAGAAAAATTTAAATTGAGTGTAAATGCAGTGTATGGAGATTGTAATAATAATCCAAGACATTATGTGGCTTATTCATATAATCCAGAAAGTAAATGGTGGGCTAATAAGCCAAAACTAAATGGAGAAATCGCAGACAGAATGGCTTATTGGGAACAAGCAAGTGTAGGTTCACTCCTCTTTGACTTCCAAGGCGGTAAGGATTTCAGTGATTTTAAATATTTGTTTAAAAAGACTGACTTACAGGTAATTTCGCCTGATATGTCTGACAATAAAGAAACGGCTCTCAAAGATATTGTTTCAAAGTCTGCTCTTAATTGGGACGATGGTTATGCACGATGTAATGAGTGTGGTGATGGTTTTACTGCAAAGCTATATCGTTTTGCAGATGATGGAGATGCATCAACTTCTGATTATGTGAGTTGGATTAAAAATAATTATACAAAAGCAGATTCTGTACAAAAGACTTTCTTAAATCTTACAAAAGCACTTGATGAATATCCAGCTGTTTCAAAATTTGATTTTAAAGATATTTCAAACTTAAAAAATGGTGGAAATGAATTTACTGATGAGTATATAAAGATGCTCAAAGTGCTTAATCGACGTGTATATGAGTATACAAAGACACCGCTTGAAGAATTTTTCAATTGGTTCCGTCAAGGAACACATGATGCGGAATTAACTGCTGTTACACTAAATAAAACATACGAAGCACCACAAGAACCTGGATACCATCGGGTATATTTCTACTTATATCAATTAGGAAATAGTGGAGAACGAGACATTACTGCAGTACAGGTTATTTGTGTGAGGGGAAAGGGTGTATGTCCAAATGAAACTTCAAACACAGCTCCAACTGTAACACTTCTTCCTGCAAGTGAAGTTAAACCAAATCAGGCAAAAGTTAATTGGACGTATGCAGATAAACAAGGAGATAAGCAGATTCAATATCATATTCAACTTTCAACTCAAAAAGGTTTTACTGATCCATCAAAAATTGTTGATGTATGGAGTGGTATAGGAGAATCGGCAGATAATAATTCAGTTAGATCCAAAGTTATTACAAATCTAAAAGCAAATACTACATATTATGTAAAGATGCGAGCAAAGAGTGACTCAAAAGATGTGCCATATTGGAGTAATTGGACTGATGGTAATTATTCTTTTACTACGACAAAGAACGGATGTGATACTTCCCACACAGACGGAGAGATAAAGTGTATAGATGGTAAAGAATATGAATATTATTGTGAAGATACAACATGGAAAACAAAAGCGACTGGAAATACTTGTGGTAATAATTTCTCATGTGTAGGAGGAACATATAAAGTTGGTTCAACAGCCACATTCACTGCAAAGGATATATCCGGAGTAACATATCAGTGGTATATAGGTTCTGATTTAATTTCAGGAGAAAATTCAAATGTATACAAAGAGAAATTTAATGAGGAAGGTTCTTATACAAGAAAAGTAAAAGCAACTTATTCAGACAATACTTCAGATATTACTAGTTGTACAGTTAATATCACACAAGACGGTAATAACCCTTCTTGTCCTGACGGTAATTGTACGGGAGTTGATGGTGATGGAGGCGATGGAGGAAATAATGCTTTACTAAAGAAAATGGAATTTATTCCAAATACTGTAGATGTAGATGGCTACTGTAAGTTATATGTAGAAGTTGAAAATGCAAAATCCTGTGTTCTTACAAAGAGAGGTGAGAATCAAGTAATAAATAATCAAACATTAAATTCAAGTACATACACCATTAATGGAAGTCAACATTCTGTAGGTACGTATCTTCTTACTTGTGTAGGTACAAATGATCTACCTTCACAACTTGGTACAAGATCGTGTTATTCAAATCCAGATATTAGAGAAAATTAAAAAAAAGTGATTCAAAACGGCTGGACCCGAAGGGTCCAGCCGTTTTGTTTGTTTTTGTATTGCCAAGTACTATTGTTTATATATAATAGAAATATGAGTATTGAATTTTCAGAAGATGTATCTTCACAACAATTTACAAATGTTTCAACAGGTGCTCGCTCTGGTTCCGCAATGGTTGATTTTCTTATTAATCATGGAGTGGTGAAGGATGAGAAGACTGCAAATGCTGTATTGGTAGTTGGGGCGCTTATCTTTATCGGTATTTCAATTTATCTATTCAAATACGGATTTTCTCTTCCTGCATAGTAATACATACAAGATAGTTGAAATTTAAATCAATTGTGGTATATTTTGCGTATAAGGCCGAAGACAAGAGGCACCCATAAGTCCTCTCGAGGCTGAAAATCGTTATTTTTCAATACGATTTCAGTATTCTCTTCAAACGACCATCGGCCTTATGTGGTCGATTTTTCATTTAAAATTCAAAAAGTATGGCAATTACAAAAGATAAAAAGAAATCAATCTTGGATAAGCTTGATGGAATCAAAAACAGTGAATCAATTGTTTTTGTAAACTTCAAAGGACTTCCAGTATTTGAAACTACTACTATGCGACGAGAACTTGCAAAAGGAGACGTTGCATATTATGTAGCAAAGAAAACTTTGGTAAAGAAAGCTTTTGCAGAAGCAGGAATCGAAGGTGATATGCCACAACTTGAAGGGGAATTAGCTGTTGTATACGGAAACGATGCAACAGGTCCAGCACGAGAAGTATTTGCTTTTCAGAAGAAATTCGATGGAAAAATTTCTATCCTAGGAGGTATCTTTGAACACAAGTTCGTAGATAAATCACAAATGGAAGAAATTGCTAAGATTCCTTCAATGCATGTTCTACGAGGAATGTTTGTAAATGTGATCAATTCACCAATTCAAGGATTTGCTATGGCAATTAAGGCTATTGCAGACAAAAAAACCGCTTAATAACAACGTTAATTAAAATAATTATGTCAGACGAAACACAAGTACAAGATGTACAAGTAGAGGAAACTGTTGAAGTTCCTGCTAAGTTTAAAACTCTTGTTGAATCAATCGAATCAATGTCAGTTCTCGAACTTCACGAGCTTGTAAAGTTACTCGAAAAGAAATTTGGAGTATCAGCAGTAGCAGCAGCAGCTCCTGCAGCAGCAGCTGAAGCAGCAGAAGAAAAGACAGATTTCACAGTTCACCTTAAAGATGCTGGTGCATCAAAGATCGGAGTGATCAAGGTTGTGAAAGAAGCTCTTGGACTCGGACTTAAGGAAGCAAAAGACCTCGTTGATGGGGCTCCAGCTGACCTTAAATCAGGAATGAAGAAAGAAGAAGCAGAAGCTATCAAGAAATCTCTTGAAGAAGCAGGTGCTACAGTTGAATTGAAATAATATAGAAAAAACGGCGACCCCGAAAGGGGTCGCCGTTTTGATTAGATCTTCTCCACCACACAGCGCTTTGGACAAAAGAGCACGAGCTCATGTTTACTGTCTGGATAGGAAAACAACACGCGTTGAATCACAAAACCAACATCTCCCGATTTCATCTTTCTTGTTTTTGTCTGAGCGACTGGAACTCGCCTCATCTCAGGCATGAATTCTGGAGAAGGATGTAATTCTTTGATGAGACAAGAGGCACCACTTTTGGTTTTAAAGAAGAAAAGAGATTTTCCACTCGTGTGTTTTGGAATATCGAGTGCACGATGAGTTTCGAGTATTCCATCAAGGTACACAAGGCAATCTTGAATATCTTGAATCGATTTATTGGCAGCTTCTGCTTCTTCTCTCTTCCGGGTCTCTCTATTTTTGAGTGTTCTGACTCTGTTGCGTAAATTGTTGAGTTTGAATGAAGTTTCGGTGGGCATATTTTAAAGAGGGGTTCAAGGTAATAGTAGTCTTTTTAAGAATAAATTTCAAATAGTATAAGATTGTATTGACCTTTTCTTTTTTTATACATATGATATTTTGACTGAGAAGGAGAACATCATGGCACACAAAGCAATCGCAAAAAAAGTCGTAAAGAAGAAACAAGCGCACAATCGCTATCAAGGCAAGAAGAAGCTTGCCAAGATGCGTGCAAAGACAATGAAATCCAAACCGAAGCCAGCTGGTTTCAAAAGAAAGAAGTCTTTGTAACTATCCTAAAAAGTCCTTGCTCTTGCCTCTCAGGTAAGAAAGAAGTGTTCAAAACTCTCTTCTTCTGAGAGGGAAGAACTTCTTCAATCTGCTCTACGGAGGATCAAATGACTGTCTTCTGCTTCAGAAGGCCGGAATCCCCTCGGGGATTCCGGCCTTTCTTCTTTCCTCCCCAAGAATGCAAAACGAAGCCATCCTACACACAAAAAATTCCTGGAGTCCGGGCGCCGTAATCGGCGGGCCCCACGACAGGAATTTTTTGTGTGTAGGATGGCGGAGTGTCGCATTGACACTTCTCCTTTTTTTGTTACTATACTTCTACCTGTTCGCGCTTTTTTTATTTGGATAAAGTCGCGGCGGTTGGTATGTGTTTTTTCTTGTAAAGCACCGTTCTCGCGCCTTTACAAAAGAAAGCAATTATTAAGTAATTTTAAAACATAAATATTATATGGCAGCAGAATTCGATCGATCAAAACCTCACGTAAACGTAGGTACAATTGGTCACGTAGACCACGGTAAGACAACTCTTACAGCGGCTATCTTACATACATTAAACATGGCTGAAGGATATTCAGCTTCAATGAAGGGGGTAGACGAAATTGACAAGGCTCCAGAAGAAAAAGCTCGAGGAATTACAATTTCTCTTTCTCACTCAGAGTACTCAACACCTACACGACACTATGCTCACATTGATGCTCCAGGTCACGCCGACTACATCAAGAACATGATTACTGGTGCCGCTCAAATGGATGGTGCTATTCTCGTAGTAGCAGCAACTGACGGTATGATGCCTCAAACACGAGAGCACGTACTTCTTGCACGACAAGTTGGAGTACCTAAGATTATTGTATTCATCAACAAGTGTGACATGGTAGAAGATGCAGAAATGATTGACCTTGTAGAAGAGGAAATCCGAGACCTTCTTTCATCACAAGGATTTGATGGAGCAAATACACCATTTGTACGAGGATCAGCTCTTAAAGCTCTTGAATCTTCAGATGTAAATGGAGAATGGAATCAAAAGATTCTTGAACTCGCAGGGCACCTTGATACATATATTCCACTTCCAGTTCGAGAAACTGACAAACCATTCCTTATGCCAGTAGAAGATATCTTCTCAATTGAAGGACGAGGAACAGTAGTAACAGGACGAATTGAACGAGGAGTTATTAAGGTTGGACAAGAAGTTGAAGTTATCGGTCTTAAAGATACAGCAAAAACAACTATTACTGGAATTGAAATGTTCAACAAATCTCTTTCAGAAGGTATGGCTGGAGATAACGCTGGTCTTCTCGTTCGAGGTCTTAAAAAAGAAGATATTACACGAGGACAAGTGCTTGCAATCCCAGGATCTGTAACACCACACTCAGAATTTGAAGCAGAAGTATATATCCTTAAGAAAGAAGAAGGTGGACGACACACACCATTCTTCTCAGGATACAAACCACAATTCTATGTTCGAACAACAGACGTTACTGGAGAAGTAACACTTAAGGAAGGAGTAGAAATGGTAATGCCTGGAGATACAGTTACATTCCAAGTTAAGCTTGTAGCACCAGTTGCTCTTGAAGATCAAACACGATTTGCTATCCGAGAAGGAGGTAAAACTGTAGGAGCTGGAGTTGTAACAAAGGTTGTAAAATAATTACTCATTAAAAATTAAACGAGCCCTTTTTGAGAGATAGGATCTTCTAGTAATCACTAATCAGTGATAGTGTCATTCCTGCGAAGGCAGGAATCCAGGATCATTGTAAGAGGTAGTATAGAGAACACTTAAACCATTTCTTTATGCATCTTATTTCGTACCTGGATCCTCGCCTTTGCGAGGATGACGTGCTAAGAACCACTAGCTTTTCAATTAAAGGTTAAACACTATGTCAGAAAAAAAATCACAAGAAATGTCAAAACTCCGAATACGAGTTCGGGCATACGAGAGTAAAATCCTCGACCAATCAGTGAAACAAATTATGGACACTGCGCTTCGATTTGGAGCTACAGTAAGTGGACCAATTCCTTTGCCAACTGAAATTAAAAAGTACACAGTAAACAGATCGTCGTTTGTGTATAAGGACGCGCGAGAACAGTTTGAAATGCGTGTACACAAAAGACTAATAGACATCTTGAACCCTGATGCAAAAGTTATTGAAGCACTCACAAACTTGAGTCTTCCATCAGGTGTAAACATTGATGTAAAAATGAACTAACAACGAATTATCAGGACGATTAGAAAAATATCATGAAATTTTTACTAGGAACAAAAGAAAACATGACACAAATCTTCACCGAAGACGGAGTTGTAGTTCCTGTTACTGTAATCAAAACAAGTGCTAATGTCATTACACAAGTAAAGACATCAGACAAAGATGGATACCAAGCTGTCCAAATTGGTTTTGGTGAAAAGAAGGCAAAGAACGTTACAAAACCACTGAAGGGTCATGTGAAAGAATTAGGTAATTTTGCTCACCTTAAAGAAGTAAAGCTTGCCGGAGAATTCAATATTGGAGACAAAATTGAAGTCGGTACATTAACAGAGGGAGATACTGTAACGGTATCAGCGATCTCAAAAGGAAAGGGATTCCAAGGAGTAGTGAAGCGACACGGTTTCAAAG
Source organism: Candidatus Parcubacteria bacterium (assembly GCA_039805545.1). Lineage (GTDB taxonomy): Bacteria > Patescibacteriota > Minisyncoccia > Phycocordibacterales > JAACPR01 > JAULZV01. Next base: position 18,210 of record JBDLUA010000018.1, read on the forward strand.
GAGGCCGACGATCACACGGACAAAAGCACTCTGAACGAGAACCTGGTTCTATTGGAGTTGGAGGTGTTCAACGAGTATTCAAAGGAATGCGAATGGCAGGCCGAATGGGTGCTGATAGAGTAACTGTAAAAAATCTTACAGTTGCAAAAGTTGATGCTGATAATCAATTGGTATACATCAAGGGTGCTGTACCAGGTCGAAAAGGAACACTTGTTGAGATTAAGGGATAAAAATAGGCTTATGAAAATTACTGTATATACAAAAGAAGGAAAAGAAAAAGGGTCTATTGAAGCTCCAGAATCAATCTTTGGATTAAAATGGAACTCTGATCTCGTACAACAAGTTGTGACATCAATGGAATCATCTGCTCGAACTCCTCTTGCTCATACAAAGGATCGAAGTGATGTACGAGGAGGTGGTAAAAAACCTTGGCAACAAAAAGGAACTGGTCGAGCACGACATGGTTCACGAAGATCTCCAATTTGGAAGGGTGGAGGAGTTACTTTTGGTCCACGAAACGAAGTTAATCGAGATCGAAAAGTAAACAAGAAGATGAAAGCAAAAGCTCTCTTTACAATTCTTTCAAAGAAAGCAGCAGATAATGAAATTATCTTTGTGGATAGTATTTCTTTTGCAACACCTAAGACAAAAGATGCATCAGCAATCTTTTCTGCTCTTGGAAGTGTAAAAGGATATGAAATGCTCGCAAAACGACGAAAGAATCGAGCGTATGTTGCAATCGATGAAAACGATGTACTTACAAAGAAATCTTTTGCAAACTTCTCAAACGTTAAAACTGATGAGATTCGAAACATAAACCCTGTAGATCTATTGAAATACAAGTATGTGATTATCGAAAATCCAGAAGTGAGTTTGAAAGTATTAGAAGCTAAACTAAATTAGGACTTATGGCAATTTTTGGAAAAAAAGAAGAAACAAAAAAGAAGTCTGCTCCTAAAAAAGTAGCTTCAAAAAAGAAAGCAGCTCCAAAGGCAGTTGCAAAAAAAGATATTAAGACAACTTCTGCTGATCTTACTTGGGTTTTGATTAAACCAAGAATCACAGAACGAGCAGCGATACTTTCTGAAAAGAAAGTGTATGTATTCCAAGTAGCTGCAAAAGCAAACCGAAAACAAATCGCAGAAGCAATTAAAATTAAGTTTGGTGTAGCACCTGTGAAAGTAAACACAGTAATCACTAAACCAAAGAAAGTGGTACGATCAGGACGATGGGCGACAAAGCCAGAATTCAAAAAGGCGTATGTATACCTTAATCCTGCTGACACTATCGAATTCGTATAATTATTAGGTTGTATAGCCAGCGTATCCCACGTATCGGCTGCTAACTAAAACATCATGTCAATTAAAAAAATAAAACCAAATACACCAGGACAACGAGGGATGAGTGTAATTTCATATAAAAATTACCTCACAAAAAACAAACCTCTTAAGTCACTTGTTGCCGGAAAGAATCAATCTGGCGGACGAAACAATACAGGACGAATCACTGCTCCTCATAGAGGAGGGGGACACAAGAAGAATTATCGATTTGTTGATTTTAAATACAATAAAATTGATATACCTGCACGACTTGAAACAATTGAATATGATCCATATCGATCAGGATTCATTGGGATTGCAGTATATGCTGACGGAGAACGACGATACATTCTTGTTCCGCGAGCAATGCAAGTAGGACAAAAATTTATTGTGTCTGAAAACGCAAAAGCTGAAATGGGAAATAGACTTCCACTTTCAAAAATTGCTGTAGGTACATTCGTATTTAACATTGAACTTAAACCTTTCAAAGGTGCTGCGCTTGTGCGTTCTGCTGGTAACTATGCAGAAGTTGTAGCTCAAGATCCAGATGCTGGAGTAACTCAAATCAAACTCCCATCAGGAGAAATCCGAAAAGTACACAGTACTTGTTGGGCAACAGTTGGAGAAGTATCAAATGATATGTACCGACTTGTGAATCTTGGAAAGGCTGGACGAAGTCGATACCGAGGTATTCGACCTAAGGTACGAGGTACAGCTATGAACCCAGTAGATCACCCACACGGAGGAGGAGAACAAAAACAAGGAGTTGGACTTCGACGAGGACCTAAGACTCGATATGGTAAACAGGCATATGGAGTTAAGACTCGAACACCTAAGAAGTATTCAAACACTATGATTGTTACTCGAAGAAAAACTAAACGAAATACACCTAGATAATTTTAAAAAACAAAAGCGGCGGGGTTAAACCGTGTCAATCCTGACACGGTT
>JBDLUA010000019.1:0-12301 GCA_039805545.1 Candidatus Parcubacteria bacterium
TGAAAAGATACAATCTACAGATTCAGAAATTAGAAAGATAATTTCAATTGAAAGAAAACGAAGAGAGAAATAACTGATATCAGTTATTTCATATATTTAATATACATATCACACTAATCTAGAGTAAAGCTCTAGATTTTTCAATAAATCTAACTTTAAAGAAGCTCCTGGATTGCGCTCATTAAAAATCATGAGAACAATCCAGGGTCTTTTCCCTTGTCGTGGAGAACTACTTGCAGTGGTGAGATGCGACATTAAATAAGTTCTCAGGCTTGCAAGCCTCAATCCTAAACACGGCTCCTTTAGCATATAAATACAAAGATAGTAACCGGGAATGTGAGAAGTAAGTATATATATGGTAATGGTGAGTGGAAGGAAGAGGGCCTCTACCCCAGGACTGAAAGTCCTTATTGTCAACAAGTTAATAAGCAAAATATGAATAATATAAAAATAACAAGACTCATAAGACTTGATGCTGACGTACACAAATTTATGAAAATTAAGTCTGCAAAATTAGGGATACCTATGTCATATCTCCTATCTTCAATCGTAAAGAAACATTATCAAAATAAAAAAGAAATAAAAAATGAGAAGCATACAAAGAAGTTTTAATAAATTACGATCAAAACAAAAGAATCTTTCAGATTTCATATGTTTTGAAAGAATAATCCATGGCAAGAACTTTAGTAGAGATCGCATTAAACGAATGTTTAATGCGCTAGTTGATAAATCTGAATATGCACAAGGAGAAAAAAGAACTCTTCTTAAAGGACTCTACCAACTAACAAAGCACTCTTAACCGTACATGAATTAGCAATAAATTTGGTCGAAATAGTCTCAAAAATATAAAAATGATATAATGACTAAGCTACACAAAAAAGATGCATATAACGCAAAAGTAAACCCTGAAGGGGGTCTGCAAGCGTCTTTGTGTAGCAATGAAGCGTTATATTGCAGTTCCCCTTCAGGTTTTAATAACACTAATTTCATATCTGAAGATGATTCATTAGACTATCTTGCCGATATACTTATTGAAATATTTCTAGATGATAAAAGGAAACATGCAAATAAACCTAAGAAAAAAAGCGGTTATTTATTGTCGGGTATCAACAAAAGAACAGGTCGATGAAGGTAACAGTCTCATAACCCAAGAAAAAGCGTGCAGAGAGTATGCTGAAAAAAATGGGTACGAAGTTGTACAGGTATATATTGAACAAGGAGAAAGCGCGAAAACAACAGATAGAACTGAGCTTAAAAAGATGCTTGCCTTTTGTTCTAATAAAAAGAATGGTATTAACGCAATTATAGTCTATAAAATAGATCGCTTATCTCGTAATACAGATGATTACAGCCAACTAAGGATACTCTTAAAAAAATATAGCGTGGAAATAAAATCAGTTACTGAATATTTTGAAAATAACCCTGCAGGCCGTTTTATGGAAAACATAATGGCTAATGTTGCCCAATTTGATAATGATGTACGAGCAGAACGTTGTGCTGGAGGTATGAAGAACGCAATGAGAGAAGGAAGGTATGTCTGGATGGCTCCTGTTGGTTATGACAATGTTAAAGTTGCAGGTAAAGCAACAATTGCCCCCAACCCAATAATGGCTCCACTTATAAGACAAGCTTTTGAAATGATTGCAAAAAACATTTATCCAACTGAAGAAGTTAGAAGGAAAATGGAAGATCTGGGACTTCGCCTAAGAAACGGAAAATCTATGTGTAAACAATATTTTTACAATGTAATTAAAAACAAAACATATACCGGTGTTATAGAAAAGTTTGGAGAAAGTCATAAAGGTCTATTTGAGCCCATTATTGATGAAGGGACATTTAATCAAGTGCAGAGAGTCTTGAAATATAGAGGGAAGAAAATGACTCAATACAAATTAGATAATGAAGACTTCCCTCTTCGAAGATTTGTCTTTAATGAAAACAACAGAAAACTCACAGGAAGTTGGTCCAGAGGCAGAAATAAGAAATACCCTTTCTACAGATTTGAAACAAAAGGATCTAATTACAATAGAGACAAATTTGAAAAAGGGTTCATAGAATATATGAATGATTTCAAACTAAAAGAGGAACATATCAATAAACTCAAAACAAAACTTAGAGAAAAATTTGGTCCAGCAGTAAGCCGTCAAGAAAAAGATGTAAGTAAGATGCATTTATATGTCCAAGAGCTTACAGAGCGCCAAAATAGTCTTATTAAGAAGAATCTGGATGGTATTATTAGCGACCATCTCCTTAAACAACAATTGGAGATCTTAGAGAAAGAGATTGTAGATACTCAAATTAACCTTTCTTCAAAAGAAGAGGTGGAACTTAATATTGATGAACTTTTTGATTTTTGTGAAAGTTACCTACAAAACCCTGGTAGTGTATGGAAGCTCGCCCTCTTAGATAAAAAACAAAAGCTCCAATGGTTCCAATTCCCCCAGGGTATCACTTTTCAAAACGGTATTTATGGAACCACACAATTAGCCAGTGTTTTCAAGACAAAAGAGGCCTTTCAGCCTCTTAAGTCTTCTATGGTGGACCCGACAGGACTTGAACCTGCCACCTCCTCAGTGCAAGTGAGGCGCTCTAGCCAGATGAGCTACGGGCCCAAGTGAGGAACAAAATGGAAAAGTTCACTTTTACATTTTTTCCGAACGCAGGGCCCGTATGCTTTGAATACAGGGCCCATCTCAAGTCCTTGGAAACTTAAGTACTGAACATTATACGAAAAAGAAGAAAAAACACAAGTAAAGAAAGAGGCCTGCCAACGTTGTGAACCGTCGGCAGGCCGGGTGGACAGAGCTCCCTCCACGAGGGCGAGTGTGAACAAGGGAGGTGTCCAGGCCATTTATACATAAAAATAAAGAAAAATGCAAGAATACTCTGGATCCTCGCCTTCGCGAGGATGACGTGCTTCTAGAGTCTATTTCTATTAAGTGCCAGATTGATTATATGATCAACCAACTCTTGTTCTTGTACACCAACTAATTTTAGTGCTTCATCGTAGATAGAACCATCTTCAAAAGAAGGCACGGTGTTTGTCTCAAGAGCATATACTCCCCGTTTTGGATGCACACGAAAATCGGTCATTGCGAGTGTATCTAAATCAAGCTTAGTATGCACACTCTTTGCAATATCCTCAATCATAGTTCGATCTTCTTGAGTAAGTTTGTCTACAGGAAAAAAAGTATGTGTGTTATTAAATTTATGATCGTAATTAATTATATCTGAGGTATCAACACCAACTGGGATAAAACTGTATACCGGTTGTCCTCTAAAGTTTTTTGTAGTTAAAACAGAAACATCAAGCCCTTCAATATATTCTTCAACGAGTGCAAATCTATCTCGTTTTAAAATCCAATCTACGTATTGTTTCATTTCATCAAAATTCTTCGCAACAAAAACTCCGATTGAGGAACCGTTTGTTGCAGGCTTTACAACCGCAGGTAAAAACATTTTTTGGTGAAGCTCTCTCTTTTGTGCTTCAACATCATTTTCACCATCAATGAGAACCCAATGAGGAGTTTTGATTTCATGTCGTTTCAAAAATTCTTTAAACTTATGTTTGTTATGAGAAAGTGTACTTCCAAATTGTGATGCATTAGTATGCTTCACACCAAATGCATCGAGATACTTAGTGAGTCTTCCGTCTTCTCCTTCTCCACCCTTCATAGTATTAATCACCATATCAAAGTCTCGCACAAGATTTCGTTTATCATATGGAGCACCTTGTACAAACCACTCTCCAGAACGGTCAACCATAATATCGGTTACATTTTGATATGCTTCCATTCGATTTTTAAGTTGTTCTCCAGACCTTACAGAAATAGGATGTTCATCACTGTTTCCTCCTTTCAAAATAGCTACTTTATACTTTTTATTCATTACAAACATTATACAGTAATTTGATGAAGCGTCATCCACAGGTTTACGATATTTGTAAATTGTTATTAGTACGTCATCCTCATGTATATGAGGATCCAGGATCAATATAAGTAGTAGCAATAGGCAATCTAAACCATTTCTTTACATGTCTTATTTCGTGCCTGGATCCCCGCCTCCGCGGGGATGACATGCTAATAATGTTTTTATTTCAAAAGCGATTTCCGGTGTTTGCTTCGATAAAACTCAATTGCAAATCTATGAGCTTCGCTGTTTATAAGAATAATTTGTTTTTTATATTTTGATGCAGAAGATTTGTCTCCGAGAATTTCTCGTGCTTTGTGCGAATCATCTTTTACAACAGAAACAATGCTTGTATTAAGTTTCATACTTTTGAAAAAAGATTGTGCGGTATTTAGTTGAGTTTTTCCCCCGTCGATTACAACAAGATCAGGCAAAGGCCACTCATCATGTTTAAATCGTCTTGTGAGAATTTCAATAAGACCTTTCAAATCATCTCCCTTCGGTGTATTTCTTAAAATAAATTTTCTATATGCAGACTTTTGTGCAACACCATTTTCAAATACAGTCATCACACCAACACTATGATTTCCCTTCATGTGAGCTACATCATATGCCTCAATTCGAAATGCAACATCTTGTATTGAAACTTTTTCATCATCAATAAGTGCGACATCATTGATATGTTCAAGCGCAAAGATTTGTTTTTTGATTTGACTTGCTCGTTCAAATTGAAGTTTTTTTGCATATGACATCATGTCTTTTTCAAGAGTCTTTATCAATGCACTCTTTTTTCCTTGAAAAAATAACTTTATGTTTCGAATATTCTTTTTATAAATATCATTAAAGTTATCCTTATTCATATCTGGTTCAAGTCCAATTTGAGCATACAACTTAGAGCCAGTCTTATCTGTTATAAATGGAAAAATCTTTCGAATAATCTTAAGAGCAACAAAAAGTTTTTGTTGTGAAGGAAAAGGTCCAAATACACTCTCATACTCAGAACTCTTAAAAGAAATTGTTCGTCCTCGTTCAATTACAACTTTTGGAAGAGAATCTTTTGTAATACATACATAACTGTAACTCTTATTATCTTTTTCTTTGATATTATATTTTGGTTCATAGCGTTTAATTAAATTTGCTTCTTTGATCAATGCTTCAAGTACAGTCTCTGTTGTTTCAAAATCAATAGTGTCTGCAAGCGCAACCATATCTACAATTCGAGAACCTCGTGTATGAATTACGTCGTCAGCAAAATAACTTTTTACTCTATCTTTAAGAGAAGTTGCTTTTCCAATATATAAAATCTCCTTAGCTTTTTTGAAAAAATATACGCCAGGTTCTTTTGGAAGATTAAATTTTTCTGAATCCAACTTTTGCATATGTTGATAATAAACTAATTTTTTATAAAAAAGTAGGCCACATCTCCGTTGAGTTGCGAGATGTGGCCGTAACATAGTGTCAAATAGAAGAAAACAGAAGTCTATTTGACGAACAGAAGTTTTGCGCATACTTGCCTACACAAAGGTCTTCTGGAAGTAAAGAGCAAAAAGGAGCCAAGACGGATGACTCCCCAAAATCTCAGTACCGTATCCCATGTCCGAAAAAATAATACTTCTCACATTATTTTTTGTCAACACCATAAAAAAGAGCCCACTTTTTATCTTTCTTTACTTTTTATTTAAAAACATATAGTGTTACATTTTAGAACACTTGTTCTCCTCACAACACCAAACCAACCAACACGAATGAAACCTAGATACGAAGATGTTCGCCAGATGCTACTACTTGCACTTGGCTGCTGGAATGATTTCCTCAACACCCTAAACAGCCCCCTTTGGAGCGTGTCTCACTTACACGATGAAACATTCTTCGGAGAACTTTACAAGGAATTTGCACATCACCAAGAAATTCGCGAAGCACTCTTCGTCGTAGCCTTTCTTTGGGAAAGAACTCCTGAGCAAACTCTCTATTTTGGCTCGATGGGTCTGACCTTTTCGAAACCAACGGCAATTGCCTTCCAAAGACTTATCAACCCTCTGCAAGACGAGGAAAATTCTCGCCTCGTATCAGGAATGATATCAGGGATTGATATGATCGAGTATCAAATCTTGCAAAAGGAGTTTGTTCACCAGAAGAGGGATTTTCCTTCTCCCTACAAACTCTCTCGCAACAAAAAGACGGTGAAAACTATCCAAAAATACGAGAAGGATATGCGTGCACTCCTTACCTGTGCCGATCCAATCGTTCGTGCAGGAATTGAGTTTCAACTCGTCCAGCGCGGCTTTCAAGTCTAACCGTATCAAGATCTCAAAAGCCGGTCCTCTCAGGGGGGGCCGGCTTTTTCCTTTATTTCTTCTTCAAAACTTTTTTCAAATACTGACCCGTATAAGATTCTTTTACTTGTGCAACTTGTTCTGGAGTTCCTTTTGCAATAATTTTTCCACCACCAATTCCCCCTTCAGGCCCAATATCAATAAGGTAATCAGAAGATTTTATAATATCCATATTGTGTTCGATTACAAGCACACTGTTTCCTTTATCTACAAGCTTTTGCAAGATTTCAATAAGCTTTCGTACATCTTCATAGTGGAGTCCAATTGAAGGCTCATCTAATATGTAAATAGTTTTTTGAATATGTGCTCGATATAATTCAGAAGAAATTTTTACTCGTTGCGCCTCTCCACCTGAGAGTGTAGTTGCAGACTGTCCAAGCTCAAGATATCCAAGACCTACTTCATTAAGTGTGTAGAGTCTGTCATAAATGGCAGGAATATCTTCAAAGAATGCAAGAGCTTCTTCGACAGTCATTTTCAAAACATCATACACATTCTTTCCTTTATATCGAACATCAAGAGTTTCTTTCATAAATCGTTTTCCTTCACAGACTTCACACGGAACATACACCGTTGGAAGGAAGTGCATCTCTACTGCAATTTCTCCATTACCCTGACATGCTTCACATCGTCCACCCTTTACGTTAAATGAGAATCTTCCCGACTTCCACCCTCTATACTTAGCTTCTTCAGTTGCGGCAAACATATCTCGAATATGAGTCCATGCACCGGTATATGTTGCAGGATTAGATCGTGGTGTTCGACCAATTGGAGACTGATCAATAAGAATTGTTCGACTTACGTTTTCTCCACCAGAAAAATCTTTACAGTTATATACTTTGCTTGATCGCTTTTTTCTATCAAACTTTGCTTGCAAGTTTTTATATAAAATTTCATACACAAAAGAAGATTTTCCTGAACCAGATACTCCTGTTACGGTAAGAAGTTTTCCAAGTGGAACTTCAATATCCATGTCTTTGATATTAAACACATTTCCACCTTTTACTTTTAACTTTCCTCCGTCGATGTTTCGTCGTTTCTTAGGAATTTCGATTTCTGCATCGCCTCGAAGATAATCGAGTGTGAGAGACTTGTTTTTATATTTTGATTCTGTGAGAAGTTCATTTAAATATCCTGCTACCACAACCTCTCCTCCATGCACTCCAGCCCCTGGTCCAATGTCTACAAGATAATCAGAAGCAAAGATAGTATCTTCATCGTGTTCTACTACAAGCACTGTATTTCCAAGATCTCGAAGATTAAGAAGAGTTTTGATTAATCTATCATTGTCTCGTGAATGAAGCCCAATTGTTGGTTCATCAAGAACATATAATGCACCCACAAGACCAGAACCAAGTTGACTTGCAAGCCTAATTCGCTGTGCCTCTCCACCTGAAAGTGTATGTGCTTGTCGACTCAATGAAAGATATTCAATACCAACATCATTCATAAATCGAAGTCGTGCTTCTATTTCTTTTAATACAACCTTTGCAATTTCATATTCGGTATCAGATAAATCAAGTGAAGTAAAAAATTCAATCGCATCTTTAATAGATAATGTGGTTACATCTACAATAGACTTCTTTTCTCCTGTTTGAGTTAGAAATACATGTAAACCTTCTTCTCGAAGTCGTGCACCGTGACAGATATCACATGGATCAGAATCAAAGAGATGCTTTGTTCCAAGACCATTACATGTCGCACACGCTCCATATGGAGAGTTAAAAGAAAACAATCGAGGCTCTACTTCAGGAAAAGAGAATCCGTCATATGGACACATAAATTTACTTGAAATAAGTTTATATGAATCACCGAACACAACTCGAAGAAGTCCTTGCGATTGGTCAAGCGCTCGTTCAATTGCTTCTGACATTCTTTCTTTAACATCTTGTGAGAACTTTTTTATTTCGGTTGCATAAAATTCATCGATAAGTACGTCGATGTCATGCTTTTTTGTTTTAGAAAGTTCAATTCGTTCTCGAAGTTTATAATCCTTTCCATCTACTCGAACGGTTTCGAATCCTTTATCGAGCAAATCATAGAGAAGTTGATAGTACTCACCCTTTCTTCCCACAACAACTGGCGCATAAATTTTTACTTTTTCTGCATCAATTTCTACACCCATTACTTTTTGATTTTCTTTTTTAGAAAATTCTTTTACAGTTTCTAAAATTGTTTCAAAAATTTCATCATTAGAAAGTTTTTTAATTTCTCGTCCACAAAGTACACAGTGAGGTTTCCCTATTCGGGCAAAAAGAATTCGAAGATAATCGTAAATCTCTGTAATAGTTGCAACGGTTGATCGAGGGTTGTTTGATCGAGATTTTTGATCAATAGAAATAGCTGGGGAAAGACCGGTAATTTCATCAACATCCGGCTTTTGCATTTGTCTAAGGAATTGCCGTGCATATGCAGAAAGCGATTCAACATATCGTCGTTGTCCTTCGGCAAAGATAGTATCAAACGCAAGAGAAGACTTGCCAGATCCTGAAAGCCCTGAGAACACAATCATCTTACCTCGCGGCATTTTGACTGTGATATTTTTCAAATTATGTGTTCGTGCACCTTTAACAACAATCTCATCTGATGGATGATTTGTCTTTGAATTATGAGATTGAGGAGTTTTTTTGGACATTTCTCTACAATATTAAAATTTATATAAAAAAACAACCCCCGATCCAGGAGTCCGCGAGGGACTCCTGGACGGAGGTAGTTGTTTTCAGGCTACGATCCGCAACCGTCCCTTTATGATATCAAGGGTAGTCGCTTGGTCGAATTTGTCAGTTTCGATTACGTGGCAGTTACCAAACCCCAGACGCGCTTCAGCGACATCAAAGAGGTCTGAGAAGTAGTACCTGAAGAGTTCAATCCGCCGTGCAATTGACGCGTCGTCGTCTCTCTTGCGATTACGAGCACGCTGCCACAGGACTTCGTCCGGTGCATTCAAGAACACAACATGAACCTCATAGTCCCAGAGACAGAGCATTTCCAAACAATATTCGAGTTCAGGGCCGGTACGACCCCACCCATCGAAGATGCCGACTTCTCCATCTCCAAGACGGAGATCAAAATCTCGATAATGAGCACCGGACACACGCTTCACGACATCAAAGTCGCTCACGAGTTCCCCGGCAGCCATCTCTTCGAGAATATCCTGCCGATGATTCCTTGTCGCATACGCACGAAGCGCCGTCGACGAGGAATAGTGTTTGACAAAACCCCAAGAGCTACAAAGTCCTGTGGCAAAATCAGTCTTCCCTGTACAGGGTGGACCGATAACCACAAGAGCTTTCTTTCTCCAAGGTTTCCTGATTGAAGAAGGCCGCGGTGTGCGAACACCGCCCGACATTGGTGTGTGAAGAGCATTCATAATAAGTCCTTCTCAAAATATCATAACTTTTCTATTTGTCTACTACTTTTTCTTCTTCTTAGAATTCTTTTCTGCAAGCTCTTCCAAAGCAAATAATTCATCCCGAAGTAATGCAGCTGTTTCAAAATCAAGAATCTTTACAGCCTCTTCCATTTGAGATTTCTTTTCTTTAATAATCTGCTTAATATTTTTTTCACTTGTGAGATCTATTTTGAGCAAATTATCAACTGCCTTCTCGTGTTCTTTTTTGAATTGATCAGTAATGTCTTTAATTTTACTCTTAATAGTTTGAGGAGTGATATTGTGTTCTTTATTATATGCAAGTTGCACTTCTCGACGACGATTTGTTTCATCAATCGCACTCTTCATTGAACGAGTCATTTCATCCGCATAGAGAATTACTCGGCCATTTACGTTTCGTGCTGCTCGTCCAATGGTTTGAATAAGAGAAGTTTCTGATCGAAGAAATCCTTCTTTGTCAGCATCAAAAATTGCAATCAAACTTACTTCCGGCATATCAATTCCCTCCCGAAGCAAGTTTACTCCAACAAGAATATCGTATTCACCTTTTCGAAGTTGTGTAAGAATTTCGATTCGTTCAATTGTTTGAATTTCACTATGAAGATATTTTGTTCTGAATCCTTTTTGTTCCAAATAATCAGCAAGGTCTTCTGACATTTTTTTAGTTAGTGTAGTCGCAATCACTCTCTCACCTGCGTTAATAGTTTTTTGTGCTTCAATAATAAAGTCTTCAACTTGTCCTGGATACTCTACAACGTCATCCTCGCGAAGGCGAGGATCCCTCCCGTGAGCCGAAGATGTAATCGGCTTCACAACAAGCATTGGATCAATAAGTCCTGTCGGTCTAATGATTTGTTCTGCGACAACTTCGCTTACTTCTTTTTCATACTTTCCTGGAGTTGCTGAAGTATACAATGTTTGTCCTGTGAATTGTTCGAACTCATCAAATTTTTGTGGACGATTATCAAGTGCGGATGGAAGTCTAAACCCATGTTCGATAAGAGTATCCTTTCGAGATTTGTCTCCTGCATACATTGCACCGATTTGAGATACGGTAATATGAGATTCATCAATTACCGTAAGAAAATCTGGTGTTCCATCAGCTTTATGAGGAAAATATGCGAGCAAACTATCTGGTGCTTCTCCAGGTTTTTTTCCACTAAAGTGTCGTGAATAGTTTTCAATTCCATTACAATATCCAGTCTCTTTGATGAGTGCAAGATCATATCGCGTTCTTCGCTTGAGTCTCTCTGCCTCAAGAAGCTTTCCATCATCAAGAAGTTGTTTGAGTCGAATTTCTAATTCTTTTTCAATACTTTTAACTGCTCGAGTAATTTCTTCTTTTGAAGTAATAAAGTGCTTTGCGGGAAAAATAAAAAAATATTCTCGCTCTTCGATAATTTTTCGGGTAATTGAATCAATGATTAAAATAGAAGTAATCGTATCTTCTTCAAAAATAAATCGTACAGTAAAAGTTTCTGATGTCGGAACAAAGTCAATGTAATTTCCTGTTGCTCGAAACACTCCTGATGATACTTGCCCGAGTGTTCGTTCATAATGAAGTTGCACAAGTTTTCGAATAAAATCGTTTCGAGGAATTTTTGTACCCTTTAATACTTTAAAATTTTCTTTCTCATATTCTTCTGGAGAACCCAATCCATAAATACACGAAACTGATGCAACAATAATTACATCCTTTCGTGTTAAGAGTGCCTGCGTTGAAGCATGCCGTAATCGGTCTATTTCGGCGTTTATTTGAGCTTCTTTCTCAATATAGGTATCAGATCCAGGCATGTACGCTTCTGGCTGATAATAGTCATAGTATGAAACAAAGTAATGCACTGCATTCTCAGGGAAGAATTCTTGATACTCTGATGCAAGTTGTGCAGCAAGAGTCTTGTTGTGTGCAATCACAAGAGTTGGTTTTTGAATATTTTCTATTACATTTGCAACTGTAAATGTCTTTCCTGAACCAGTAACCCCAAGAAGTGTTACTTTTTCTTTATCTTTAGTAAAAGCATCGACGATTGTTTTGATTGCCTTGGGTTGATCCCCTGCTGGTTTGTATTGAGAATGGAGTTTGAATTTCATTTTGACAAGATAGCATATTTGAGGTAATTTTTCAAAGAACCTCAAACCCGCAAAGACATGTTCCACATCATCACCTATCCATATGGAAAACATAGTGGCAAAAATCTCACTGTAGAAGTGATTTACCGAGCAGATACTCGTCCTAGTTGTGTACTGTTTCATCCTGATGGAACACCAAACATCCCGGCGCAAGGCTCAATGATTACTCTTCCCCTTGAATCCGGATTCACATTTTCCGGAAAAGTCATCGAAACACCACTCCAAGAAGGAGAAAATATCACGATTCGTTTAGATAAGATTCAAATCGAACGTGATGGATGTCCGCATCCTGAAATCGCATCCAGCGATATTGCAAACATTCTCACACGATACCGAGGATGACAGTGCTAAATTCTTTTCCATTTTTTTCACTGATCCGCCTCGCAATTTGTGTGGGCGGATTTTGTTTTTAGATATTAAAAAAGAAAAGCGGCCGACCCATCGGGTCGGCCGCTTTTATTTTTTAATATAAAAAAAAAAAAAACGCCCACAAAAAATGCGAGGCGGATCAGTGAAAAAAATTGAAAATAATTTATCA
>JBDLUA010000020.1:0-55889 GCA_039805545.1 Candidatus Parcubacteria bacterium
TAACAGTAAAGAATGTGTTGTCGTTGGAGTCTGTGATGTTGAACAGGTTAGCAACCTGTCCTGCAGCACCTTTGATGGTGAGTACTGCTTTGTTCACTGCAGTTGAAAGCATTGAGACAAGTGTGTTTGCAAAAGATGTAGTTGTTCCAAATGAAGAGTCTTGTGTACCTGATACTCTTGATGCGATTTGTGAAAAAGCAGTTGAGGAGAGTTGTGAACGAGGTGCGAGTGTTTCGAATGTATTATTGTCTGATGATACTTCAACTTGCAGATATACAGGATTGTTTGAATTGAAGTCATAATCAAGTGTATCTGGATATCCATTACTTGTGTCTCCGATTAATACAGAGAAAGAACCCTGCTTCACGGTGAGTGTTGTGGGTTGTGGAGCTGCTGTGGGCCATACTTTGTTTCCTTGTCCTGGTGTTGGATCATCCCAGAGTGAGAATTTGAAGTAGTATGGTGTTCCTCCTCCCCCAAGTGGGTTTCCTCCTGTGTCTGTGAGGAGACCGGTGTATGAGAGATGGGAGGGTGTGCCGGCGGCAAAAGAAAAAACAGGTACACCTAAAAAAAGAAAGATAAGAAGAGTTGCGAGTATATATTTCTTTATTATATTTTTAAACATACTTTATTTTTCTAATTTTATTGCACGGATTTTTTCTTCTTTTTTTACAAGATTAAATTCAAAAAATGAACTCAGTAAATTTGAAGCAGTGTCTGTTACAGAAGTTAAAGTAGATTGTACCGAAGCAGTGTTTGAACTTATGTTATAAGAAATCAAAGAGAAACCCTTTAAAATTTTATTTTTAATTTCACCTAAAAGTCCACCTTGCGCATCTTCTTTTGCATATTCAAAACCTCCAACAACATTTGACATGTATACTTTTGGGTATACGAGACTGTCATCAACTTTTTCTTTTAAATTCAGATTAAAAATATCAGAATATCTATGTAAAATATCTACACTTCCAAATAAAAAACTTTCTCCAACAAGCTCATACCCTCTCAAAACAGTTGCTCCCATTGTATGTAATTGAAGCATTGATTGATACCCTGCTTCACCTTGCAAAGAATAGAGAGTTAAATATCCTGACCCTATATTGTGTAGTGATACATATACTGCTTCTGGCAATTGACCAATTATTGTAAACAATTCCCAATATCCATCTGCTAGATATTGAGCTGAAGCCAGTACATTCATTGTAGGTTCAACTACTGTAGACTGAGCGTAAATAGTTTTTTGAATTCCCTCTTCAATAGAATTTGAAATATCTTTATATGATAAATCATAAGATAATGTAGAAAAATCTTTTGGACCAGAAAAAACATTTTGAGCAAAAACAAATAGTAAAAGAGCTCCAAGCGCAATAAGTTGTTTTGGCATTGAAAATGAGAGTTTTTCTTGAACAGGTATCTTATATACAGGTTCTTCTATTGTTGTTTTTTGGATTTCTCTCGCTTCTCGCTTTCGTGCCTCTGCTTCTTTTCGTATTTGTGAGAATTTTTTTGATAGTTCTTTCTTTTTTTCTTGAAGAAAAACCTCATGACGAGCCTTAAATGCATCCAATTCTTCTTGAGTCACATACCATTCTCTTCCCTTTTGTACCCCAACCATTCGTCCTTGCCTACAAAGACGGGAAATATAATCATGAGTATATCCTAAAATAGCTCCAGCATCATGAGAAGAAAGTAGTTTGTTATCAGTACGTGTATCCATTACATATATTGTAACAAAATTTTGAAGAAAAAAGTGAAATAGCTTTTATTTTTGTGGATAGTTCGTTCAAAAAGTGGCGGCCCCTGCGGGGCCGCCACTTTCTTATAAAATTTTTATTCCTACCAATAACTCAACAACAGAAATCACTCCCATAAAAATAGGATCCCAAAGAAACAAAACAAAAAATAAAACAATCAAAAGACCAAATCGTTGTGAAAAGTATTCGAATCTATCTGCAAGATGTTGTGGGAGCAAAAGAGCAACGATTCGATACCCATCAAGTGGAGGCACAGGCATTAAATTGAAACATGCAAGAACTGTATTAATCAGTATAACCACTAGGGACAATTCAATAAATGTAGAGCTTAATCCTAAATTTCCAGATAGACGAACTAATACAATAAAAATGCTCGCAATAAAAATATTTGAAAGAGGTCCAGCGAAAGCAGTTGCGAATTCACCTAATTTACGATTCTTAAAATTATAAGGATTAATAGGGACAGGCTTTGCCCAACCAAGAATCAAGCCTCCTGGCAAAAGAGACATGATAAAAGGAAGAATAATAGAACCAATAGGGTCTATATGTTTTAAAGGATTAAAAGTTAATCTTTCCTGATATTTGGCGGTCAAATCACCAAATCTATAGGCAATATAACCATGGGATACCTCATGTACGACTACCGAAAATACAAGAACAATGATTGAAAATATGGTTATTGCTGTCATAGTTATTGCATTATAAAAGAATTATGGTAACATAGCAAAACATAACTAAATCAAATATGAAAGTTTGTCCAATCACAAAAAGTAAATCTCAAGTAGGAGGTGGGTACTCAAACCGAACTCGAGCAACTCAGTTCAACCCATCAGGAAAGAGACGACGACAAGTAAATCTTCAAGATAAGAAGGTTTTTGTTCCTGAACTCGGAAAGGCAGTTAAAGTAACTGTATCAACACGGGGTCTCAAAACTATAAAGAAGAACGGAGCATACGCCACTTTGAAAAAAGCGGGCTTGATCAAATAACTTTTTAACCTCAACAGAGGTTCCATCAGAGGCGGCCACGATAGTGGCCGCCTCTTTTGTTGACCAAACAGTTGATGAAGCGGCCTGAAGTCGAGTAATTACATCGGGTGCGGGATGTCCGTATTTATTCTCTCCTACAGATATTAGGGCGTATTTTGGTTTTATTTTTTGTAAAAAAGATTGATCACTCGAATATTTAGAACCATGATGTGCAACCTTTAATACATCGATTGACATAGAAATATACTTTGTAATTGTTGACTCAATTGCACTACTAATATCTCCTGTAAACAAAAATGTTGTATCACCATATGTAAGCAATCCTACTAACGAACAATCGTTTTCATTTTTATATGTTTCAAAACAATTTGAATCCGGATTGATAATTTTAAAACTATTTTGTATTTGAGTACCAAAAGTAAAAGTATCACCTAGTTTTAAAACCTCCACTATCGCATGTTCTTCTTCTAATCTTTTTAAAATAGTTTGCTCGACTTCTATTTTTCCAAAAAATTCACTCACAAAAACTTTTTTAACCTTATATCTATCTAGAATATCCATCATTGCACCCACATGATCAAGATCTCCATGTGTAAGCAATACATAATCAATTGTTTTGTTGTACCACGGCAAAACTTTATCAAGCGATTGAAACACTTTTGAATCTTTACCTGTATCGATAAGTAAGTACTCTCCTGTTGGATATCGTATAAGTGCCGAATCCCCTTGTCCAACATCAAGAAAATACACTCTGAGTTTAGAATCTGAAGGAGAAAGTGTAAGAAATTGAAAAAAAGTAAGAATAAGCAAGCCAATTGCTGATGAGTAAATATAATGCTTTTTCATATATCTAGTATAGCTTACTTGGCTAAATTTTTGATAAATAAATGCTATACTCTACCCATGACACAATTTACAGCAAAACAATTCAATATCAGACCATTACAAGGATTATCAGAGACTACTATTGTAGAACATATCAAACTCTATGAAGGGTATGTAAAGCATGCAAATCTTATTCTTTCAAAAATAGAATCACTCAAAGGAAATACTGATTCTGCATACGAGTTAGGCGAAACACGACGAAGATTCGGATTTGAATTTGATGGTATGCGAAATCATGAACTCTACTTTGGTGCGCTTGAAGGTGAAGTAACCCCTCTTGATTCTTCTTCAAAATTATCAATAAAAATTGCAGAACAATTTGGTTCAATAGAGGCATGGCTTACAGACTTTAAAACTCTTGCAAAAACACGAGGTATTGGCTGGGCAATTTTATATTATGATAAGAACACAGATTCCCTTCTCAATAGTTGGGTTGATGAACAGCACCTTGGACATCTTGTAGGTCTTACTCCTATTCTTGCACTTGATATGTGGGAACACTCATTTGTTGCGGATTATCAACCAAGTGGAAAACCACAATACATCGATGATTATCTCGCACAAGTTAATTGGACTTTTGTGGAACAAATTTTTGATAGTGTTTCTCGATAAATTCTTTTGTTGTATATCTGTTTTGAAAAAATAAAACAAAACTTAATATAAATACATATATCACCGCAACAATATGCGGTGATATTTTGTATTCAATAAAAGGCAAAATTTTTACAAAATCTACAACACCAAAAATATACCGACTGAGTATTTCTAAAATAAAATGATCTACAAGTACTTGTATTTTTGTTATTGAAAAGACAATCGAAACAGAAGTCAAAAGCATGAAAAATGGGATTATGAAAAGCATAAGCATGTTTGAAATAATTCCTGCAAAAGAAATTCTTTCTGATAGAAATGTTGTGTATAGGCTCATATATATAAATATCCATAAAATAGTTGAGACATATTCTGGAACTTTTTTGAAGTTTGGAATAGTAAGAATTGCAAAGGTTGCAAGAAAAGAAAGATGAAACCCAATATCAAATAATGAACTTGGTTTGATAAGTAACATAATAAGTCCGGCAAGAAAGAGCGTATGAACAGCAGAGGATTTTTGATGAAAGAGTTGTGCAAGAATGAGAATGCTTCCCATGCGAGCGGCGCGGACGACAGAGTCGTCCGCGCCAACCAACAACACAAATAAAACCACTGCTCCCATCGAGAGAATAACTCTCATATATCTAGGTGCATGTTTAAACAAAATAAAAAACAAAGAAATCACAAGCGAAATATTATATCCAGAAACAACAAGAATATGACTTATTCCTGCCTGATTAAAGAGATCTTTTTCATCTTTAGAAAGTTCATCTCTTTCACCTAATAACATACCGAGAATAAGTGCGCTTGTATGAGAAGAAAACTTTTCTAACACAACACTTCGTATATACATTTTGAATATAAAAAGAGTTTGTTTTATTTTTCCTAAAAAAGTTTTTTGTAAAACTACTTCATGTTTTGAAATACTTGGATATAAAGAAACATATTGCACACCTATATCTTGATAATACCTTTGCCACTCCTCACCCTCCTCTCGCACTTCTTTTAAACTTCCTGAAAGTTCTATATGTTCACCATATAAAAATTTTTGATATGGTTGTGTATATATTAATACCTTTGTTTTTTGATTATCTAAAGAAATAACATATTGATTATTTGAAAATCTATATGAAGGAAACTCAGAGATTACTCCAGTAATTTTTCTTTCTTTCAATATAAAACCTGATTCATATATATTTTTTTGATAATTTATTTTTTCTATAAGATATGAAGACAAGAATACTCCAAAAATTAATAGAATAAAAAATGTTGTAAAAGGCTTTTTTTCTAAAAAAACAATTCGATACAAAAACAAAATACTCGTACAAATTAAAACCAAAAACATATATCCATACATCTTATATGTATACAAAATAGTTATACATGTACTAGCAAACAAAAATAATACATAGATATGAATCATTGTTTCAAAATAACCTATTTTGATTACTTATCTACTTATTAATTTTATTTTTTATATAGGTATTCTTTGTATTTTAATGATATGCAAAATATACACTTTATAAGAATGAATACGTACATTATAGACTTCGCTACAGAAATGGGTATTTTTGTTTGCTTTCTTGCGATTGGACTATGTGTGCCGATTGCACGATTAGTAACTGAAATACTTAAGGATAGATGGTAAATATAAGCGACGGCCTTCGGCCGTCGCTTATTCTTTTTACTTTACTCCCCAACTTCTCTTAATACCCTCCTCATCCTCCTTAGACAACGCTTTTTTATATTTAGCACCCTTTGCCCCCTCTACTCTTTTTTTACATTCATCCCATGTATAATGCACTTGAAAATCTTTTCCTACTAAACTTACATATGAAAACGCCTTGCCTTTTTTTCTATCTTTTTCTTTCTTGGTTCCCACATCAACTCTTGTATGAGAAATATCTACTTCATATCCTTCAATTGGACCATGGTATAGAAATACTTTATCTTCTTTTATAAATCCTGTTGCAATCTCATCTACTCGTTCATTTCCTGGGATTCCAGAATGCCCGCTAATTTGAACGAACTTTACATTCACATCCTTGAGTACATCACCCATATCTTTCCATAAATCAACATTGGCAATTTGATCACCTGTTTGATTCTTCCAATTTCTTTTTTGCCAACCCTTTATCCAAATAGTTGCACCATTTGCAACATAACTAGAGTCGGTATAAAGCGTGATAGGTAAATTATTTTTATGTTCTTCGACTACAAATTTAAGTGCTTCAAGAACTGCAGTGAGTTCCATTCTGTTATTTGTTGTTCGTGTTTCTTTGCCACCAAGTTCTGTCACAGTATCTCCAAAAGATATGATTGAACCCCATCCTCCAGGACCAGGATTCCCACTTGATGCTCCGTCAGTAAAGATTGTTATATTTTGCATGAGTATGAGTATACCATAACGAAAGCGGCCGACCCTTCGGGCCGGCCGCTTTTGACTAACTTATATAACATCCACCAACTTCACCTGTATCGTAAACCTTCCACCAAAAAAGTTTTTTTCTATATGGCCAACAATTGTCACTTTTTGACCTTCTTCAATTACTTTAAATGATTCATTTGTTTTATAAAATGCAATTGCACGAATAATTTCTCCTGTCGATTTTTTAAATGCAATTTCAAAATGATTTTGTGCACTTCCAAAATTTTTAAATGAGTAAACTGTTCCAATAATTGCAAAAAGAGGTTTTGAATTCGCCATTCCATATGGTGCAAGTTTTTCTACCGAAGTAACAATATCAGAAGTAATTTCATCTATTGTAAGTTCAACATCACATTCATATATATGCTCTTTGGGTTGATGTTCATTTAAATATTTTGCCAAAGCATCTTCAAGTTCCCCGACCTTCTCAGGACGAATTACAAATCCTCCTGCTGCTCCATGTCCTCCGTATTGAGTAAAAAATTCATTTCCAAGATTTTGCATCAATTCATACACACTAATTCCATCCCATGTTCGACACGAACCTTTGAGTTCTGTTCCGTCACCTCTTCCCCATAGAAAAACTGGTTTATGATGTTCTTCTGCAATCTTCGAACATACAAGTCCTGCGAGTGACGGTTGCCAGTTTGGGTTTCCATACGCAATTACAGGTAAATTATGTCCTTTATCTTTAATGTGTTTATTAATTTCTTTTACAATCTTAGTTACCTCAACTTTTCTCTTATCATTTATTCTAAGAAGTTCTCGGGCAGACACATCAGCCTCTTGTTCTGTCTTTGATGTAAGAAGATTATAGGCCAAAATAGGCTCACCCATTCTACTTGCAGCATTAATCTTAGGCGTAATTAAGAAACTAATATCATCCTCTGTAATGGACTTTTGATTTACTCTGTTTAAAGAAAAAAGTTTAAGAAGTCCTGGTCGTTGTGTCTTTTTTAAAACCTCAATTCCATAATATGCAAAAATCCTATTCTCTCCTGTGAGTGGAACCATGTCAGAGATTGTTGCAATTCCAACCATATCAAGAAGCCATTTCTCCCATCCTTCATGAATATCAAATCCTCCTTTTGAAATAAGATGTTGAATTACTTTATAGATAACTCCACTTCCACACAGCATCTTCTCAGGATAATTACAGTCAACACGTTTTGGATTTACGAGTGCATATGCATTTGGCAAAGTATCCGGAACTTCATGATGATCAGTAATAATTACATCCATTCCAAGACCGTTTGCGTATTCAACTTCAGAGACGTTTGCGCTTGCGCAGTCAATTGTGATAATAAGTTTTGTCCCTTTGTCTTTGATTGTGTCCAATGCAAATGTATTTAAACCAAATCCTTCACGGTTACGATGAGGTATATATACAAAAAAATTCTCATACCCAGCCTTAGTAAAAAATTCACTCATGATTACCGAACCAGGAATCCCATCAGCGTCATAATCTCCATAAATACAAATTGTTTCTTCTTTTTGCATTGCTTCAAGTACCCGTGTAACTGCTCTATCAATATCAGCGAGTGATTCGGCAGGATGTGAATGTAACTCATAATTTGGATTAAGAAATATATCAGCCTCTGCTGTTTCAGTTACTCCACGATGAAACAACAAATGCGCTACGAGGTCAGAATATGAGGATAGCTTTTCCCTCTCAGAGTCAGTCAGTTGTCTTTTTACAGAAATATTGGACATTGGGGTATTGTATCAGATTAAAAGGTCTTATGGACATTCCTAAATATGGTATAAATAAGCATATGCAACCCACAATTTTTGAACGAATAATTAACAAAGAAATACCTGCCTCAATAATATATGAAGACGATTTAACTATTGCAATTCTTGATATACACCCAAAATCACTTGGTCATACACTTGTAATCCCAAAGGTTGTTTCTAAAAATTTACTCGAAATGAATCCCTCATTACTCGGACAATATTTCACAGTCGTGCAAAAAGTAGCCCAAGCAGTAAAGGAATCCTTGAATGCAAAAGGATGTGTATTCCTGCTCGACGGACGAGAGGTTGAACATACTCATACGCACATTATTCCACGATATACAGATACTGAAGTACACTTGGCGGATTCTCAGTCTGTAGCATATACATCATCAGAAGAGATGAATGAGTATGCAAAGAAGATTAAAGCATACTTAGCTAAATAAAATATAAAGAAATACTAAAGCGGGCGGGCCTTCGGCCCGCCCGCTTTAACATCTCTCTACCCCAGTACCTCAATTCCAGGCAATGTCTTCTTCGCAATAAATTCCAACATCGCACCTCCAGACAAAGACATGAAATCAAACACATTTTCTTTTCCAAGTTTTTTAACTTCTGCAACTGTATCACCACCACCTACGATAGAATATGCATTTGACTTTGAGATTGCTTCAATAACTTTTTTTGAAAGAAAACTGTCTCCCTGTTCAAAAGTCCCAAATGGACCATTCCATACAACAAGCTTTGCCTGTTTTATTTTTTCTGCAAGTATATTTGCTGTTTTTTCTCCCCCATCGATAATCTTATCTGTATTTTTTATATCTTTGAGTGATTTATTTTTATTAAAAAGAAAAGATTTTACACGCACATCATCTACAAGTATCACTTTTTCATTCTTAAAAATATTCTCCGCATATCCCTTATCCATATCACTTACCTTTGATTGTCCAACCTCATACCCATTCGCCTTAAGAATATCATTTGCAAGTGCACCGCCTACAAACACACTATCTGCGACATTAAGGAGAGATTCTATAACAGGAATCTTCGTCTCAAACTTTGCACCACCCATAAGCACAACAAATGGATGTTCTGGATTAAATACTTTTGAAAGAGTCTCAAGTTCCTTTTTAAATTGACATCCACAATATGATTTAAGAAGAGTTGGAAGTGTAACAATACTTGTGTGTTCTCTGTGTGATGCAGAAAAAGCGTCGTTCACATATATTTCTCCGAGCGATGCAAGAAACTGAGCAAAAGCATAGCTATTATCAGTTTCTCCGGATTGTTGTCTTAAATTTTCAAGCAACACCACATCACCCTCTTTCATTTGTTCTACCTTTTGAGAGATAAAAACTTCATTCCATTCTGGTATAAAATCCAAATTTAACTTTGTTTTTAAATATTTAAAAACAGGTGCTAATGTTTCGTTTTTTTGTCTTCCAATATGACTTATCAAAATTACTCGAGCACCCGAATTTTTAAGATATGTAATAGTCTTTAGACAAAAGTCTATTCGCGCAGTCTCAGCAACTTTTCCAGAAGATATCGGTACATTAAAATCAGTTCTAACAAAAACCCTTTTTCCTTTCAAAAACTCTGGTGAGACTTCGTGAATACATTTCATATAACAGCATTAATAATTTTTGCAAATTCTTGTGGATTCAAACTTGCTCTTCCTATTAATAATCCATCAACCATTCCTTCTCGTACAATTGTCTGCGCATTATCACTATCTACTGATCCTCCATACAAAATTGGAATATGTGCACCAATATTTTTTCCAAACTTATGCATTAATTCTTTTTTGATAAATAGATTCATAAAATGAATATCGTGTGTATTCATCGCACTATTACCCTTTCCAACAGCCCATACTGGTTCGTATACAATATTTAATTTCTTCACAAGTGCAGGAGAAACATATCGAAGTGCGTTTCGAAGTTGATCTGCAACAACATTAAGATACGTTGCTTGTGCATCGTGCACCTTTTCACCAATACAAAGAAGGACATGCAAATCATCTTTAAGTGCTTTAAAAACTTTTTTTGAAATTGATTCATCATTCTCACCCTTCTCTCGTACTTCACTATGACCAATAATTACAAATCGAGCACCAGCGTCTTTGATCATCGGAATAGAAATATCTCCCGTGAATTGACCATCTTCTTCAAAATGAGCATTTTGTGCACCAAAAAATATTTTTGAACCGCTATACATAGATTTCATTTCTTTCAAAAAAATAGAGGGAGGACAAAATACAACAGTCTTGTTTGTATAATTTACCTTTTGTTTTTTAAAATCATTAAAAATCTTTTTTACTTCTTTCAAAGTTCGAGGGTTCATCTTCCAGTTTGCTACAATAAGTTTTTGATTTTTGTTAGTAGACATATGAATATTGTAACATAACGAAAGCGGCCGACCCTTCGGGTCGGCCGCTTTTATTCACACTATTCAACCTCCTTCCAACTACTTACAGTCCACGCACCAGACGGACCAGTATTAAATACCGGATTAACTAAACCAGATTCATATGTAACGGTTGTTCCGCCATCCATTTCTATTCTATGTGCTGTCGCTTGTTTTGCTTGTGCACCACCACTAAAAGATATCGTTCCATTTTGTGCGTTAATCACAACAGCTCCAGCACCCCCACTAATATCTACAGCATTTTCTCCGGAGCATCCAACACCATTTGGACAATTACTTGTAGTAACAAGCATAATATAACTTCCACCTGACCCAGAACCTGCAAACTGACCACCTCCATTAGTCTTTATAGTTCCATCTGCAAGCAATACCACGCTTTTATTGCTCAAACTAGGATTTACTCGAACAATTCCTCCACCATTAACCAAAATATTACCAGTTACATATACAGTGCCATCTAAATTTAAAATACCACCGGACCCAACATTCAAATCTCCTTCAATCTTTGTTGGACCAAGAGAATATGTTCCGCTCCCATATGATTTTGTACTTGTTGCACCTCCGGCAGTCGCCTCAGCTTTCCAATCTATAATATTCCCATCTGATATTGGATAGGCTTGCTGTACAGGTACTCCACGAGAAATATCACACGCCTTATTATTTGAAGTACCACTCTGACAATATGCAGTTCCTGCAATAGTAGAATTTTTTACTTCATAACTCCACGCGTCTCCTAATACTCCTGTTCCAACAGCAACCCCGTCAATCACTCCAGTACTTCCACCGACATAAATATCAAAATATGCATCAAGAGTGTTTGGTACAGGATCAATCCATGTTCCTCCATTACTTTGTGACCAACCATTTTGAGCAAGCTTTAGAGCACCACCACTAAAAGTATTGTCATTTGCACCCAAAGAATAATAAGGCCCCCAAAAATTAGTACTATCAAACACAAGCCAATAAGTAGTTCCTGGTGTAAGAGAAATAGTACTTGAAAGTGGAATCGATAAATAATTAAAAGAAGAAGTTACAGTAGATGCGCTAATTGTTCCTTGTGCGATATCAGTTTTGCTAGGTTTGCCAGCATTATCCGTTGTAATTCGAAGAGTAACGTTTGACCATGGACTGTTTGTCTTTTTTATTAAAATACGAATTGAAGAAACAGGGGTTGTAGTACTTACAGTAAAGCTTTGTGCAACATCTTGTGGTGTAGAAGTTGAATTTCCTCCAAAATTAATTTGAATACCAGGATCTATTGTTCCAATATTATTTGAAGTAACCGAGACTGGATCAGAAATATTAGCAGAGACAGCAGTACCTGTAATATATGCCCCATTACTTCCTACAATATCACCATTTGCATATACATTCCCAATGATTCCAGAACCGCCAGAAATATCAAAACCCCCTTGTCCAACTTGTAATCCATAATTAAAGCTTACTCCACTCCCCGCCTCAAGCGCTAATTCATAATTTCTTTTATATGAATCAACATCAGAAGAAACAGAGACCATCTTACCCATACCCGTGTCTGCAACAGCAATTGTTGCACTACCTTGAGAGAGAGCAAGCGTTTCACTTGAAGCAATAGATTTATTTGTATTTAATTTATACATTGCTTCGTTTACCGCAGAGTTTGCAACAAGGAATGACTGTTTTGATTTTGAAAAAGATTTTGTGATATTAAAACTTGAAACAACAGGAGAGGTTAATGCAAAAATAATTGCAACAGATAATGCAAAAAACATAAGTGTATTTATTATAATTACCTGTCCTTTTTGTGTATTATTCTTATTCATATGATTCTCTTAAAATCGCAAAACCTGTATATGATTTTGTTTGTGTGGCATTTTCGATCATATATTCGAACTCAAGATTAAACCGCACAGACTCAGAAACAGGTGTGTCTAAATACTGAAAATTAAAATTTGAAACTGTAAAATCATCAAAACTCAAATTTGTTGCCGAATCATTATTCTCCTGATATTTTGCAATTCCATCTTCAACATAAAACTTTTTTGATATTGTATTCCCATTTTCTACAGAATTAATTTCAAGTACTCCATTTGTTGTATTAAACTGACTATTAATCATATTAATACTATTTGCGGATCTAATTTCTTTTGTAATTCGATCAACAATAAGCAGACCTGTTCTATCTGCTCGTGGTGATGCAACCATTTCTTTATAAATAGAATAAAACTGCACAAGTAATGTAATGATAATTGTACTCAGTATGATCAATCCTGAAACATACATAACAAGTTCAAGCATTGTAAACCCTCTTTGTTTTGAAAAGTTTCTAATTTTCATATGTATTATGAATTAACATTTCAGAAGAAATGGTTTTTGTTTGACCTTGATATGGCCACTTAATTGTAATTACAGCCTTTCGAGTGCCAGGATCAACCACACCGCCACTTGAAACAATTTCGTCACTTCCATCTCTCCTTACTTCTTCAAATTGGATTGTTCGTGTCATCTCATATGAAAGTGTAATGGTACTTGTTCCTAATTCGTACCCACTTCCATTCCAAAATAATGAATACTCTGTGTGTAAAGAGTTTGGTTCAATATTTGAAGAATAACCTTCATCACGCAAATACTGAAGCGCTTCTGCTGTTTCATCAAGAACCAAAACTGCTTGTGCCTCTCTGGCATTTTGATGAACAATTTTCAAATAGATTTGTATTGCACCTACAATACCCGTTACTGATACTGCAATAATTCCCGCAGCAATAACTATCTCAACAATACTAATTCCTTTTATAAAAGAATTTTTCATGTATTTATTCTATCACAGAGATTGTTCCACTTTTTTCAATTATGATTTGTTTTGGAGAAATTCGATTCGTGATATGGGAAATCGTTATTGTTGCATTTTGATTTGCATCGCCAAGAATTTTTGAAAAATAAATTATATTATCTGAATTTGTAATCGTTTCGCTTATCTCAAATTGTGAATCAATGCCAATAACTTTATTTTGACTTGAGTTTGCAGAATATGTAGTCCCTGTAAAAAGCACAAAACTATCTGAATTAAACTTTACTCCAAAATTCTGTCCGTCCTTTCCTGCCTGTGTATTAGCTCGTTGCTCATCAAGAGAAGCCTCTATTGCTTGCACAATTTGGTCCTGATTCTTTTTAACTTGAGCGACTTGATATGAATTTGTTGCAATAGTCAGAAGAATACCAGCAACCGCGATAGTAATTATTATTTCAAGAAGTGTGAAGCCTTTCATGAGTAAATTGTAGCACAAAAACTAACAACTACATGCTTTTAACACTTCAAAATCCTTCTTCAATTCATCCAATTTAGAACGATTATAAACTGCAACAGCAGGATGATATAAGGGAACAATAATTACTTCACCCCAAGAAGCTTTTACTTTAAAAGATTTTCCATGGATATTTGAGATAGACTGAATGTTTTCTTCTAATCCAAACTGTTTCATAACAAAATCCATTGAAAATCTTCCAAGAGTAGCAATTATTTTTGGTTGAATAATTTCAAATTGTCGAATTAAAAAAGGTGCATATAGTTCTATTTCTTCTGCTTTAGGATCTCGATTATCTTGTGGTCTGTCTTTTACTATATTTGTTACATATACTTGTGCTCTATCAATTCCTACATGCAAAAGAAGTTGATCGAGAGTTTTACCAGAAGCACCACAAAAAGGTTTGCCTGTAAGGGCTTCATTTTTACCAGGAGCCTCACCAATAAAAACAATATGTGTATCAAGACTTCCTTCACCGATTACAGGAAGATAGTTATTAGAAATACGGTATTCATACAAAGGAGACTGTTTTAAATCAAAAATAGCGTCTTGAACTTTTTTCATTTCATCATTTTTGGACATAGATATAGTATAGCAAAATAAAAGCGGCGGACCCTTCGGGTCCGCCGCTTTTATTTTACCCCCCTAATCTTAGGTCTCTCCCTCTTAAATCTCGTTATTTTTGAATTTGGATTTCTACTTAGAAACTTCCCCTCCAAACCAAGTCGATCCTCTACACGAGAATAGAGTATCGTTACAAAAACTCCAATTGTAAGTTCGGGCAAAATATCACTCACAAAAGGAATAAGTGATACAAGCACGGTTACAATACTTGCAGTAATTTTTGCAACTCTTTTATTTCCTTTCCAAAATGGGATTTTAAATATCCAAAATAAAATAGGAAAAACTATAATCTCGGCAAAATCTTTTATATAACTCCCAACGCCTGCGGTAAATAGACTTATAATAGCTTCTGCAATATCAAATATAAAAGCAAGGCCAACCAAAAAACCACCAATAAAAAAACCTACTCGATATTTTACTTTTGGTTGTGCGACAGATTGAGTCCGTGGCTCATCATAATATTCAAAATCATCATAGGAAGCCTCCATACCCTATATCATACAAGATTATTCTATTTTTGAGTATCTCCAAATTCTTCTTTTGCTTTTTTAATAGCCATTACTTGTGCAGGATCAGAAGAAATAATTTGATCTTCTGTATATGAAGCAATAATTTTAATAGCCACGTGCTTTAATCCTGCAAAGAAGATACCTTCTCCCACATCAGATTCAAGAAGGAGATATTTTTCTTCGTCTGTAAGATTAAATGTTTGTTGAACCATATCAATTGATGATGGTGATTGTTTCATCAAAAGTTGAATTGAAGAGTTTGTGATAATTGGCAAACCATATGGTGACCTAAGGAAGTCTTCCACATCTTGTGTAATAGTTGAGATTCCAAGGTAATACTTTCGCCCTCTCTTTGCGAGTCCATACAAGAATGATGCTGTATCTTCTGACTTCATCATCCACCATGCCTCATCAATAATAAGGAGTCGTTTCTTAAGTTCTTTTCGAATTGCACTCCAAATAAAGTCTGTAATAAGATACATCGCAACATGTTTAAGTTCATCTTCCATATCTCGAATTGAAAACACAATAAATTTTCGATTAATATCGATGTTTGTTGGTTTGTTTACAAATCCTGCCCATGTTCCTTTTGTATACTTTGAAAGTTTTTGTACAAGAGATTCTGCACCCTCCATTCCTGCAAGCACTAATTCAAAGTCAGAAAGAAGTGGTGGTTGTGCCCCAGAAAAATCAGCATCAGGAGTAATGTCCTTCAATGCATATGTTTCGGTAAGAGCCCGATCAATAATTGCATCCTCTTCAGGAGTAAGTCCACCAAGCATAATTCTAAAAAGACCTACAAGGTTTACAATCTTTGAGCGAAGAATATCGGAAGGAGATTCATCTTCTCGTGGCGGTGGCAAATCAAATGGATTAATATGACTCTCTGAGTTAAGTGAGATATTAAAATATCGTCCCCCAGCAGACTCTGCAAGATACTCATACTCTCGTTCTGGGTCAATTACTATAACTTCAGCATCAAACATAAGCGATCGAAGAATCTCAAGCTTTGTTGCGTATGATTTTCCAGATCCAGCCTTTGCAAACACTACAGAGTTATAGTTTTCAAGTGAAAATCTATCAAACAAAATAAGCGATGAGTTGTGTCGATTAATTCCATACAAAATACCTTTATCTGTAGTAAGGTCAAATGACACAAAAGGAAAAATACTTGAAAGAGGTGATGTATTTAATTTTGAATATACACCAAGCAAATCCTGTGATACAGGAATCACACTATTAAATGCTTGTTCTTGTTGGAAGATTGCGGGTTTTGTATATACAAGCTGTGCTTCGAGAATTGATTTTACTTCTGATTCAAATTTATTTAATTCATCTACGGTATCAGCATAAATAGAAATGTATAACCCAACATCAAAGATTCTTTCTTGTGCTTGTTGTAAGTTATCTCGAAGATTTTCAAGGTCCTGATATGCAGTATCAAGCATTGGATCTCGCACAAGCCCCTTCTCTTCTCGTACAGAGATTTGGCTTTGCACTTCGGCAACTTTCTTTTTAAATGACCTCAAAACTTCTGCAGTATCAATAGGATGTACTACAATTGATACATCAAATACTTTATCTAAATTAATAATTGGAGAAAACCATCCATCATTTAAATATCGAGGATATGAAAGTACAAATAATGTTCGGACAATCTTATCTCCTAGATGAATCTCTCTTGGCGTTACCTTAAGTGCAGGTGGAGCAATAATATCTTGCAATTCAAGAGTTCCTGCTTGATAAATTTCTTGCGGCAAAAATGAACTGATTTTTGGAATCTCTTTTTTATCTGTATTTCCTTTTAAAAAACTAAAAATTCCCATATATTATTTCATTGTTAGTGGTTTCTCTGCTTCACCTGGATTAAATAATTGATAAAACACCTCAATAACCTCTTCTGTTCCAAGTTGTACAGCTCGCACTCCTGTTCGTGCAACACCAGAGAGAATAACATCTATTCGTTGAGCGATTTGTGTTCGACTCTCAGCAAACGCATCAGCATTTGCTTTAGTTTGTTCTGCTTGTTTTTTTGAACCAAAAAAACCACTTTTAACCCTGGTTACGTTTGCATTCAAAGGAGTGTATGGGACAACAATAAAAAATCTTTTTGTCATAATGTTTGCTTGTTCTGTAAAACTTTTTACGAATTGGATGTATTCTCGAATTTGTATCTTCATTAAATCATCTGTTTGAACTTTTAATCTATCTTGGAGAAGAGAAATATATGGTCGTATATCAAGGTTTCGTGATTGTACAAAGATTTGCATATCAAAATTAAGCGAGTTAAGGAAATTTTGGAATTGATAGATTATAGATTTTTGTTCATCTTCTGATTTAAGAGCAAAGTTCACAGAAGAAGTCATCAAAATAGCTCGCATAGAACCATCTTTCAAAATGATAATTCCATCTCGAACTTCTTGTATCGGTACAAATGATTGAGTTTGATTTTTTATATCTGTCATTTAGAAAAATTATAACACGCACTTGTCATTCCTGCGAAGGCAAGATCTTAGTATGAAAGAATAAGTTTTTTAGCACGTCATCCTCGCGAAGGCGAGGATCCAGGTACGAGATAAGATATATAAAGAAATGACTTAGGTGTTTTTTATTTATTAGCAAAAAGAAGGCCCTTCGGGCCCTCTTTTTGCAGTTCTAGATCCTCGCCTTCGCGAGGATGACGTGCTAATTACCTCCCATCAAACCTATCCTGAACATCAAGACCCCAAGAAATTTCTTTTAATTTACTTTGTGAAAGTTTTGGTAATGCCATTGGTGTTTGTTCTTTTATTTCTTCATGATTGTTTACTGACTTCTTTTCTGTCTTTTTCCAAATATATAATTTTGAAGAAAGAAAATATTTGATTGCGCCCTCAACAAATACAAGAAACGGTCTTCCATTCACCCGATAAAACGCTGCCGCCATAAAAAACGCAACAATAGGACCTCCAACAACAAATGCAATAATCTTTGGGGTCATCGTCCAAAATATAAATCCTATCGCTGCCCCACCACCTACATACAAAAACTGCTTAAATGTAAGTGGTCCAAAAATTTTGTCTTCGATTTCAATAAATTGTGGGACTTGATATCGCATATTTATTCTATAGGTTCTCGGTATGGATCAACTGAATAGTTTTTAGGTGCACTTGCAACTGTTGGTTTTGTAAGCGCTGTTTCGACTGGTTTTACTTCTTCTGTTTTTACAGGTTCTACTACAGGTGCCTCAATTTGTTTTGCCTCAACTTGAACTGTTTTTTCAGGAGAAAGGGTAAATGACTTCACTACTCCCGGATTAGAAACTGATTCTACATTGGCAACTGGAGCAGGGTTAACTGGCGCAGCAGGAGATGAAGGAGAAACAACAGACTCTTCTTTTTTTGGAGAAAAATTAAGTTTGATTAATGGCTCTGGTTCTTTTTCAATTTCTGCAAGAATCTCATCTCTATGAGGAGCAGCAACAGAAGATGTAGGAATAGAAGGTGTTGAAACAGGATTACTTTCAGTTTTTTCATCAAGCTCCATTATCTTTTTATAGAGAGGGTTGAAGATCTGGTTTTCTGTTTCTTCTAAAATCTTCTGTGCTTTATCTTCTGCAATTTCATAACCATCTACTAATCTTTCATAAAAATCTTGTGCAGAAACAACACCCAACAAAACAAGATATATGGTCTGTTCAAGATCTCCCCCAATATCAATCATAAGTTGATTTTGGCTCACAATTACGCGAACCTCTTTTTTCCAATCAAAAGTTCTAATAATATCCATAATCTCAGCTGGCATATTTGCTTCGTATTCTCTTATTTTTTGTTCTAATGTTTTTGTATCTTGCATATTATTTGATTTAATTTCTAACTTCTTGCAGATCTTCGGTCAGGACCGAGTATTGATGGTGTACTATTATTTTTCTCGGGTTCTTTATTTTCTGGTTTCTTTTCTTCCTTTTGTTTTTTAGGTTTATACTTTCCTTTTTCTTTCCAATCTTTTTCAATATCTTTCTGTATAGCTTTAAGAGCTGCTTTTGAAGTTACACTATATCGCTGAGAATTAAATAATCTCTTTTGACGATTCTCCATAATTTGAACATAGCCTTTTTGATTCTTTATCATTAATTCTCCAACATCTTTTTCTGATTTTTCTAGATCATCTTGAGCTTTAATAACCTTATTTGCAATTTCCTTAACTTGTTCTTCGGTTGCATTTCCAGCTTTAAGTTTAGCTTGAGCCTCTTTAAGTTCTGTCTCTGCTTTTTGAAGAACGGCTCCCTTATTATCTCTTTCTGCTTTTGCAATCTCAAGATTAACTTTGGCTGCTGCTTTTTCTTCTGGTGTTTGAATAGGTTTATCGAATCCAAATAGTTTTTCTTCTTTCTTTTGTTTCTCAAGCAAAGCTTCTTTCTTTTTCTTAACGGCAGTAGAATATCCATCTATCCCAGCACCAAGACCGAGATTTTTTCCAAGTGAAGTATTTCTAAAATCAAAGGATGCATCCTTAAGCCCCTCTGCTCGTCTAAGAGCAAATCGTGCAAGACTACCCTTGGTTCCAGCATTTGGATCTTGTGCAAGTTTTTTAAAACTCTCTTTATTTGAAACTTTATCTCCAACAAGACCACCCAAAGTTCGTCCTGTTTTTGCAACACCAGTAGCAGCAGTTCTGCCTGCAATCTGCGGCATTGTCCTCACCTTGTTCATTGTCCAATTACCTGCACTTGTCATAATTCCCGCACCTGCAGCACCAATTTTTCCAGGGACAATAAGTGGAAGGATAAGAAAACCAATAATAAGAAGGAAGTTGAAGAAAAATAAAGCAAAACTGTTTGCCGCTTGTTCAAGGTTGCCGCCACTAATTGAGCCTATTACAAAACCCGTAGAACTATTTGCAAGCCCAGTTGAAAGGATGCTTACAAATAATACTGATATGTATAAAGTTAGAAGAAAAGCAGGTAATACTATTGCCTGTGTCTTTAATGCTTTCCACCATGAATCACCCATCCCCTTAAACCATGGTAAAAATTTTGCAACCAGACCAAAGGGAGACGCGATCATTAAAACAACAAAGATTAAAAATCTATATATTAATAGAAAACTTGCACCAAATAAGACTGCAGAAACAGTTAATATTGTTATATTTGTAAAAATCGCAACTTGAATTTTATCCCACAACTGTCCCCAACCATCTTTTGAAGGATCAGAGATAAAACTCATATTTGATGCAGGCCTTATCATTTTTACTAAACCAGCAGAGATTGAAGTGATTCCGCTTTGTGTAGAAGTTTGCCCATTAAACTTTATTTGTTCTCCAATCTGAGCGCCAATGAAGTTTGATACATCAAATACTGCTCTCGTAAACACAAGGCTGAAGTTGATTAATATGGCAACGATAATTACACTAATTAATGTTTTTTTATCTGCAAATCCTTGTCCATCAATAATTGTTTTTATACCTAAATATAAAAGTG
The DNA here is from genome assembly GCA_039805545.1 of Candidatus Parcubacteria bacterium. Classification (GTDB taxonomy): domain Bacteria; phylum Patescibacteriota; class Minisyncoccia; order Phycocordibacterales; family JAACPR01; genus JAULZV01. Next base: position 20,686 of record JBDLUA010000020.1, read on the forward strand.
AAAAAACAATAATAATATTTGATAAATCACGCACAATTTTCCAGGCAATAGTAATTGATCCATCAAGAGAGGTTATAAGTGTTGAACTTAAAACTGTATAATTAATAATTATATCAAATATCGCTCCCGATAAATATAAAATGAGAGATGTTAGCTGCACAGAAAACCAGGCCCCCGAACTGATGATACAAGTAAGAGGATTAAGAGTACAACTTAGAGCACTTGGAGAACCTTTGGCCAATTCAGCAGCTGATTTACCGGTAAGAGCACCCGTAACTCCGTTTAAAAGACCTACACCGGGTATTAGACTTGTAGGACTGGTTACTACTGTTTTACCCGCATTCCAAATACTATCCCAAACGCTTCCTGGATTTGTTTGAGTTGCAGTATTATTTTTTGAAGTAGAAGTTTCAACAGATAATGCAGTAGGCTCAATAATCTTAATAGGTTGATATTCCTCAGTATTTTGAGCGAAAATATTTTTAGCATTAAAAAGAAACACCACCAAAAACCCCAACACTATAAAAGTTTTTAAGAAACCTCTTTTCATTACTCAAATTATATCAAACAAAACGAAATAATAAGCAAATACAAATATAAAATGTGTGTATTACTTTTTATTATTGAGCCGATTGAGTCATTTCTGTAATAGCAACCATTACAAGTTGGTTCACGAGTGCATTTACAACTTCATCAAATTCATCTGCAATTTCGAGTCTTCTTTGACCACTAAAGAGTCGATTGTTAACTTGTTCTTGTATCACCGAGCCCGGACTTGTAACTTTTCCTGTTTCTTTATCAACCTTTGACAAGAATCCAACATTCCATTGAAGTTGAGTCTTTTGTAAATCAAGAGCAGCAGAAATTCTTTGATCAAGTTGAATTTGACCATAAATTGTTGCGCCGTAAGGGTTATTGTATGGATTTTGAGTATATGACAACCAATCTGTCCAATTAAATGTTTCTCCTGACATGAATTGTTCAAGATTTCCTGAAATTGCACTAAATGAACAAATAGGAGCATAATTAATACTACCATTATAGTTATTAGCGATATTTATTCTCACTAAGTCTTGGATTGGAGTACACAAAAGTCCATTTGTTACATCATTAAGAAATGTTCCAGCTTGAATATCTGCAACATCTGCAAAGAATTGCCCAGGATCATCAACGAACACAGGATTACCCTGAAATCCAGTATTAATCCAAGCAACTGTTGCATCACCAATAGTCTCAATTAGTCCATTTACAAGACACCACCCCATTTGATCCCAACTTACTCCTCCTGTAATCACTGATCCAGTATCCTTTCCTTCTTGAACCGCATTCCCAGTAGGAACTCGTGTAAAATCAACAAGTCCAGCAGTAAGACTTGAAATAGCATTTTTTACAACACCAGTAAGTCCAGATGCTGCCATACAAGTAGAAAAAGCACTTGAAGCAGTTGAACCAGAAAGTCCATATGTTCCCTGACCAGTATATCCATACGCTTGTGAAGTTCCAGGAACACTCGCCGGCTGATATTGTCCTGTAGCAGGATCAAAGATAAGAGCACGAGGTACTCCCGTTGTATCAACTGACGCATTCCCAGTATAAGAACCGTTAAAATCTTTATTTAAACTTCCAGTTACTGCAGAAGTATTTTTATCAACGGTAGGGTCTGTTTTTTTAGTTTCTTCAGCAAATATAGTGAGAGGAAAAACAAAACTTATAATGAGAGCGATCGTGCTTATTTGTTTAATTAAAAGTTTCATATATTAATTTTCAAATCTTTTCCAAAAATTTTTGGTACTATCTGTATCAAAAATTATAGCATTGTTTTTAAAATAATTTGCAAGTGTTGTGTATAGTTGTCCTTCACTTACACTTGTAGAACGATATTGTGTTGCCACAACGATTGAAGAAAGAGGGTCTTTTTCTGCTGAAGCAGTTTTTTCAAAGAATACTCCTGTTCGATACAATTGATTAAGAAGTGCAAGGTGGACATCCTTAAATACGTCTGGCACAGAGATTGTAGATATATCGACAGCATATTGTGTATACGCTTCTCCTATTTTTTGAAGATAAGCTAGATCTTCTAAATTTTTATATGAATCCATCTTAATAAATACATCGACCGCAATTTGTGCGTATCTATCACCATATGCAGTAATACTTTCTTTTGTAGAAGGTACAACTCGCACATCATTCATTGTATATTTATCAGTCAACGAAGATTCTTTAACTGCATTTTGACTAATATTTTCAAGCATTTTTTCTTGATCTTCCAATTTCAATGTACCCTGTTTTTTAAGAAGGAGATATTGTTTAAATAAATCAACAGAAACTTTGTCAGTAAGAGTTCCGGGAGTAAAATTGCTCAAATCAGCCTCTGTTTGCAACACATCTTTTCGTGTAAGAAGTGGGTCATTAGGTCCTTTTATAGTAGGGTCTCTGTCTACAGCGACTTCATCACCGTCATTTGTTCCATCGCCATCAGTATCGGGGTTTTTTGAGTCAGTTTTATAAAATTCTTCAAGCCAATCTGAAAGACCATCTTTATCTTCATCTCCTGATTTAAAATCTTTTTGTGTTTTTCTTTCAAGAACGAGCTCAACATTTTTTAATTCAGAACCTTTTGAGGGATTAAAGTGAAATTTTACACCAAAAATTGTAAGAGAAACGATAAGTACCACAAGCACCAAAACAATTCCTACTTTATTACTTGGAGTTTTTTGTTGTAGATGTTGCATAACATTAAAAGTATAGCATAAAAATTATGTTACAATATTTTTATGAAAAAAATTCTGTATATAACATTACTTTTTTTAACACCAATTAGTTTTGTTCATGCATATGTCTTTACAACACCTTTTGGTCTTGGCTCATCAGGAGAAGATATATACCAATTACAAAAAATTCTCAATTCAAATTCTCAAACATTAATTTCAAATGAAGGAATTGGCTCAAAAGGCAACGAATCATACTATTTTGGAGAAAAAACAAAAGATGCAGTTATTCGATTTCAAAATCTATATAGAGAATCAATATTAACTCCCAATGGAATGACACAAGGTACCGGATTTGTTGGAAAATCTACACTTTCTTTCTTAAATAAAAATTTCAACACAGACCAGACAACAACCAATGTAGATAAAATTATAGACAACATAGTAACAAATCAAATACTCCCAATTACAAACAGTACCACAAATGCAACAAGTGTACCTGAGTTTTTGGTTTCAAAAACAAAGTTAAAAGCATATTCGGCAATTTATGTTGGAAGTCAGCACAAGTTAGATAAAGCAAAGTTTTATCTTGGAGACAGAGAATTACGAAAAGAATGCCAGACGGAATATACTTGTAAGTTATATATTGATGAATATGTAAAACAAGGAACATATAAACTAAAAACAGATACGGAAAAATGGGGTTCATACACAATTACAATTCTTGATCCTTCAGAAAAAAAACCTAATCTAGATATCAAAAGAGTAAATATAAATAAAGAAAACTTAATAAAGGGAAGTAATTTTAGTTCAAAAATGAAAGTGTACACAATGTTTGGTGTATTTGAAACCGAAACAAAAAATAATTCTTTTATTCTCGAATTTCCAAAAGACCGGACGATAAACGCAACAACAACATTTACTGGATTATTCTACGTAGAAAATTCAAACGGCTTAACAAGTGATGCTAAAAAAATACAATATGAAATTTAAAATCTTTACATTAATAATTGTACTCGCAAGTATCGTACCCTTAAAAACACAAGCGGTTGTCCCTACTGCTGTTCCTTTTGGTGGTCCTATACTTATGACATACGAATGTTCATGTAGTGGTGGATGGTTTATTCTTGCATATGACTACAATACTCTTTTACCTCTTCCGATGACATTTCAATTTGGGCAATCAATGCTTCGGGCTAATTACAATATCTTTACACCAAGTGTACAAACTCTCGGTTCATATACTCCAGGAGGTGTTTGTTTGATGGCATCTGCTGATTGTGGAGGATTTTCAACACAAGGAACAGTTTCTCCTATTGGGTTCCCAGGGATTGGAACGAGTTCGATATAGAAAACAAATAAAAAGGCCGGCCCCTTCGGGGCCGGCCTTTTTTATATCCCAACAATCTCTTTCCACTCTTCCACTCCAATCTCTTCAGGTCTTTTATCTTTTACAACTTCCCAACCCTTAATTTCTTCTTTGTATTCTTTCAAAGTTGTGTTGAGTTTTTTTCTTTTTTGTCCAAATGCTTTTTTTATTAGTTCAAAAAATCTTAATTCTTCTTTTTTATTTTTAAATGGATTTTGTATATTTGAAATTTTTATAATTGCAGAATCAACTTTTGGTTCAGGAGAAAAATACTCTTTTTTTACAATCATTACTTTTTTTGGAGTACCAAATACTTTTACACTCAAAGATAAAATACTTTCTTTTATATCCACAATTCGATCTGCAACTTCTTTTTGAACAAGGAGAATCATACATGTTGGTTTATATTCCGAAGTCAAAAATCTTCGAGTAATTTCGCCTGTTATATAGTATGGAATATTTGCAATGAGTTTGTATTCTCCTTTTACAAAATCTTTTATACCAACATCAAGAACATCTTTTTCGTATAAGAAAAACTTTTTACTCTTTATGTATTCTGCAAATTCTTCTTGCAATAATTCAATAAGTCGATGATCTTTTTCAAATGCAATTACTGTTGCGCCAGTTTCAAGTAATACTTTTGTAAGAGCACCCTTACCAGGCCCAATCTCAACAACAGTATCTCCAACAGCAACTTCCCCTGCTTCAGTCATAGCAAATAACGCTTTTTGAGACTTCAAAAAGTTTTGCCCGAGTGATTTTTTGGCTGGTATATATTTCATTGAGTGTAGAGTAGCATATTTTTATAAATAAAGAACTAAAACACTTTTTGAAATGGTTGGGCTTGGGTCTGGGTTTCAAAAAGTGTTTTAGTTCTACTATTGTTAAAAATCAATAAATATACTCTTCGCCAAGCTACTTGTATCTGGCTCATCACTTCCTCCATATCGCGGTTCGTCACCATACAATTCTACGTATGCTTCTGGAATATCCAATAGAAATTCTGAAGGTGTATTTACCATGAGACTTCCATACATCTTCCTCATACCCGCATATGTAAGATATACCTTCTTGCACGCTCGAGTGAGCGCAACATAAAAGAGCCTTCGTTCCTCTTCTTCATCCTTGTTTGTATCAAATCCTTCTGATGGAAACAATCCTTGTTCAAGTCCAACAATGAATACATAATCAAACTCAAGACCCTTTGAAGCATGGATGGTCATAAATCTCACAGCATCAACTTCTTCGGAAATTTCATCCTGATCAGAATACAAAGAAACATCTTCGATAAATTTAAAGAGTGATTCTTCAGAGACAATTTCATCATACTTTGTTGCAAGAGATACAAGTTCTTTTACGTTTTGAACTCTATCCATCCCCTCTTCTCTATCTTTCATATATTCAACTTCAAGACCTGAGTGTTCAAAAATAAATTTTAATACTTCACTCACCGAAACTTTCCCAATTTGCATTCGAATTCGTGCAATCAAACTTTCAAAATTCATGTATGCATCACGAGCCTTTCCACTTAACTCGTGAGATTTTTTCTCTATGATTTTGATTTCACTTACCTTTCCAATTCCTCGCACAGGAAGATTTATAATTCGAGAAAGACTTGTAAAATCATCAGGATTTAAGGTGTATTTGAGATATGCAAGAACATCTTTAATTTCTTTTCTATCAAAGAATCGTGTTCCGATAATTTGATATGGAACTGATTTTCGAATTGCAGTTTCTTCAAATACTCGTGATTGATAGTTAGCTCGATAGAGTACTGTCATATCTTTATATGCAACACCTTCTTCGTGAAGTCTTCGCATTTCATCAAGTACAAATCGTGCTTCATCATTTTCATCATACCCATTAAACATGGTAAGTTTTTCTCCATCATCATTTTCTGTAAAAAGATTTTTATCTTTTCTTCTTTTATTTTTTCGAATCACTTCATTTGCAGATGCAATAATAGTTTTTGTTGAACGATAGTTTTGTTCAAGAAGAACTTCTGTTGCACTTGGATAATCTTGTTCAAAATTAAGAATGTTTTTAATAGTTGCGCCTCGCCATGAATAAATATTTTGATCTGCATCTCCAACAACACAGAGGTTTTTATGTTTTTCTACAAGCATCTTCGACAATTGATACTGCACCTCATTTGTATCTTGATACTCATCAATATGCACATATTCAAACATGTTTTGATACTTTTCTCGTATTGTTTGATTCTTTTTCAAAAGAAGAACTGCTTCATAGAGAAGATCATCGAAGTCCATTGCGTTCTCGGCTCGCATTTGCTTTGCGTAATCTCGCCACACCTCAGCAACCTTTTCTTTTACATAATCCCCCATTGCATCCGCTTCGTATTGTGCAAGTTCAATCATGTCAGACTTTGCCCGACCAATAAGTGAAATAAAAGATTTAGGATCAAATTGCTTTGCATCAATTCCTTTATTCTTCATTATCTTTTTTATCAAAGAAATAGAATCGCTTCTATCATAAATAGAAAAAAACTTTTTTATTCCAATTGTTTGATATTCGTTCTTTATAATAAAAACTCCAAGTGAGTGAAATGTAGAAAGAAAAGGTGACGATAAAGCCCAATCATCATTTGGAAAATATTGTGAAAGTAGTTGATGAACCCGTTCTTTCATTTCCTTAGCCGCCTTATTAGTGAAGGTAATTGCAAGAATCTTTCGTGGTTCTACACCTTGTTGTATAAGATGAAGAATTCTATATGTAAGTGTCTTTGTCTTACCTGCCCCTGCTCCTGCAATGATTAAAAGTGGTCCTTTTGTGCATAATACTGCATCTTTTTGTTTCTGATTAAGTGAGTCTAGGTACTGCATGTCCAGACATTGTATCGCATGATGAAAAAGTGGCCAAAATTCTTATTTTTTACACCTCACATCTCACCTTCTGACAAGTTTGACCGGCCCATATTACCCTGCTAGACTTTATGGAAGGCAGAAATTCAGACCGATCAGACCATGGACGACCTTAAGATTTCAGCACTAAGAATTGGCTTATTATAGAAAATTCAAACAATACTGAACCGATTCCCTTATCCAACACGGTACAGAAACATATAAAAAACAAAAGAAATATAGCAATTAGTGCTGTTTCTCTTTTTCTTATTGCTTTTCCTCTTCTTACGAATGCAAATATCCTTCAATCAAAACCTCTCAAGGTTCTTTTTGCATCCAAAGAAACCCTTACAGATATTGATTCACGAGAACATAATTCACAAACAGCCCCACTTCTACAAGCAGCAACTAACATTGATCCCAACCCTGCTTCAGGAGGGGCTGATTTAAATATTATTGATGATAAAGCACTTGTTGCCGAATCTGGTGTTGGTGGAAGTTTTGTTGAAATTGAAAGTCGAAAAAATGATCAAATTAGTATTTATCAAGTAAAAGAAGGTGATACCATCTCTCAAATCGCAAATATGTTTGAGGTTTCTGTTAACACGATTAAATGGGCAAACGGTCTTGACCGACCAATTGCACCTGGGGATCAACTTATTATTTTGCCAATTTCTGGAATCAAACACACAGTTAAATCTGGTGGAACAATTGCAGACATTGCCAAGAAATATAATGCTGATGCAAAAGAAATTGCTCTATTCAATGGTCTTTCTGTAGATTCTACACTTACACAAGGACAAGTAATTATCGTTCCTAACGTAGACCTTCAAGTAGAAGAAAAGAAACCAAGCAAATCTATTGCAAAAACTCCTTCAAAATCTTCTGGAGCTTCATCAGGCTCATCATGGCTCGCAAAACCAGTTCGAGCAGGATACAAATCACAAGGTATTCATGGACATAATGGTATCGACTTTGCTGCACCAGCAGGAACACCTATCTATGCTTCAGCAGGAGGAACAGTTATTATTTCAAAAGCAGATGATGGATGGAATGGAGGATATGGTAACTATGTTGTAATCAAACATGCAAATGGTGTTCAAACTCTCTATGCTCATATGACCGATGTTCTTGTGTCTGCAGGTGAATCTGTATCACAAGGAACACAAATTGGTACTGTAGGAAATACAGGAAAATCTACAGGTAACCACCTTCACTTTGAAGTCCGAGGTGCGAAGAATCCGTTTTAAGTTCCTCAACTAATCTATACAAACAGCCGGCCCCTTCGGGGCCGGCTGTTTGTATAGATAATCAACTCACTACATTTTTCCAAGAAAAACTTTTTCTAAAATTCCAGAATTAATTATCTTTTCAGGAGTATTCTCAACAACAACTTTTCCCTTATCAAGAACATACGCTCTATCGACTATTTGCAACACCGAATGTAAATTATGTTCTACAATAATAATCGTTGTTTTTCTTTTTTGATTAATTTCTTTTATTTTTGCAAAAACTTCTTTCACAACCTTTGGAGAAAGACCTAGTGATGGTTCATCAAGCAATAAAACCTTAGGATCAGTAATAAGTCCTCGCGCAATCGCAACCATTTGTTGTTGCCCTCCTGACAAATGTTTTACTTTTTCTTTTAATTTCTTTTTTAAATCAGGAAATAGTTCAAGTGTTTCTTCGATTTGTTTTTTTAATAACCCTCTGTTTGAGATGGCATATCCACCCATTTCTAAATTCTCATACACACTTAAGCTTGTGAACAATTGTCTTCCTTGAGGAACAAACGTAATTCCCCTCTCCACAATTTCATATGGAATTGGTTTAATTTCTTTTTCATGCCACAAAATTTTTCCACCCGAGATAGGAGCAAGTCCAAACAAGGCCTTCAATATAGTAGACTTCCCGGCACCATTTGGACCCATAAGAGCAACAATTTCTCCTTCATCAAATACAACAGTCGCACCATCAAGTGCCTTTACACCACCATAGTGAACCTGTATATCTTCAAGTTTGAGGAGTAACTCTTTTTGCATGAGTATATGATAACATTATTTATTTTTTATAAAACAAACCCCGCTTTCGCGGGGTTTGTTTTATATTTTAATCTTGTCTCTACTTTACTTTTGTTCTAAAATTTCTCCGTTTTCAATTTTAGTAATAGCAACATTAGGAAGTCTTATTCCAACACTATCAAACTTATACAACCCATTTGCACCTTTATATTCAAGTTTTTTCATATTTTCATTCCATTTTTTATTATCTGAATCATATGTATTAACTATAATATTAAAGGCATCGTAACCTATATCAGCCAAATATCCTGGATCTTTACTGTATTTTTCTTTATAGAGTCTTTTAAATTCTTCAGAAGTTGAACTCTTAAGCGTTGCAATTATTGCTCCGTCTAAAACTTTAGTATTACCTAATATTCTTTTATAGTCAGCAAAACCTGTTTGACCACTCGCATCAAATGCTAATTGTGGTATTTTTAATCCTTGTTTTTTATATTCAGCTATAAATTGTGCTCCCGGTTGTGGAAATGACAACATAACAACAACATCATAATTTCCTTCTGATGCCTTTAAGGCGTATGTTCTGAAATCTTTTTCATCTGCTCTAATACCCATTTCTGTTACTTCACTACCATAGGCTTTAACTAAAGCATTTTTGAAACGAATCATGGTGTCATGAACAGTATATACAATCAATGGCTTTTTATAACCTTGTTCTCTCAAATAATTTCCTAGGTTAATTTCAGCTTGAATACTTCCTGGGAAAAGCCCGTATACAACATCATCAGTAGCATCTTTTGATTGTTCACCCATTTGCAAGATAGGTCTACCGTCTGCTTGAGCTAAATCATAAATAGCTTCAATACTTGGAGTAGATACATTAAACAATGCATCTACTCGATCAATATCCATCAATTTTTTATAAGCACTCAATGCTTTTTTTGAATCAAAGCCATCATCTTCAGCAATAACTTCAATTTGTTTATCTGGATTTTGTTTATTGTAAACCTCTTGTGCAAGAAGAAAACCATTTAACATTTCTTGACCTACAGAGGCGTATTCACCACTTAAGATAGAGATTGCCCCGATTTTCTTTAGTTCACCTTGGTCATTTGAGTTACTTTGTATGGCAACAAAAATGCCAGCAATCACCAATATAATAATTGATATTCCTATAATTTTCTTTTTCATTATTTTCACTTTTTACATTATTAATTACCTCACATTAGTATAATGTAAAGATATAAAATAAAGTAATTCTTTACTAAATAAGTCAAATTTTATTGATAATAAAGGTTTTTAGAGTACATTTATGTCAACATTATTGACATAAATATATAAAATACTATAGTAAAAGCATGTCGAGATATAAAATAGACCCTTTTTTATTTGATGAAACTGAGAAAATTGTTCTAAAATCACTCAGAATTAATAAAACACCCCTAGAAATTTCAAAAGATACTAACACTCCCCGTTCAACGGTTTACTTTATTTTAGAAAAACTGAAAAAGCGCGGACTGGTAAAAAAAGAAAAAATAGGTAAAAAAACGTTTTGGATTCTAAAAAAATCAAACGAGATAGAGCTGGCAGAGAATCAACCAAGAGAACATTCCAATATAAAAATATACGACTCTTCAGAGCAGATAGTTGATTTTTTATATCGATTTGTGTCGCAAAATTCCTCTAGATTTCAATTTTTTAATGGCGATCACAATCCACAACACTGGGGAAAATATGTTGAAACAAGAGATGGAGTAAAATTAAATAATCTAATACGAGATAATGGTTTAATTTCAGATATTATTTCTTCAGCTTCATTTATTAAAAATAATGAAAATGTTCTTGGTAGAGATTGGACAAATGCTTTTGTTGATAAACCAACAGAATATCATGTATTAAATTCAAAATATACTAATTTTAATTCTCAAATTATTTTACAAACAAACAAAGTGTTCATTATGAATATGGAAAAACCTGTGCTGTATGAAATTTCTGATCCAGACATTTACAATTGTTTTACCTCAATCTTTCAATTTATAAAAGATAATTCTAAAAAAGTGAATGCTTCTGATTTTTTAAATAATTAAAAACCACCCTCTCGGGTGGTTTTTAATTTTAACAAGAAACTATTCTTATTAATTCTCACTCTTCACAAACTTTCCGTCTTTAAATACTTTTGCTTCACTTTCAAGAATTCTTGATCCTGTTTTGTCGAAAAGTATTTTTCCTGACATTCCAGAATATGAGAAGTCTTTGTTTTCAAGAATCTTTTTCCAATCTTTTTTGTCTTTACCAGCAAGATTTTTTGAGATAATTTGAATCGAATCATATCCATATACTGCAAGGAAGTTTGGCTCTGCTTTATATAATTCCTTATATTTTGCATTGTATGCATCGCTTGTAGTATTCGCAATCATAGTTGAGATACAGTTATTAAACACGGTATCATCTTGCACCTTATCGAGATAATCTCCGATTGTAAGTTCAATGTTTCCATCACAAATCAATTGAATGTTTTTATTTCCTTTTTGCTTTGCAACTTCATTCAAGAATTTTGAACCTTGTTCAAGTGGAAGAAATAATGTGTATGAATCAAAGTTTCCAGCTAACATCTTTGCGACTTCCGTTCGTACATCAGAATTTGATGCAACAGGAATTTCACTATAAGCACCACCAGCAATGCCTTCGATAAATTGTTCCTTATTAGTTTGAGCGATTGACCAATCAGATGAATATACGAGAGCTGTATTTTCATATTTTTTATCAACTTGCTCACCTAATGTTTTAAACAACGCTGCTGCCCAAGGAATAATTTCAAACACATTATCGTTTTCAATTGAGGCTTCATTACCCACTGTAAGCAATAATTCATTTGATTGATTCACAACAGGTTTAAGTGCTTCAAGAGAAGGACTTGAGAGACCTACTACGATATCTACATTATCAACTGTTTGAAGTTTATTGTATGCAGACAAAGCTTTTTTAGAATCAAATCCATCATCTTCAAACACAAGTTCAATATTTTTATGCTCTAAATCTTGAACACTCATCTCCATTGCTTTTTTAACACTTTCCCCAAATGCCGCACCATATTCTCCAGACAAAGGAAGAATAACCCCTACTTTTACCACATCTGATGAAGTATCTTTTTTAGAATTTGAAACTCCCCAAACGACAGCAAGCACGATCACAATACCTATCACAATTTTTATACCTTTATTCATATTTTAATTAATTATTACTATTATCAATTAGTAACAGACAATATTATATTATTAATGTCAAATAATATAAAAATAAGCCTATTTGCAATAATATATCTTTAATACCTTTATATATAAAGATATTTTATGTATTATTTGACTAAATTTTCGACATATATCATACTTATACCATGAAAATTAAGCCAGAAACCCTCAAAATACTCGGAATATCTCGTGTTGAGCTTCAAATCCTCAATTCCCTCGATTCCAAAGATTTAACTATTCTTGATATTTCAAAACAGACATCAATACCAAGAACTTCCCTCTATTACACCCTTTCCCTATTACAAGAAAGAGGTTTTATTTCTAAATATAAATTACACAAGAAGATTTTGTGGAAAAAAACTGAAGATTCCAAAATAAAAGAACTACTTCAAGAAGCGACAGTAAACTTTACACAAAGTCAGGTCAACACAACAACTCAAACAGTTGATACAACTACAAGTATTACTTTTTATCGTGGTGTTTCTGATATGATTTCTTTCTTTAATGAACTTGTACAAACACCGAAAGAATCTCGTTGGTATGGAATACAACCTGGACCTTCTGTAATAGATTTACTTTCAAAAGCAAATGTTCAAAATATTATTGATTTTAATCATCAAGTTAAAAATAAAAAACATATTGTTGAAGGAGTTGTACACGAGGGGTATATCGAGATTATGGCAAATATTCTCGCACCTAAAGAGTATAAGGATCTTCTCAAAAGTTTTGGCGGTCGTTCTGCTGATTATGCAAAGCTTCCCGAAAATTATATGAAAGATATTTCTTCAGAAATTTACCTATTTGATAACACAAAAATTGCGCTTTTAAACTGGAATAAAGAATTTGCAATCATTATTCGAAATAAAGACATGTATGATCTGCTTTTTGAAATGTTCAAATCAACCAAATACATGCTCAACAAATATGATCAGAACGAAAAGATCGCGAAAAAGTTAGTGGAGCTAGGATAATAAACTACTCCCCCAAATACGCCTCGACAACATCTCTTCTCGACAACACATCTTCTGGTTTTCCTTCTGCAAGAAGCTCTCCCGCATCAAGCACCACAACATAATCACAGAGATCTCGAATGATTTCCATGTTGTGCTCAACCAATACAATTGCTTTTCCCTCTTCTTTTAATTGTTTAATGATATGTGATACTTTTTTGATCATCTCAGGAAAGAGTCCTGCATATGGTTCATCAAACAAAATAACATCAACATCCATCGCAATAGCACGACCAATTTCAAGAAGCTTTCTTTGTCCATATGATAAGTTGAGTGCGAGCTCATTCTTCTTTGTTTCAAGTCCAACTATCTTTAGAATTTCTTCTGCTCGTACTTCATATATAACTTTATTTCTTTCAAAAAGAGATCCCCATACCCCACGATGTGTAAGTGTGAGAAGGATATTTTCAAATACACTCATTTGTTCAAACACTCTTACATTTTGAAATGTTCGAGTAATACCAAAGGTTCGAATATCAAAAGGTTTTATTTTATCTATCTTTACCTTGTCGTCAATAATCAAAACACCTTTATCTTTAGGAACAATTCCAGTTACCAAATTAATAAGCGTAGATTTTCCAGAACCATTAGGACCAATGAGTCCTGTTATCTTGTGTTTTTCAATAGAAAACCCTGCTCCATTAACGGCTTTTATTCCTGTGAATTTTTTATGAAAATCTTTTATGGTCAAAAGTGACATGGATATAGTATATCAAATATATATTAGGGCATAAGAACATTCTCAATAACCCTATTGTGATCAATTTTCTTTCCGCCCATTTTTACAAACTCAAACATGTCTGTTAAGAATTTTGTAATGTTTTGATTAGTTATTTCAATCGCAACATCTTCTTTCCAATTAATAATAAGAGCAGTATTTTGAAAAATCCATATTTCACTATCACAATTAAAAAATGTGTCTGCAAATACAGTGTAGTCAGCCATTCGTCCCCTTAAACTCTCAACTGTTTGTTTATGTTTTTGAGGATTTTGTAAAATCTCTTTTTTATAAGACTCATAGGCGCTCTCGTTAAGCATACCATCGAGAATAATTTTATTTTTTATAATTGCTCTGTTAAATTCAACTAATTGTTCTGGTGTTATTTTTTCATTAAGTTCTAGCCAAGACCGATGGTGTTGTATAGCTCTAATACGAGTATTTCTATTTTTTGATGCAATTCTTTGATATGCGGGAAGTATTTCTTTTGGACCAACATGGATGATAAATTCATTCTCATATGAAGTCTTAACTCGTGCACCTTTAATATGAGAATCTTTTAATTTAAACTCATCAACCGCCCGCTGTATTAGTGTTGAAAATTCGTCCTCAGTAACTGCAATATATACATATCGCTTTCCGTTTTTAATTCTTTTAACAAAGCCTTTCTTTTGAAGTTTATTGAGTTCATATAAGACACCTGTTCGAGAAATACCCGTATACCCAACAATCTCAGGAACTGTTTTTGCTTCAAAAAGAGCCTCGAGAATCTTTCTTTCAGTAGTTCTTAATCCGAGTATTCTTAGTAATTCTTCACTTAATTTCATAGGTAAATTGTATTAAATAACTATTTTTTAGTCAAATATTAGTATCATTATATGCTTATTTATCAATGTATTTTTAATATATTTATTTTTATAAAACTAAAATTTTATATTGTCAAACCAATTACATATACTTATATCGTTATTATTAGCAATAACAAAATATTAAGGTATGAATAATAAGTTCAAAATTATCAGTGGTATCGCAATACTTGTATTAGTTATTGCACTACTCATTGGAAACAATACACACAAAAACAATGAAGTTATACGGATTGGAGTTATTGCTCCCCTCTCAGGTGACTTCGGTGCAGTTGGAGAAAACTTTGTAAACGGAATCAAAACAGCAGAAGCTGTCTATGAAGAAGAAACCGGAAAACAAGTTGAAATCATTATTGAAAATGATGGTGGAGAAGCAACAAAAGGTCTTAGTGCCTTCAAAAAACTTACAGAAGTAGATAAGGTAGATGGTTTGATAAATACATTCACAAGCACAATGGATGCAATCTACGAACCTTCAAAAAATCTTCCTTATCCTGTTATGATGGGATTCCTTCAAGCAAATAATGTTGCAGATGATCATGTGTTTCAAATTACTCTTGGAAACGAGAATGTATGGGACAGATACGCAGAATACCTTATGAAAGCAAACTTTGATAAGAGTAACCTCGTAATCGTACATTCAAAAGATGCGGCACAAGATTCTTTTGCAAAAGAATTTGCAAAACACTATCAAGGAAAAACAGAAGTGATTGTAGCATCATCAGAAAAAGGAATACTTAAAGCAGATGCAGCAAAGATTGCAGAGCTTAAGCCAAGTGCAGTTATATTCTTTATGACACCAGAGAACGGAGCGATTCTTACAAAAGAATTACTTCCTCTTATCGAAAAAGATACACAACTTATCTATGATATTCAAATCCACACAGGAATGACATATTACAAAGATATACTTGGAGATCTAAATAAGATTAATGGAGCAATCAGTATTATTCCAGAAGGAGAACCAAATCAAGACTTTATCAAAAACTACAAAGAAGTTATTGGAAAAGACCCAGGATTTACTTCAGACTTTGGATACGATGCAATGATGACATATCTTGAATCAAAAGACACTTCAAAGGATGGCTGGATTAAAAATCTCAAGAAGACTGACTTTGCAGGTGCAAGTGGCCAAATCAAATTTGATCACAATGGAATCGTCTTCCCCAACCTCACAATTAAAGTTGTAGAGAATGGTGAGATGAAAGTTGCAGAGCGACTTCCGCTTAAATAAAGTTTAAAAAAACTAAATCAAAAAACCGCCCTTTCTGGCGGTTTTTTGATTTGTTATATTAGATTTTATTTAGTTAACTTTAACAGGAGCTCCATTTACTAACTTAAATATTGACTCTTTGATTCGGGCACCTCCATCTTTTTCAAAAGAGATTGTACCTGTTGTACCTTCAAGGTTTTTAATATCAAGTAATCCTTTTGCAATTTTATTACTTGTTACATCACCGTTGATTCCTTCAAAAACTTTGAATAGAACTTGCATTGTGTCATAGGCAGGATGTGTTGTAAGTGGAAGAATTGCAGGTCGTCCCACCTTTTTAACAAACTTTGTATTGAATTCTGTTGCCAACTTATTGTCGGAACCAGCATCCCAATACGCAAAGTATGTTCCTTCTGCATAACCAGCAGCAGATTTTTGTGCAACAGGACTAGTAATTGTTCCTGTTGTGTAAAAAGGTGATTTAATACCAATTTCTCTTGCTTGCTTCATAATAAGTCCCTGTTCATCATGCCCAAGAATAACTAGTCCAGCAGGATTTGTTTCTTTAACTTTAAGTAAATGAGTTCTAAAATCATTATCTTCAAAGTTGAAGGCTTCTGTTGCAACAATTTTTCCTCCTTCAGCAACAAACTTATCTTCAAATGCTTTTGAAACAAGATTCATAAAGCTATCTTTTGTTGAATACATTACAGCAGCATTTGTTTGTCCGTTTTTAATCATATATTCAGCAATTGATGTCCCAATTGATTCTGTTTCGGTTGCAAGACAAAATATGTTTTCACTTGAAGCGGCAAGCTCATCATTACAATCAAGTGGGTCAATTACAATGATGTCGTCTTTCTCTGCCTGATCCTTAATAGAGAATACTCCGCCATATGTTGCAACCAGTAAAGCGTCTACTTTATCAATATTAACTAATTTGTTATATGCATTAATAGTATTCTTAGTTAAATATTGATCATCTTCAACAATCAATTCAACCGGTTTCCCATTAATACCTCCTTTTTTATTTACTTCCTCAACAGCGATTTGGATAGCAGGAATTGCATCCATTCCAAGCACTGCGGATGGACCTGTTTCTGGACCAATATATCCAATTTTAAAGATTCCATCGTCTTCGGTCTTTTTGCCTACAGATAGAGCTAAAACAATAATGACAATCAAAACGATAACTGACGCTAAAATTTTTTTATTCATATTTTTATAATTTTTAATAAAGCTTATGGATTATTATATAACAAATATAATTTTCATCTGTATTTTAATACCCCTATAGTATAACAAGTATATTTAGATTGTCAACCATTTTGGATGATAATAAAAAACCGTCTAACCCAAGCATTGCTTGAATTAGACGGTTGAAATTTCTGGCAGGTTTTCAGAAAAATGGCTCAGCATCTCTTTCACTGGCAGTGAGAGATATCATAAGAACAAACAACCCTGAAATCATAAGGAGCAAGGAAACAACCACAAATGCAGCACCTAGGAAGCCGATAACAACTCCCGAATTAATGTGCCACAAATACAGTGCTGAGGAAAATAATCCCCAGGAAACGGCTATCATTACAAAAGCAAGAGCAAATGTCTTGAGTCGTCCATACCCTTTATCAAAGATAAGGCACCTTGCAAGAATGATTATCACAACAGCGATCGGAAAAATCAGAATGTTCATTTTGGTAATTTTTTGGATTTGTGCTGACGAAAGCGGATTGTTTTCGTTACAGCAGGAAATTTATATACTAAATGGTATAATGAACTTTCCGCTATAACGAAACTTTTAGAGCTGATTTTTAAAGAACTTGCTTTTATTCTTAAATTGTAGCATAATATATTAAAAATGTCAACCATTTTGGGTGATAAATCAAAAAAATGATAAAAAATATACAAAAAGACTTGAAAATACTCGGTTTTTCGGAGAATGAGTCCTCCCTATATTCCTTATTAATTGATAAGAAAGAGGCTCCCGCAGGAGATTTAATCAAGGAAACTGGTTTTCATAGAAATGTTGTTTATACAGCACTCAATCATCTGATTAATAAAAAGCTTGTCTCAGAAAAAATAAAAAACAGTAAGAAATTCTACGTTCCAGAAGCTCCAAAAATCCTTCTTGAACAAATTAGAGAGCAGTCTCAAACATGTGAATCATTGATTAACAAAATAGACGAATCATTAACTGAGGATTCTCAGGGAATAACAGTCCATGAAGGAAATGATGAATTCCTTAAACTATTGCTTTCCTTATTAAATGAAATGAGGCCTAATGATGAAAAATTTATTCTGGGTGCGGGAGGTGAAGATTTTATGGAATATACAATGAGACCTATTTGGAAAAAATATCATCAAAAAGCTATCGAACAAAAAATTAAGATTTCTATGATTGCCTATGAAAATCAAAAAGATTCACTCGTAAAAGACATCGAACCTTATAAAAAAATATACTCAATGAAATTTTTGAAAGGTAAAGACGAAAATCCTGCAGGTATCCATGTATATCCACACTTGAATACTGTATTGAATATAATTTATTCAGATAAAAATCAACCGGTTACTGCAATCAAGATAAAAAATAAAAGATTAACACAGGGATATATAAATTTGTTTAAAAATCTTTATTCAAAAAATTAAACTCAAAAACCACCCTCTCGGGTGGTTTTTGATTGTCTTACTTATTATTGAACATCAATAATATTTCCAGAACTCGAAGTCTTCATAATGAAAGTGTCTTCAGGAGTTTTTACAAAACCTTTTTCATTGAAAGAAATGTCTTCTAGTGAAACACCTTTTATTTTTGTTTCTGCAATTGCATTTCTCAATGCTTCATTTCCAGTACCTTTTGTCTTCTTTAGTCCTTCAGCGATTACCATAACAGAATCATATGCATTAGCGGCAGAAGGAAACTTTGGTTTTTCTCCAAATCGTTTTTCAAAACGACTCTGGAAATCTTTATATTCATTTGATTCTTTTGGTGCACTCCAAAGTCTTTCAGACATTAAGTCGGGACAATTTTTGAGTGAAACACCATCTCCTGATGATTCTGTTCCAAATGTTTGTATATTAATCCCGAGTTCTTTCTTCTGTTTAAGAAATACACACTGATTATAGTCACTTGTAACAATAAATATTGCATCTGGTTTTGATTGACTTGCCTTTAATAATACAGTTCTAAAATCAAGTTCAAGTGGATTACCAAGATCAATAACATCGGCAATTTGAACATTATACTTTGAAGCATCTTGTATCATTGACTGTGCGGTAAATTCCCAAAACCCCGCTGACAATAACTTTATTATTGTAATTTTTCTTATATTATTCTTGTCGGCATATCTTAATATTTCTCTCACACCTACACGATTGTCATACCATGTAGAAAAGAAATACTCATAATTAGTGTCTTTTTCTAATTGATCTGAGTTATCTGCTCCAACCATAGGGACTTTTGCAGCTTCTATAATCGGCAAAATAGGACCAGCAGGTTCATCCCACTGAGGGCCAACGATTGCAACTACTTTATCAGTATTGATAAGTTTTTGAGTAACTGTTACTGCTTGCTTTATCTTATCAAGAGACAAGTCCTCACTTACCAATTCAATCTTTTGACCACGAATACCTCCTTTTGCATTGATTTCTTCAACCGCAAGAAGCATGCCCTTTCTTTCTTCTTCTCCGATTGCAGCACCAACTCCAGTAAGAGCAGAGAGACCACCAATTTTAATGGTTTCTTTGTTCTTTGGAGTTTGAAATACAAAAAGAAGAGCGATAACCACCAAAACCAAGACACCAAATCCAATAATCTTATTCTTTTGCATATTTTAATTACTTGACTAATAAGGAATTACATTATAATCTTTTACTATAATTAAAATCAAACTCTCCTATTTAGGAGAGTAATATATGAATACAGAAATATTAAAACAATTTGGACTCACAAAAAACGATATAAAAGTATATGATTCCCTTTTTAAGTTAGGGCGATCTAAAACAGGTACGATTATTAATGAAAGTAAAGTTGTAAGCTCTATGGTTTATTCATCTCTAAAAAACTTAACAGAAAAAGGTTTGGTTACTTTCATTGTTAAAAACAATATAAAATACTATCAAGCAGAAATACCAAATAAGTTAATAGAAGATTATAAAAATAATGTAGATGAACTAGAAAAACTTTC
Source organism: Candidatus Parcubacteria bacterium (assembly GCA_039805545.1). Classification (GTDB taxonomy): domain Bacteria; phylum Patescibacteriota; class Minisyncoccia; order Phycocordibacterales; family JAACPR01; genus JAULZV01. The sequence goes on from JBDLUA010000020.1 coordinate 40,884, forward strand.
AAAAGAGTTAAAATCACTACCAATAGAAAAAACTCCTAGAAATTCAACAAATATCTACGAAGGGATTCACGGTTTCAAACTAGCCTTTGAACAACACATAGGAAATATGGGGAAAGGAGAAAAAGTAGGAGTAATTGGTTTTAATGAACAATCAATTAAAAAGGGTTTATTAAAAAGATACAAAGATTTCTTTGCAAAAGTAGATATTGATACAATCAAAAAAACTGAGAATGTTCGAATGATTATGGATAAAGATTTATTAAAAATATTACAAGACAAAATAAAGTATTATGAGAAATATGATTTAAGGTTTTTGAGTAAAGAATACTTTGGACCGATTGCAACAAATTTAAGCGAAAAAGAAGTTATGCTTTCTGTGTGGGGAGAGAAACCGACCGTGTTTACAATGAACAATCCAGCGATAGTAGAAAGTTTTTGGAAAAACTTTGAGATTTTGTGGGAGAAATCAAAGAAATAAACCGGATAAGATAAACTAATCAAAAAACCGCCCCCGGGCGGTTTTTTGATTATTTATTTTTCCATCTCAAGAAATGATCCGGAGCATATCCAATCACATAATCTACCTTGCATCTTGCAAACCCAGAGTGAATCTCGTCAAACGCTTCATTCTCATCTATAATGCCAACCTTTCCCGCTTCTTTAATCATGGAGTATTCTCCACTCACATGATATACAGACAAAGGAAGTTTTGTGATTTGTCGTGCCCTATACACAATATCAAGATACATCATTGCTGGCTTAACCATTACGATTGAAGCTCCTTGAGATTCATCTGCCACGATTTGGTCCAAGGCTTCACTTGGATTAGAGTAATCCGTCTGATATGTTTTCTTATCTTTTCCTTCAAGTGGTGACTGAATCGTTTCTCTATATGGACCATAAAGAGAGGACGAGAACTTTGAACTATAAGCATGAATTTTAGTCGTTGTATACCCGGAGGTATCTAATGCACCCCGGAGAACTTGCACCTGTTCATATAATGACAGACAAGGTGCGACATAATCCGCACCCGCCCCAGCAAAAGCAACTGCTAATTTTGAAGCTAGGGCATAACTTTTTTCAAAATTAATATGACCATTTTCAATAACAGTACTATGACCATCAACTGAATAAGGTGACAACCCTACATCTGCATGAATTACAACTTCTGTTTTAAATTTTTCTTTCGCTGCCTTAATAAACTTAATAATCAAACCCTTTTCACAAGCAAAATCTACTGACTTATTATCTGTTGAACCAAACACAAGAAAATCTTTTATTCCTTGGTCTAAATATTTTTCAATAAAATCTAAACCTGATTCTAGCGTGTGATAATCAACATCAACCATTGGTGAATCTTGTCTTTCGGTTATTCCTTCTTTTAAGAAAAGGCATGCTATATATTTCATATTGTTTTTATTTCCAAACTCTAATAGTTTTATTTTCAGCCGATAATTCATTTAACCCTTTTACAATCTCCCTACTACCATCTTTGATATTAACAGTTAATTTAAAATTACCTATTACAAAATCCATCTCTGGCTTACTTAGTATATAGTCAACATTCACAATCTCAAGATTAAGAAGTTTTTTCCAAAAAATATTCTCTTGCTCAAAATTTCTTAAATTATTTTTATATACAGAACTACCAGAGACACCTGAGATTTTATTCATTCCCTCTTTTATTATCTCATTATCTTGAAATTCTGGATGATTTCTAAGTGTATCATCTAACATAAAAATACTTCCCTCTACATACATCAGTGGTTTAATAAAGTTTGATATCTTTGTTTTTGATACATCATCAAAATATTGAGAAACTACTCCTTCGCTAAATATTAAGACTGGGTCACTTGGGTTCAATTCATCTTTTATCTTTTGCCAAGTCTCTTCTTCTAACAAATCACCTGAAATAAATTTAAGATTTTCAAATTCCCCTTTAATTTCATTAATAATTTCTTTTTTTAATTCAGAATTTTCTTTAAATTCAACTTCAATATATTTTCCAATTTTAAAATCTAAATTTAAAAAATGAGGTGTAAAACCAGCTCCTAATTCAACTATTTGCAATCTGCCTCCAAATTTTTTAGCCATAAAATTCAGTACCGATTGATTGGTGTAAAATCTGGCAACAGGAAAAGCGGAAAAATAATCGCTAGATATTTTAGGCCAAATTTTTGGCCACATCTCGCCAATCCTATTTTTGAGTGTATTAATTATTTCACCACTATATTTAACATCCGAGTGATCATTTAAATCAAGGATTGTGCTTGAAGTTTTTTGAATTTTTTCTTTGTCTATCATCTTAATGCCTAATTATTTTTATTTGACCATCTTAAGAAATGATCTGGCGCATAACCTATAACATAATCAACACCGCAACGTTTAAAAGCAGAGTGGATTTCATCAAAAGCCTCATTTTCATCGACAATGTCAATTCTGCCACCTTCCTTTAACATAGAATACTCTCCACTTACATGATATACAGAAATAGGTAGACCGGTCTGCTGTCTTGCTCTATATATTATGTCTAAATACATCATAGCAGGTTTAATCATAACAATATCCGCGCCTTGTTTTTCATCTTCAAAAATATGGTTCAGTGCCTCTTCAGCATTCAATGGAGCAATATGGAATTCATAAGGTATTTTTCCATCTTTTGGAGATTGTATTGTTTTAAAATATGGACCATACAAGGATGAAGAGAACTTTGCACTATAACCCATTATTTTCACTGAACTCATACCAGACTCACTCAAACTTTTTTTAACTTCACAGACTTGATTTTCTAATGGTAAACATGGGCAAACATAATCAGCTCCCGCACCAGCAAACACTACAGCAAGTTTCCCTGCGATTTCATAACTCTTTTGATAATCAACTTTTTCATCAACCATAATCAAACTATGTCCATCCGTAGAATATGGAGACAGTCCAACATCAGCATAAATTACAATACTTGTTCCAAACTTTTCTTTAGCCGTTTTAATAAAGTTTTTAATTAGCCCATCAGCACAAGCAAATTCAATTGACTTGTTATCAGTAGAACCGAACACAAGAAAATCTCTGATTCCTTGGTCTAGATAGTTTTTGATGAATTCTAATCCTGATTTAAGGGTGTGATAATCAACACCAACCATTGGAGAAGGTTGTTTTTCATCAATACCCTCTTTCAGAAATACACATGCAATGTATTTCATGTTTAGATGTTCTCAAAATTTCCATCGGTCTTTACCTTTCTCCAAACTAGTTTCTTGTTTACATTTTGGCACGAATCATCAAAATCAATATCTCCTGTTATTCCCTTAAACTCAGGCATATCAACAAAATATTTTGCGAGTTTTTTTGGATCTCCACCAACTTCATCTACTGCTTGAACAAGAATATTATATGAATCATATGTAAGTGCACCTAGAAGAATTGGTGAATTCTTAAATTCTTCTTGATATCGTTTTGAATAATTTACAGCTCCTTCATTCACGTTTAGATCTGCTTGAGGAGTATATACATAATCAACAAAAGATACATCAGCAGCAACTGTTCTATCTTTCATATTAGGACTTGTAACTGTCCAAATATCTGAAACAATTGGTTTTGTCCAGCCTAATTCTTTCAATTGTTTAAACATGGGCTCTGGTGTGATGTTATTTGTTATTACAAGTACATCTACTTCATTTTGTTTTTTTACAAGCTTCAAAATATTTGATCGCAAGTCGCCAGAAGCCTGATCGTATGTTTCACTTACAACAACAGTTCCTCCAAGAGTAGTGAAAGATTTTGTAATTTCATTATTCATTGTTACACCATATTCATTATTTGCAGTAAGAAGAGCGATGTTATTATATTTCAAATTATTTTTTGTATAGTCAGAAACAGAAGGACCGAGTATGTCAGCAGTTAATCCTATTCTACATGTAAGAGGGCTTTCATCTGTGAAAGCAGGTGTTGTAGCAGATTGAGCAAATACGAGAATACCGTCTTGAACAGCCTTCTCTCGAATAGCCGCAACAACAGGACTGCCATCCGCGATAATAACTTTTATACCCTTTAATTTGAGTGCCTCATATCCAGACAGCGATGTCTTTGGATCATACTTTGAATCTTCATAGATAAATTCTACTTTAGCACTAGGGTTATCTCGTTGGGCCAAAGCAAGAGCATTCTTTTGCACTTCACCTGCAATAGCAAGAGGTCCAGAAAGTGGCGTAAGGACACCGATCTTAACTGTTTGGCCATCAAGCTTATTATTTTTTAAACTTAGTCCCACAATTACCAAAATAATTATTCCTGCTATAATTTTCTTTTTCATATCTTTTTATAGTAATACCTGTAGTTTTAAAAGCAAGACAATCAAAAAACCGCCAGAAGGCGGTCTTTTGATTGTCTCACAACTTATTACAATGATTAATCAATATCTATAGCAACTTTCTCTCCATTTTTTACCATAAAGTAATTATTCTTTAGATCAAATACTCGATCCCCCCCATAATTACTTCCTTCAATTACACTTTTATTTTGAGTGTTATTTGAAACATGTTTAATTTGACATGAAACATCGTTACCACAAGCTACCACGGCTTGCACCATATATGTAAGAAGATCATATGAAAGTGCTGCAGGCCTTACATTAATATTGTTTCCATATTTAGATTTTATCCTGTCTTTAAATTCTGTAGGTACATTAAAGTCAAATAATATGCTTCCTTCTAGAGAACTTAAAGGATATTTTTCTTTAATTTTCTCGCTGTAACAATCACTTTCCACGCAAACAAGAGACACGCCTGAATTAGTTTCAATATTTTGTTTGATAATGGCCTCATAATTTGCTTCGTATCCGTATGAAATTACCATATCAACACCATTTTGTTTTAATTTTAATAGAGATGCCCGGAAATCAGTTTCAGCAGGACTTGCAGCCGCTTCAACAAACACATTCTCTTTTCCAAAAACCTCAGTCATTTGAGCGACACATGCATCCGTAAATGACAATTTAACTCCAAGATACGCAATCTTTGTAAGTCCTAGTTTATTTTTTGCATATTCTGATGCAACCTTACATTCATATGTAGAATCAAAAAATGTTTTGATCGAATAAGGGTTTGCTTCAACAATTGCAGAATCAAAAGATGAATAACCGTATAGAATTTTTGCATCTTTTGCCACAGGAGAAACAGCACTTGATGGTCCTGAGAAGTCAGTAAACAATGCATCTACTTTATTAATATTTATTAATTTTTGTGCAGCACTTACCGCTTTATCTGGCTTCCCTTCAGAATCCTCAAATAAAACCTCGACATCAATTCCTTGTTCTTTAAGATCAGCAACAGCAAGTTCCATTCCTGCCTTTGAAGGTTCACCCCAAAAAACTGCGAATCCTGAAAGTGCCTCTATCGATCCAATTTTTATATGATCAGTTTTCTTTACTTCAGTAAAATAAACAGAGACACCAATAATAATTAAAACAAGAAGAACAATCCAAATTTTTAAACTTTTTTTCATAATAATGAATTATTTTTATAACTCATATATTATATAATCTATTTCTTATTTGTCACAAAAATAGCCCTTGTTTATGAATAAATACTTTATGACCTTATGTAGTAAAGGTTTTTTATATATTTACTGTTGTCCATTTTTATGACAGTATATAAATATGTCAAAATTAGAAGCAAATCTAAAACTATTTGGTCTAAAAGAAGGCGAAATAACAACATATCTCTTTCTCCTATCAAACCGAGATCTTCCCGCATACAAAATAGCAACAGGAACAAACATTCCAAGAACTACAGTATACAAACATCTGGAATCCTTAGAAAAACAAGGCCTTGTGTCCAAATGGTCAAAAAATTCTGTTAAACATTTTTCTGCAGAAAATCCAAAACGCCTTGAACAGCTTTTGAATTTTAAAAAAGAAGCCTTAAACAACATACTTCCGGAATTAACGAGTAAATTTAATAACGAATCTATTTACCCTACAGCAAAACTCTATACAGGTAAAGAAGGAGTGAAGTACGCGTTTGAGCATATCTTAGAAACAATTATAAAAGAAAAACTTAAACTAGTTTATGCAATATCAGAAAAAAAGCTGACCGAAACACTTCCAAAGTTTTTTTTGGATTGGAGAGAAAGAAAGAATAAAAAAACAGGAGCATTTACATACATGATAGTTTCAGAAGGAACTGCATCACATCAGCACTATAAAAGTGATCCCTTTAGAGAAACACGAGAAATGCCACAGAAAAATTTGCTCGAAGGTTCTTTAAACATAATTGGAAACAACGTTTATTTTTTCTCCTTTAAAGAAGAGGGGAATGAAATATACTCGCTTGTAATAGAATCACCCATCGTGGCATCCATGATGACAAAATTATTTTTATACATTTGGAAAACATTAGAATAATCAAAAAACCACCTTCTGGCGGTTTTTTGATTTAGAGTACTTAGTCTAGCAACTATTTAATAGTTACTGGTTTCCCATCTTTTATTTCTCTCACCACAGCACCAGATACTAATTGTCCGTCAGAATCGAATTTTAGATTTTTCCCAACTGCACCATCAAAACTTTTTATGTTTTTAATAGCATCTTTGATTTGATCATGTGTAGGAACAGTTTTTCCGTCCCCTATACTTTCAATAGCTTTAACAACAAGGTTTACACCATCATATGCATGTGCAGAACCAAATTTTGGAGATTCATTATATTTTTTAGTATACGCGTCGACATACCACTCTTGTGGATCTGCAGCATTTATATACCAAGATCCTTCAAACAAACCGATTTCATTTGCAAATTCGAATGTTTCAATACTTGTTACGGGAGTTGTAATACCTGCTTCTCTAATTTGCTTATATAGAGTTTCAAGTTCAGGACTTGAAGATTGTAGAACAAGTATATCTGCTGGTTTGTCTTTAACTTCACTAATCAAAGTTCTAAAGTCTCGAGTTCCAGACTTAAATTTTTGAGTTGCAAGAACATTTACTTCTGGATTATTAGGTAGTTCTTTTTCAAATGCCTGAGCAATTGCTGCTGCACCAGGATTATCTGAAATCTCAAAAAATACTAAGTTCTTAATATTTCTCTTTTTTAATTCCTTCATAAACAATTGAACATCCATATATGGAGGAGTATAGTGGAGAAAGTTATATTCACCATTAGCAACCTTTGTATCAGATGCAAAAAAGTTTAAATGAGGAACTTTTTGAGCTTCTGCAATTGGATTTACGACATTTCCTACAGGAGAACCAAATGAGAAAAGCATGTCAACTTTATCTACATTAATGAGTTTATTTGCTACAGTTGCACCCACTTGAGTTTTAAATTGGTCATCTTCAAATACAACTTGGTAATTGTATTTTGTATCCCCAAGATTCTCCAGAGCGAGTTCTATTGCCTTTTTACTACTTTGTCCGAGCAGTGCGACATCTCCGGTGAGGGGTAATGTTACACCGATTTTAACTGTAGGTTTTTCGGTATTATTTGTTTTTGTAGAATTAAAAACAAAGAAGACCGCCACTGCAAGTAAGATAATCACCAGGATACTTACTATTTTCTTATTCATAACTTATTTTATTGCTTGTTACTTTAAATAATATATGCATTCACAGAATAACTATACCACACATTTTATATTTGTATTTTATTGATAACAGATATTTTGTTAATTATTTATATTTTACAATGCAATTTTGCTATATATAAAATTTTGTTCGTAAAAATTGACAAGTTTATACATAAGAATTATGCTAAATTAAGCATGCAAACCAACCAAATACAGAAGCAATTGAATAAATCTGGTCTAAACGAAAAAGAGGCTCTTATTTATACAACCCTTATCGAACTTGGAGGAGCCTTCCCTTCAAAAATTGCGGAGATAACCAAAATAAACCGAAGTACCGTATATAAGATACTCCTAGATCTTTCTATAAAAGGACTTGTAAACGAAGTAGAAAAATCAAAGAAGTTATTCTATCAAATAGAAAATCCAAAAAAATTAACACGCTATCTAAAAGATAAAGTAACAACGGCACAAGACAATCTAGAAAATGCCCAAAGAATTATTCCTGAGATAGAAGGACTACTTGCAATGTTTGCAGACAAGCCTAAAGTATCTTTTTTTGAAGGCCACGAACAGGTAATGAGCATCTACGAGGACCATCTTAATGTTACAAAACCATATGAGATGGTTGCATGGGCTAACACAACATATTTACAAGACCTCCTTAAATTAGACTTTTTTCTTTATTATAGAAAAACAAAAGAAAAAATTGGAATAACAACAAGAGGAATTGTTCCTGACACAGAATTTGATCAAGAATTTGTAAACATTGCATATAAGAATATCAGTATAAAAGAAAAATTTTGGCCCATAATGAAATACATTCCTTATACTGAATTTTCTTTCAAAGGCGAGATTACAATTTATGGAGAAGATAAAGTTTCAATCGTAAACTTAAATAAAAACCATTTCACCGGAACAATTATTCAAGACAAAACTATTCACGATATGATGAAAATGATTTTTGAATTGAGTTGGAAGGGTGCGGATTTTTATAAATAAAAGCGGCGGACCCTTCGGGTCCGCCGCTTTTATTTTCATCTTATGTTTACTTCACACTCTTAATCAACTCCATCACCCCATTATGTATCTGATAGATATTAATTGGAGTATCTTTTGCTGCGTGTTTATCTGTAAATGATGTTGTACCGTTTACTGTTTTAAAGCTTTTGTTTCCAATGTATTTTGGAATATCTTCAGGAGTTTTTGAATGAGCAATTGCTTCTGCAAGAATATAAACAGCATCGTAACTTTTATTTGCACCTCGTCGTGGTTTTTCTCCATACTTATTTTCAAATCTCTTTGAAAATTCATCAGATGGAACTTCCCAATCAATCATGATTGTTCCTTCTAATTTACTTTTATCAACTTCAGGATTATTAAACACGTCTCGCATTGTAGTATACGCAATAAATTGTGGTTTGAATTTTAATTCTTCTGCAACAGTTAGATATTTAACAATGTCAAAATCTAACATATCAAGAAACACTGCCTCTGGTTTTTTATCTGCAAGCTTTAGAATGTTTGTTCGAAAATCACTCGAACCAATCGCTGCGTATGTTTCAACTGTAAATTGTCCTTTGTCTTTCATAATTTGTGAAAGAGTATGTTCAATTGATTCACCAAATCCAGATTGAAAACGAATCATTGCAAGATTTTTTATACTTTTATCTTGAATAACAGAATCAAATTCAGAAATTACTTGTTCAAATCGAGGATACATTACAAAAGTATACTCATTCATTTCAAAAGTATTATCTATTTGGAAATTAACCGGAGAGATAAATACTTTTTTGTCTTTTTGTGCAAGAGAAAACAATGGTTGTGCAGTAAAATCAAAGATTCCACCAATAACACCATCAACATCATTAATTCCTACAAGCTTTTGATATGCAGATACAGACCCTTGTGGAGTTGTTTGATCATCTTCAATATACAGTTCAACTTTTCTTCCTTCTATTCCACCATTTGCGTTAATCTCCTCAACCGCAAGTTCCATGGCTTTTTTGGACATATCACCAAAGTCTGCAGCAACTCCTGTAAGTGAGATATCTACACCTATTTTTATAGGATTAGTATTTTCTTGTGTATTTTTTGAAAACAAAGCAAAAATAACCCCTAAAACAATGATAATTACTAAAACTGAATATATTTTCTTTTTCATAATGGACATATTTTATATTGTATTGTATTATTAATATATAGTTCGGCGAATTCCGAATAATATTGAAAAATATGGACAAAACAGCAAATATATTTAAATCGCTTCAAATAAAACCCAATGCCCAGAAGGTTTTAGACTATTTAATTAGTCACGGGACTTCCCCCGTAAAAGATATTGCTTTTGCATTAAAACTCCCAAAATCAACAATTTATGACGCTCTAGATGAACTTATTTCTCAAAGTCTTATTGTTGAATATACAGAAGACAGAGGAAGAGTATTTGGAATTGCAGATAAAGAACAACTCATTAGGATTAGTGAACAAAAAATTGCAGAATTAAAAGAAAATCAAAAAAAGCTTCTTGAATATATTAATGATTCAAAAAAAGAAGATTCTATCTCTAAACCAAAGATAAAATTTTATTTTGGCAATGAAGGAATCAAACAAGCATTCAGAGACACAATGTGGAACGAGCGCTGCAAAGAAACATATCTTATGTGGTCAACAAAAGAAATGCTTGAGATACTTGGTCCAGAATTTAGTGAATGGCACAGCTCAATGCGATTACGTTATCAGATTACTCTTAATGTAATACGGAAAATTCAAGACAAACAACTTGATTCAACTGAAGGATTAAAAGAAGGCTGGAATAGTTATCGAGAAATTAGGCATGCACCAAAAAATTTAGATTGGAGCATGAGTTACTGGATATATGATAATAAAGTTTTATTTTCAAGTGGAGGAAAGGACAGATTTGCTTTTATTGTGCACAGTAAAGAATTTGTAGACCTAATGATTTTACTTTGGAAACAGGTTTGGGAAATTAGTGAAGAATAAAAAAGGCGCGGCCGAAGGCCACACCTTTTTTATTCCTATAACTTATACTCCCCCATAAACCCCTGAGGCCGATACATCATGAGCCCAACAAGAATAAGTCCGTATACAACTTGTCTCATTTGAGCGGCGATATCTGTTGGGAATCCAACAAATCTAAGAACTTCAGGCAATAAGATTAGAAATACAGTTCCCCATACCACCCCCTTATTACTTGCGAGTCCTCCAAGAATAATAATTGCCAAAATAAATATTGATTCTCCTAATGCAAAAGAAGAAGGATCAATAAATGTGATGTAACTTGCAAATAGTGCTCCTGCAAACGAAGCCATTCCTGCGCTTATTGAAAAAATAAGTGTTTTATATTTTTTAGTATCATATCCAAAAACCTGAATTACCTGTTCGTTTTCTCGAATTGCTTTAATAACTCTTCCGAATGAAGATGAAACTATGTATTGAGAAATTTGATAGATAATAAATGAAAAAACTAAACATAAAATAAGGAAAGAGGTGTTTGATCTAAAAATATAATCAAATGAGCCCAGGTGTATTGCAGGCCTATCTATTCCAGAGATTCCAAGTGGTCCTCTTGTAAGTTCTTGCCAATTAAGAAAAATACTGAAAACAATTATATTTAAACCAAATGATGCAAGTGCATAATAATCACCTTTAAATCTCCCCATAATAAGCCCAAAAACAAGAGAATTTATTACCGTAATGATGCACCCTACAATCATGGCAAAAAAGAAATTTACATCATACCGTGTAATTAAAATTGCATTTGTGTATGCACCAATTCCAAAAAAAGCAGCATGTGTAATTGAGAGAAGCCCCGTATACCCAACAGCAAGATTCAAACTAATACTTAATATAGACCAAATCGAGATAAGTATTGCAAGGTGTATGAGATATTCCATATATTTATTTTACCTTTAAAATTCCACCTGGTCTAAATATTAAAAAGAGGATTAATACTCCAAACGCAATCGCATCTTTCCATTCTCCTGATATTTTCCAGATTCCAAAATTCTCAATAAATGCAAGAAAGAATGCTCCGAGAACACCACCATATACATTACCAATTCCGCCTATTATTGAAGCAATTGTACCTTTAAGAAGAAGTCCCATACCCATAGTTGGTTCAATGCCTGTATCAAACCCAATTGCAATACCAGCAACCCCTGCAATTATAGAACCAATAAAAAATACTCGTGCAATTATCTTTTTTGTATTAATACCAACAATCTCCGCAACTTGTTCATCATCAGAAATTGCCTTTATTGCTTTACCGAATTTTGTAAATTTCATTAGATATGCAAGAACAAGCATTATCCCTATTGCGACAATGAGTATGTATACTTGAACTTGTGTCATTACTCCTCCAAAAACTTCGTATACTTTAGTTGTTGAACTACTTGATGTAAGTGTCTGAAACTGACTGGTAAATATGATTGCAACAATTGCTTGTAATGCAGTAAGTAGTCCGAGCGAAGCAATTAAGAGTATCATTCCTGAAGAACCGTTTTTTCGTATTGGTGCATATACAAATTTTTCACAAAGCCAACCAACAAACCCTGAGAATACAAGAGCAATTAAAATCGAAAGAAAAATATTTACATCATGTTCTTTTGCAAGAAAAAAAACTACGTATCCGCCAATAGTCGCAATAACCCCGTGAGATAAGTTAAAAAACTTAGTTACACCAAATATAAGATTAAAACCAAGGGCAATTAGTGAATAAAGTGAACCAGCAATAATACTATTTATAACAATCTGAGGAATTATTGAATCCATGCTTCTAATAGTATCAAAAATAATTTCTTTATAAAGAAATTGACAGGGTTAAACCCCGTCATAAATTGACAAAGAATTCTAATTTATTAGTATATACATACAAGTGCCTTCGGGCCCCGCCCTCTTACGGGGGAGAAAATCAAAAAGCTATTCAAGTAGGCCTTGAATAGCTTTTTTGATTTCTTTTAATTCTTCGACACTTATTTTGCTCATTAATTTAGAAAGTCTTTTAGTATCAACCACTTTAATCTGTGAAAGTAAGGCCTTCGATTTATCATTTATTTTAATTCTAAATCTATGCTCTGCCGCTGAAGTTGTAAGTGGAACAATAAGACATATTTCTTTACTGAATATTTTAAGGATTAACACAGGTCGATCAAAATCTTTTCCTGTTCCACATTCTTCAAAACCAATATTTTGTCCAAGCTGACACCAACGAATCTCTCCTTCCTTGATAAACATTCTTTTATTTTTAAAATGGATATACTTTTTTCTTTTATTCCAATTATCAAATTCATTCATACTATACACTCATAAACTTCTCCTGTGGTCGATACGATAATGCCTCAAGAATATGCTCTTTCAGAATTTGAGTTTGATTATCAAGGAGTGAAATAGTAAGTGCAACTTTTAAGATATTTGTATAACTTCGAGCAGAGATTTGAAACCGAGCAGCAAGCAAATCATAAAATTCTTTTACATCCTTTGAAATAGATATTGTTTGAGCGAGCTTTTTTGTACTCATTCTTCCTGTTAACATATCGAAATTTTTAAGTTGGAATGTTCGCATACTCGATACAATGTTTTTCATTTGAGCGTGTTGTATGTTTTGAATTTCCTCTGATTCGACTAATTTATCGTATGCAATTTTTGAAACCTCAACCCACATCTCGACTCTATCTATAATTGGACCAGAGATTTTTTTATTATATTTTTGAATTTGTCCAACAGAACATACACATTCTTTTATTCCGGTATTCAAATATCCACACGGACAGGGATTCATAGAACAAATTAATTGAAAATCACATGGAAATTCTATCTTTTGTCCAGCTCGTGCAATACGAACCTTTCGTTCTTCGAGTGGTTGTCTGAGCGAGTCAATTACTCGTCTATCAAACTCTGGGAATTCATCAAGAAACAATATACCCCGATGAGATAATGTTATTTCTCCTGGTTGTATTTCTTTTCCTCCTCCTACTATAGAAGCGTATGATGCACTGTGATGTGGTGCCCGAAATGGAGGATGTGTATGAAGTGAAAACTCATATTCAGAAGAAAGAGAATATATCGAAGTTAATTCAACTTGTTGTTCAAAAGATAATTCTGGTAGAACATTTGAAGATGCTCGTGCAAGCATAGTCTTTCCTGTTCCTGGTGGACCATACAAACAAATATTATGTCCTCCTGCGAGCGCGATAAGAAGAGCTCTCTTGGCAGAATCATTTCCTTTAATATGATCAAAAATAATAGTATCTTTATTCTTAGTATGTGTATGAATTATTTTTGAAATTGGTTCGATATCTTGAATACCACAAATATAATCAATAACTTCACGCAAAGTTTTGCAAGGAATAATATTTATATGTTTACACAATACCGAAGCCTCTTCTTTGTTTGAATACGGAATAATAACTTCTGTAAATCCAGAATGTTTTGCTTTTTGAATCATCGGAATTATTCCTTTTACTCTTTTTACTTCCCCATCGAGCGATAATTCTCCAAGAAAAACAAATCTCGATATATCTGATTTTATCTGCTCACTTGCTCGAAGGTATGCAATAGAGATAGCAACATCAAACACAGTTCCAGTTTTTTTAATGTGTGCAGGAGAGAGTGATAATAAAATCTTTTCATTTGATGCTCGAGGAGAACGCATTCCTGTATGCTTAAGCGCGAGACTACAACGCTCTTTGGATTCTTCTACTGTCTTATCTGCAAGTCCAACAATTGAAAAATGATGAAGACCTTTTGAAACATCCGCTTCAACTGTTATAAGTTCTGATTGTAAATGAGTTTGAGTAATTGTATATGCTTTTGAAAATGCCATGTACATACTATACGGACATGAGTTCAAATTTTTATGAAGAAAAAATAAAAGCGGCGAAGGCAAGGCCTTCGCCGCTTTTATTTTTATCCACTCTACTTATTCATATGTTCCATACATGTTCGTGCTGCAGGATTCGCATTCAATCTACCCTCTTCGATAGGATGCCCTGAAACTTCACACATACCGTATGTTCCGTTTTCAATTTTTTCTAATGCATCACTAACATCTTCAAGTTGAATTTCAAGTTGCTTCAAAATAGCAGTGTTTGTTTCATAATCTTCAATCATATCTGCCTTATTATTAGGGTCAGACTCTCGAGTACCCGGATCGACAGGAACAGCCTCCCAATCACTTGGATTATCTGGGTTCACTCGTCCAACACTAGAAAGTTCTTTTTCTAATCGAGCTTTTTCTTCTAATAATTTTTGTTTGAAAAATTGTGTATCCATAACTGCATTATAGCATCAGCAACGGGCTTGTCATCCCGGATTTAGTCCGGGATCCAGGTATGAAATAAGAAATTATTAGCACGCCATCCTCGCGGAGGCGAGGATCCAGGATCACGATAGGTAGTAGCACGTCTAAACCATTTCTTTGCATACCTTATTT
>JBDLUA010000021.1:0-13294 GCA_039805545.1 Candidatus Parcubacteria bacterium
AATTCTAAAATTAAGACCTTCTTCTTATCCATTTGTAAGTGGAGATAGTTTTAGAAAAATGGCAGATTTTATACATGATGAGACGGGAAGTTTTAACCCTTTTAATACATTTGATTCATGTATTATTTTCGTAAAATCAGATAAATTACATGAATTCTTTACGACAATACACCCAAAAATAAAAAACTCTTACATATTAATAAGTCATAATTCTGATGAAAATATTGATTCAAAGTATTTTAAATACATAGATAATAAAATTATTCATTGGTTTGCCCAAAACAATACCGAGTACAATAAGAAAATTACGCCAATACCTATTGGACTTGAGAATTTTTATCTTTTTAAAAGTGGAGTTCCTTTATTTTTTAAGAAAAAAATATTTAAAGAAAAGATACCAAAAATATTATATGGATTTAATGTCAAAACAAATATACCCGAGAGAACTAGTGCCTTAAAACATTTAGAAATACATAAAGAAGGCTTTGGTATACCAAAAAGAATAAATGTTTTGAAATATATATCCCTATTAAAAAAATATGGTTTTGTTGCATCACCTCCAGGAAACGGTTTTGATTGCATTAGAACGTGGGAGGCGTTATATTTACATGTAATTCCTATTGTTAAGCGTGGTTACAATACTGAATTTTTCTTAAATATTGGTTGTCCATTACTGCTGGTAGACACTTGGGAAGATTTAAAAAAGATTGATAAAGATTTTCTTGATACATACTACAAAGACAATGCCGGACGTTTTTACAGTAAAGTGATCATGATGGATTATTGGGTAAAAAAAGTAAACAGTTATAAATTATGAATAAAGAAAAGATATACACTATTATAAAAAATATACTCCCTCCTATTTTTTTTAATTTTCTAATACGGAGTTTTGTATATAGATACATTAAAACACTTGTGGCTAAGATTTTACCTAATAAATATAATCCTTCATGGAAACAAGTACGCAACGGATTGCTTAGTGGAATTAATATCTATACAACCGAAGGAAGTCCTATTGATGATATGTTTGAAAAAAATCATGACACCGCAATGTTTGCTTTCATTAAAGAAGGTATGAACATTTTTGATGTTGGTGCTCATGTCGGATATGACTCTATGTGCTTCTCAAAAATATCCAGAACTGGAAAAATTGTCTCCTACGAACCGAATATATTTAATCTAGAAAGAATGAAACTGATCCTCAGTAAAAACAAAGATTTGGAAAGCAATATTATTATCAATAACATTGCTTTATCTGACACGCAAAAACATGTTGATTTCATATTTACTGACAATATAGAAGGAGGAACATCAAGTGGAAGTTTTACAGATGACGCAGACACGCTTTTCCCAAAAGATTCCTATGAAAAATTAGGCGGATTCAGAAGAGTTCAAGTAAAAACAGACTCACTCGATAATCAAATACATCAAATAGGTATAAAACCTGATGTCATAAAAATTGACGTCGAAGGCGCAGAATCAGCAGTATTAAATGGTGCAAAAGAAACATTAAAAGATATAAAACCCCTTCTTTTAATTGAGATACATTCAATAAAGAATATGTTTGATGTCTATACAATATTGATAGAATATAATTATAAAATTGAAATCATCAAACAAGAAAAAGACGGGAGATGTTTTATAAAAGCGGAATAATTCACCCTTTTTTTCAATTATATGAAAACAAAAATCACAATAATAATTCCTTGCTTCAATTGTACAAAGACCATAGTTGAAGCAATCGATTCGTTATATAGACAAGATATTGACGACTTTGAAATAATTGCTGTTGATGATTGTTCTACCGATACAACTTATCAAACTCTTCTTGAATTATCTCAAAAGTATCCAGAGTTGCATGTCTACAAAAATGAAAAGAATTTAGGTGGTGGTGCTACCAGAAATATCGCAGTATCTAAAGCACAAAATAAACTCATATTTTGTCTAGATAGTGATGACATGCTCGGTGATGGAACTCTAAAAAAAATGATTTTATACTGGGAAAATAAAAGATGTGACGGCATCGGGATAAGTACATCGATCAAGTTCAAAGGAACAAATATACACAATATTTCTTATGTAAGTAACTTTGGATACCTCGATGAAGTTATACCTCTTAAGAGCTTATTCGAAAAAGATACATGCTCTTTATACTCGGTATTTATGTTTACAAAAACAGCTTTTGAGAAAATTGGTGGGTATCCAGAAAATCATGGTTTTGATACTCAAGGATTTGCATTTAAATTTTTAAGTAATGGCTTAATTGCTTATACCTGTCCTGATACTGTATACCTCCACCGTATTGCATTCAATGATTCTTATTACATCAGAGAAGCACAATCAGGCAGAGTAAATTTAAATTGGTTCAAAATATTTCTAAAATCTTTTTATATTTTTACAGACTCAGTTAAGTTAAAAATCTTAAATTTTGATTTAACATCCAGCAAAAATATAATGTCTATGGTTTGTGATCAAAAACAAATTATTGATGAAAATTTCAAAGTTGAAAATATTTCTTTAGAACAATACTTATTTGATGTTTCAAAAACACTACAACTCAAAAACAGTAAGATTAAAAAAGTTATTAAAATATACAACCTCAAGACACTTCCCGTATCTTATAAAAATGTACTCAAACATTTTGAACTTAAGATTAAAAAAGTTATTAAAAAAAGTAGATTTAAATATTTTGCATACAGTTTAAAAATAAGATTTCAACAACCCGATAGGATTAAAAAGATCTTAAGCTTCGTTAAATTTGTATTAAAAAAGAAATTTAAAATTAAGTTTAAACTCCCTAGTAACAATCTCAATACACAAATAGACCTTGTAATTCCCGTAACAGAAAAAGATCTCATCAACCTCCCTTATACGCTTCAATTTGCAAGAAAAAATATAACACATCAAATAAAGAATGTTTATATTGTAGCAAGAAAAGATCCTGCTTTTATAAATTTCTGTAATAAACATGATGCTCTCTTTGTGGATGAAGATACTGTTATAGACAGACCCTTATCTCAAGTACAATTCAGACCATTTAGTATGAATCGTGACGGCTGGTTATTTCAACAGCTTCTAAAGATCGGTATGTATAAACATGTTAAGTGTGAAAACTACTTAGTCCTAGATAGTGATACAATTCTCTTAAACAAGCATTCCTTTAAAGATGGAGATAAAACTATCCTTTTTAATAGTGAAGAGCTTCACTACCCATATCAAGTATCTTATAAAAATATTTTTGGAAAATTTCCAAAACACAGTTTATCTTTTGTATCACATATGATGTTTCTAAACACAAAAAAGATCGAAGAACTTTTAAAACAAATCAGTACAGATGGGAAATGGGTTGATATAATAATTAAAAATACAACAAATGATGTTTCTGGTTTTTCAGAATATGAAACTTATGGAAACTGGCTTCTAGAACACTACCCTAAGGATGTTGCACTCTTTCCTTTTTACAATAAGAGTATGGACAATATTTCGATTCTTGAAAAAAATAATGTACTTGATGATTTAAAAAAGAAATATAATTCTATTTCTTTCCATAACTATTAAATTTATGATAATCACAAAACTAAAAGGCGGCCTTGGAAATCAACTGTTCCAATATGCATTTGGAAGGTACCTTGCTGAAAAAAATAATGACACTCTCAAATTAGATATACTTGGACTTCAACAAAATTCAAAAGATACTTTACGATTTTATCTTTTAGATAAATTCAATATTACTGCCGAGATTGCAAATCAAGATGAAATACAAAAGATAAAAAATCCATTTGGTTTTTTATCAAAAATAGCGAGACTTATTAATACAAAGATACTAAGAAATTTTTACATCGGCTTTGAAGAAAAATTACTCAAATTAAAAGGTAATATATATCTAGATGGTTATTTTCAATCTGAACTATATTTTAAAGAAATAGAACCAATAATCAGAAATGAATTTACTCTCAAAAATCCCCTTTCACAATTAGCTCAAAAAATTGAAGAGCAGATACATAATGAAGGCGCTTCTGTTTCAATTCATATACGACGAGGTGACTATGTCACAGATCCCTCAGCAGCAAAGGCTCATGGAACTTGTGATTTAGATTATTACGCTCAAGCAATTTCTGAAATAAGTTCTTCTATTGTAAATCCTACATTTTTTATATTTTCAGATGATATAGAGTGGGTAAAAGAAAATCTAAAAGTTGAAAGCACAACATATGTTTCTAATCCAAATCTCACAGAATATGAAGAGTTAATTCTTATGTCAAAATGTAAACATAACATTATTGCAAATTCAACATTCTCTTGGTGGGCAGCCTGGCTTAATTCAAATCCTTCTAAAATTGTAATCGCTCCAAAACAATGGAGAAAAGACATAGATTCTGATAAATTACAAATACTACCAAAGACATGGATTCAAATATAAAAAAACAACCCCTTGTAAGTGTTACGATTTGTACATACAATCGAGCAAATTTTATAATGCAAGCGATACACTCTATTGAAGAACAAACGTATAAAAATATAGAAATTATTATCGTCGATGATGCATCAACCGATAACACTGAGGAACTAATAAAAAATTACTCAAGTCCCCTACCAATAAGATATTTTAAAAATAAAAAAAATTTAAATATTGCAGGTACCCGAAATGAAACTATCAGACACTCTTCTGGAGAATATATTGCAATACTTGATAGTGATGATTTTTGGCTAGATAAAGAAAAAATATCTAAACAAGTTACTTTCTTAGAATCAAATCCTGATTTTGTATTAGTAGGAACTCATGCTCAAGCAATAGATGCTAATGGCACTATTACTGGAGAATTTAAGAATCCTTTATCAGCAGAGGAAATTAAAAAAGTATTACTAATAAAAGACCCTTTCGTTCATTCAAGTGTTGTATACCGAAAAAGATTGTTGCCCGAAAATCCCTTTAACAAAACTAAAAGTCCTTTTGAAGACTACGAACTCATGCTAAGACTAGGAAGAAAATACAAGATGCAAAATCTCGATATTTTAGGCATAGCATATCGTATACATTCAGACGGAGAAAGTAAAAAATTAACTTTTAAAAAGAAAATGACCTATCTTTTTATTCTTATAAAAAATATTCCCTACTATCCTGGTTTTTTTGTGGGAATAAGAAAAAGATTATTCCACTTCTAATATTTTTTTTAATTGATCTTCTGGAATTTCTCCTGGTTTAACGATATCACCGGATTGTTTAGGTAAATCCTCTTGAACCTCTTCTGTTTTAATATCTACTGTAACTTTTTCACTATGAACTTCTTTACTGTCTTGCCGTGTAACTTCTACATGAGTATTTTGAGGGGAAGCTCCGTTTTGTTGAAGAACTTTTAATAGCGCATCTTTTAATGCATTCTTATTTTCTTTTGTTACTTCTTTTTGTCCGGGCTTTTGTACTATCTCTTTAAGAGACATTGTTTTAGTTTCAATAAATGTTTGCTCATCAATATTAGAATCTAACTCATCAATTGCTTTCCTTTTAGCATCTTCGATCTGTTTTTTTAATTCAAGTTCTTTATCTTTACTAATTGCAGGTCTGGTCTCAATCACTTTGTCTCTTCGTCTTGATTGTTGTTCTGATTCTTTTTTAAAATCTTGTTTTGTACCATTATTCCTTTCAGGATTTCTTTTTGTTTGATTGTTCTGTGAACCTTGCTGTTTTTTAGGTTGTTCTTCAGTCCGACCCATATTAGTTAATGTCTTCACTTGTTCTTCTACTTCTGCTCTAGGACGCGCAAATTGCCTTCGAGAAGCATCAATAACTTCTTTTATATTATTATCCTCAGATACAGGTAGAGGTGGCATTGTGCGAGCCGAAAATGGCTTTGATCCAATACCGTCAATCATCAATCGAAGATAGACTTGAGCAAACCCAAGATTCACAATGTCTTGTTGCGTAAATACAGGTGCAAATTCTTTTTCAAAAAGTTCAGCGTCTGCAGAACCCACTCTAAAGGTTACAAGTGTTCCTACGTTTCCAAATACCGCGGCTCGTACTTCTTCTGGCATTTGTTCAACATATTGATGAGCAATGTGTAAATTTAATTTATACTTTCGAGCTTCAGAAAGAATATCTGCAAAAGATTCATTGGCGAAAGACTGAAACTCATCAACAAAAAGTGAAAAGTCTGGAAGTAAATCAATTTCATGTGGACCAGCATCAGCACGACTCATTGCCGCGAGATAAATTTTTGTAACAAGAAGAGAACCAAGAAGTTGTGCATTAGATTCACCCATTCTTCCTTTTGAAAGGTTTACGATAATAATTTTTTTATTATCCATCATTTCTCGTAAATCAAAACTAGATTTTGGTTGTCCAATAATATTTCTAATTAAGGGATTTGAAGTAAATTGTCCGACCTTGTTTTGAATAGCCGGTACGGCTTCGGCAGCCATTCGCTCGGTATAATTTGCAAACTCATCAACCCAAAAACTTTTTACAGCTGTGTCTTGAATATTTTCTACAACTTTTTTTCTAAATGCTTTATCAGACAACATTCTGTTTACTGAAAGTAAAGTTGCATCAGGGTATTCAAGTAAAGCAAACAAAGTATTAGAGAGGATATACTCCATTCGAGCAGACCATGCATCTTTCCAAATCTTCTTAAATGCACTCATAAGCCCCGATACTACGAGGTGCCGTTTATCATACCCAACATCTTCCATAATATTGAAAGAGATAGGATATTCCATATCAAAAGGAGCAAAATACAATACATCATTTATTCTTTCTTTAGGAATATATTCAAGAAGAAGTTCAGCAGTCTTTCCGTGTGGATCAATAAAACACATTCCATTGCCCTGTTGAATATCTTGAGCTGCCATGTTCTCAAGCAAAGTAGATTTACCCATACCAGTCTTACCGATCACATATATGTGACGGGAACGATCTTTTTGTTTGATTCCAAATCTCACGCGAGAATTACGTGCATCGGTTTCTGCAAAATATACGACTTTATTTGGGTTTGTCATTTGCTTTTTATTATAAAGGAGCAGTGTGTAATTAGCAATTAAAAATAAGCTTCGCATTATTAGCACGTCATCCTCGCGAAGGCGAGGATCCAGGTACGAAATAAGATATGTAAAGAAATGGTTTAGATAGCGTCTTGCCACCTTTTACAAAAATCCTAAATTTCTGTATTTATTTCTATTAGCAAAAGGCGGGCCCAACGGGCCCGCCGTTTGCAGTCCTGGATCCTCGCCTTCGCGAGGATGACGTACTACTAACTAAATGCTATCTACTATTTTATACACATCCCCTGCCCCCACCGTAACGATTATTGCTGGGTTATTTTGATTTTCTCTGATGTCTTTTTGCACTGTTTCAAAATCTGACGCAAATTGTGCATGAGCACCTTTAGCAACAAGTGCATCGACAAGCATTTGAGAATTTATTGAACCATCGTCATGCTCTCGTGCAGCATATATTGGTAGTACTACAGTCATATCTGCTTTTTTTAATACCTCAACAAATTCATCAAAATGTTCTTTTGTTCTTGAATATAAATGTGGTTGAAAAATAATAATCAAAGGCAAATCTGTAAATCGTTTTTTGAATGCTTGTATTCCAGCTGCAATTTCTGTTGGATGATGAGCATAGTCATCATATAGTTTAAGAGCGCCAAAATCTTTTTTAAATTCGAGTCGTCTCCATGTACCTTTAAAATCAGCAAGTGCTTGTTTAGATATTTGAGAATCAAATTGTTGTATCTCTGAAAGTGCCATTACTAAAGATGCATTCAAAACATTATGATCTCCCAGTACTGTAAGTTCAGGAATTTCAGAAATATATTTTTTATAGTCAACAATCGTCGCAGCACATCCTTCAAGAACAGGTTTTACTTTTTCATCTTCAGTATCACAAATTACAAAACCTTCTTTTGGAACTTTTTGAACAAGGGTTCTAAAAGCATTATGTATATCGTTAAGGTCTTTATAGTAATCAAGATGATCTTCATCAATATTTGTAATTAATAAAATATTTGGATTTAAATTTAGAAATGACCGTTTATACTCACATGCTTCAACAATAAAAATATTTTCTTTTCCGTGAATATAATTTGAGCCAGTTTGTGCAAGAAGACTTCCTACAATAACATGAGGGTTTTTATTATTTTTTAAAAATACATCTGCAGCCATCGCAGTCGTTGTTGTCTTTCCATGTGTTCCAGCAACAGCAATTGTAAACATATCCTTAGAAACTTCTCCCAGCATCTCAGCATATGTATACATTGGAAGTTTTCGTACGTGTGCTTCGTTTAATTCTTCGTTTAGATTATCAATAGCAAGTGTATATACAACACAATCAACATCCTCAGAAATATTTTCTCTTGCATGACCAATGTGAATATCTGCACCCTCCGTTTGCAGATCTTTTATAATTTTAGAATCAACTCCATCAGAACCAGAAACACGGATGCCATGAGTAAGAAACATTCGTGCAAGTGCTGACATTCCAATTCCTCCGATTCCTATAAAGTGTATGTGTTTATATGGGGTCATATTTTTATAAATTTTATTCATACACCTCCTCCACCACAACCTTTGCTTTACGACCCCTTCTTTTAGGTTTAACATCTGAAACAATAAAAGTCTCTTCCATTTCAACCACTTCTTCTATTGTCTTCTTTATATCATTTTTTTGTTCTTCTCTTTGCATTCTTGAAATTTTCCGCTCTTGCTCAACTGCTCTTAAAATAAGAGCATATGCGATAGTTATAATCGCGAGACCAATAAGTGCATAATTTTTATAGATGAAAGGAATACCTAGAAAAGGAACAGTCAAATTAAGAAATCCTATAAAAAAGATAAATTTATACACTTTCATAATTCGTATTATAAATGAAAGGTTTATTTATCCAAAATAATCGGCCCTTTATTCACAAATCACTACAAATTCTCCTTTTTGTAAAGAAGGATTTTGATCAAATTCATTCAAGAGTTCGGAGGCAGTACCCTTCAATACTCTCTCATGTATTTTTGTAAGCTCTTTGCAAATAATAATCTTTCTCTCAGGCTGTCTTGAATTAATCTCTTCGAGAAGCTTAAGAATTCGATGAGTAGACTCATATAATACAACTGCATAAGAATTCGCAAGTGCTTCATCAAGCTTTTTTTGTCTCCCCTTCTTGTGTGGCAAAAAACCAACAAATGTGAATTGTGAAAGTGGGAGTCCTGAGATAGAGAGTGCTGCAGTAAGTGCACTCGCTCCAGGAATTGCAGCAATTATAACTTCTGGTTTTTGTTCTTGCACAAGTTTAACCAACAGAGAACCAGGATCACTGATCGCAGGTGTTCCTGCATCACTTACAAGTGCAATATGCTCATGTTCATCAAAAAGATTAAGAATGTGCTCAATTTCTTTTTCTGTACTAAATTTATGAAATGCCATACATCGAGTTGAAATCTCGTGTGCAGAGAGAAGTTTCTTAGTTGTTCGAGTATCTTCGCACAAAATTATGTCTGCTTGTTTGAGAATATCCAAAGCCCTCAAGGTAATATCCTTGAGATTTCCAATCGGGGTTGCGACTATATATAAATTTGACATAACACCAATACTATCATATTATTTGCAATTGAACACCATGCACCCCTTATTCCTTACACCATCAATGTTATTGCTCATAAACGAGCACCCTATCCAGAAAAAAAAACCGGGTAAAAAACAACGCATTCTCCAACGCGCAGAGTATGTCATAAGAACGATGAACAATAGAAAGTACTCAGCACCTTGTGTACTCAGATACGCAAGGAAACACAAATACGAGACTCTCAATATCCTTCGTGTTCTTGACCGCTTGAGAAAGCGGAGACAGGATATTTTGCACGCAGCATGGATACAACCCCTCAATTTCAAAAGATGGTGGTGGCATCAAAAACATGCAAAATGTTTGCAAAATCAACTCGAAGATTTGATTGTTGAGTTCTATGCACTTTCTGGTGACGTGGAACTCATGCACGAGATTCAACGATATGATTTTGTCTCGCATCACCTCCTTGGAAGAATGGTGAAAGCGCGACTTGAAAAAAATCTACTTGCTACACTGGTGGCAATTCTTTATTTCAGGAGACATTCTTCAAAAGGGTTTAACCCCTAACGAAACGGCGCGGACCCTTCAGGTCCGCGCCGTTCTTTTTTGTTTTTTAAATAAATTAAATAGTCTCAACAAAAATAAGATTTGGTTCGTGTAATTCTCCAAATGGCATAGATGTTGAAATCACAACTCGATCCCCCTTCTTTGCAAGCTTTTCTTTTGTGAGTATATCTCGCACAAGAACACTTGTGTCCTTTCCCTTTGTTTCTTCAACAAGTATTGGGTAACACCCCCACGAAAGTTGAAGTTGTTGGAATGTAACCTTGTTTGAAGTAAACACAATCACAGGCTTTGTTGGCTTGTGTCGTGAAATAAATCGTGCATTAAATCCTGATGTTGTGATTGAAACGATATACTTTGCATCAAGTCGCATTGCATTCTTCACTGCACTAAGTGTCATTGATTCAGCGATAGTAAGTTTATGCTTTACACCATCTTTATAGAATACTTCCTTGATCAAATCTTGTTCAACATGTTCTGCAACTCGTGTCATAAGAGAAACAGCTTCAATTGGATATTGTCCAAGTGTTGTTTCTTCAGAAAGCATGATTGCATCTGTTCCATCAAGAATAGCATTTGCCACATCTGAAACTTCGGCTCGTGTAGGAACCGGAGAATTAATCATAGACTCAAGCATTTGTGTCGCCGTAATTACTGGTTTTCCAGCTTCATTACACTTCTTAATAATCATTTTTTGAATAAGTGGAACTTCTTCTGCAGGAACTTCTACAGCAAGATCTCCACGAGCAACCATAATTCCATCTGAAATTCGAATGATTTCATCGATGTTTTGTACAGCTTGTGGAGTTTCGATTTTTGAAATGATGTGAGCTTTTGATTTTGCAGCATCGAGAATTTTTCGAAGATCAAGCACATCCTTTGGTCGTCGCACAAAAGAAAGTGCAAAAAAATCTACACTATTTGCAAGACCAAATTCAAGATCCTTCTTATCTTTTGCAGTAAGTGAACTCATTGAGATATCTGTATCAGGAAGATTTACTCCTCGTCGCCCTTTAAGTTCTCCTCCAACCTCAACCTTACAAACAATTTCTTCACCTTGAACTTTTGTAACAATAAGTCGCTTCTTTCCATCATCAAGCATTACTGTATGTCCTACTTTAATTTCCTGTGGAAGTTTTTTGTAATTTACATACGCTTTAGTTTCATCGCCTTTAATTGCTTTTGTAGTAAGTGTAAAAGTTTGCCCTTTCTTAATAGTGATTCGTCCTGATTCTGTAGCAAATTCTCCGATTCGAATCTTTGGTCCTCCAAGGTCTTGTAATAGTGCAACAGGAATTCCTGTTTTTTCTGCAGCTTTTCGTGCATTATCAACCTTCACTTGATGTTCTGCAAAATCTCCGTGCGAAAAGTTCATTCGAACAACATTCAAACCAACCTTTAAAAGTTTTTCTAACTGTTCTTGCGAACTTGTTACAGGACCAATGGTTGCAACGATCTTTGTTTTCTTTTGTGGAATATTCATATCAAAAATTAAATAAAATAAGGACACCAGTGTACCACAGGATTACAAAAAAGTCACTGTGAATTCATGGTTTTGATATAAAGTATACATTGACTTTTACTATATTTTGTGATATTATATTAAACGGAATTAAGCTTGTATATTCCTCAAGTTGACGGTCAGAGGCAGAGATGCCTCATATACGACTAATGGGACAGCCCCCTTCTTGAAGTCACAAGCACAGAACACTGAAAATGAAAACTGACCATATCGTTACTCAACTCTTCCTTCAGCAATGGAGGACAGGAAGTCGGAAGCAATCAACCTTTTTGCTCACCCCACAAGAGTGCGCAAAAAAATTCAGACAGCACGCAATCAAAGACATTGGGGCCGCACTCCTGATCATAATTGCTTTCATATTCGCAATTGCGGTCGTAGTGAACCAATTCATGAATGGTAATGGGTTCATTTCCATTACCTTCGGCTTTGGAGCAATCTTGACGGGTTATCTCTTCAAGCTCTGCAAACCAGGGAAAATAGGCGAGCTCACGACAAAGATGCACTTTGATTGGCAGGAGTTATCAAAAGGGCTTCGCCAGTACAATCTCCTTTATCATGATGACAACGTGAATGAGCAAGACTTTGCCCACTTGATTGAATGCAAATTCAAAGAGCTGGTTGAATCAATAATGTCGGCTGAATGTCGAGAAGAAGATGCGGTTAAGACAAAACTGAGGGAAAAACTTTCAAAGCTACACCGCCTTTGTGGTCGACTAAATTTGGATCTTCCAAAGTATGAAGACCTTTACAAAGGAAAGATAACAGCTACCTGGGTTAGACCATCACGAGGCGCCACCATTGTTATCCTTCCATCACAGTAGACATCCACCACCCCACTTCGCAAGACACCCCGTCTTCGTGGATGGGGTGTTTTTGTTTTATATAACCTCAATCTTCGCCCCAATAGAATTAAGTCGTCGTGCAATGTCTTCATATCCTCTCTCAATTGCATACACATTTCGAAGAATAGATTCGCCTGGAGCAGCCAACATTGCAATAAGAATAATCATCGCTGGTCGAAGTGCAGGAGGACATACTACTTGTGTTGCCTTAAGTGGAGTCTTCCCTGTCACAAACACTCGGTGTGGATCAGCAAGTTTAATATTTGCTCCAAGACGATTAAGTTCTGTAAAATAAATAGCTCTGTTCTCCCACATCCAATCATGAATCAATGTTTGCCCTTCTGCTTGCGTAGCGATTGGAACAAAGAATGGTAAGTTGTCCGTGTTAATTCCGGGATATGGCAATGCGTGAATTTTATCTGCGGGTGCAATAAGTTTCGATGGAAGAATTGCAATATCTACGAGATCAGTTCTTTCATTATAAGATTTATATACTTTTGTTTTTTTATACCTTAATCCCATCTTTTCTAATTTGAGAAGTTCGAGCGCGAGAAAATCAATTGGACATCGTTTAATTGTAAGAGTTGAGTTGGTTACAATTGCCGCAGAAATAAACATCATTGATTCGATTGGATCTTCAGCACATGAGAATTCAATTGTTTGATTAAATTCTTTCTTCCCTCGCACAGTTAATTTATGTGTGCCCACTCCTTCAATTTGCACTCCTAATTTTTCCAAGAAAAAACATACCTCTTGTACCTGATAGTTTGATGATGCGAAAGAAATTCGAGTTTCTTGTTCAATTCCTGCTG
>JBDLUA010000022.1:0-7204 GCA_039805545.1 Candidatus Parcubacteria bacterium
ATTCATTAAAAATCTTGCGGTATCTTTGAAAGGAAATACATTAATATTGTATCAGTATGTTGACAAACATGGCAAGATCCTGTATGATATTATTTCCAATACCAAAAATATTGGTGAAAGAAAAGTTTTCTTTGTTTATGGCAATACAGATGCTGAAACAAGAGAAGACGTAAGAAAAATTACGGAGAAAGAAAACGATGCAATTATTGTTGCAAGTTATGGTACATTCTCAACAGGAATTAACATACGAAATTTGCACAATGTAATTTTTGCATCACCTTCAAAATCTAGAATACGTAATCTTCAGTCTATTGGTCGTGGTTTAAGACTTGGTGAAAACAAAAGCAAAGCCGTTTTATACGACATAGCTGATGATTTAAGACATGGGAAACATATGAATTTTACTTTGAAGCATTTCGTGGAAAGAACAAAGATATATAATGAAGAGAAATTCTCTTACAAACTCTATAAGATAGGGCTTAAAAATGGAAATAATTAAAATTCTCAGACTAGTTACCGGAGAAGATATTATTTCTTATATCGAAAGATATAAAGAAGAAGTCATTGTTAGGTCTCCTATGGAAATTTTCTTAAAAAATGATCCTAAAACAGGGAATGAAGTTTTGTTCTTGAACAATTGGTTACCTTCTTCGATTCTAAAAACTAATGAAACTTCATTGTCCGTACACAATCTTGTTTGTGTTATGGAACCAACAAAAGCTCTAATTGAGTATTATGAAAATTTTGTTATGGAAAAGGAATCGGATGTTTCTAATGAATCTGAACTCTCAGCTTCTGACGAAGCTGAATTAAAATCTAGACTATTAAGGAATTACCTCCAGAATCTGGATCCTAATGAATTAGGACCTATCCAATAATTAATTAACTTGCAGAGGCTACATACTGGACTATACAGACTTGTCAAGCAAAAATCAACACTTGAAATGGTAAACATGACAACAAACACCAAAAAACACTATATTAATAATGCCGATTTTTGTAAGGCTTTGATTGAATACAAAGAATCGGTGGAAAAAGCAAAGAGAGAACATTCCGAAAAACCAAGAATTCCAAATTATATTGGAGAATGTTTCCTAAAAATTGCAGAAGGTTTATCACATAAACCCAATTTTATCAACTATACATACCGAGATGAAATGATTGCTGACGGTGTGGAAAATTGTTTGATGTACTTTGAAAACTTTGATCCAACTAAATCAAACAATGCATTCGCATACTTCACGCAAATTATTTACTATGCGTTTCTGAGGAGAATCCAAAAAGAAAAGAAACAGATGTATGTGAAGTACAAATCTACAGAACAATTTGGTATCTTAGACGAAGCAGAAATGATGGGTTTCGACGATGTTACCGTTAAACCTTTTGAGATGTACGATAATATTTCTGAGTTCATTGAAAACTTCGAAGAGAACAAAAAGAAAAAGAAAGCTGCCAAAAAAACCAAAGGCCTTGAAAAATTTTTGGAGTAAATTATGATGTTGAATACACAATTGGGAGCAATAAGAGGTAATCCAAAAGTAGGATTTACTTGTTCATGCTTTGATCTGTTTCATGCTGGGCATGTGATGATGCTAAAAGAAGCCAAGGATCATTGCGACTATTTGATTGTTGGATTACAAACAGATCCTACCATTGACAGAACTTGGAAAAATAAACCTGTGCAATCGGTATTTGAACGTTTTGTGCAGCTACAAGCATGTAAATATGTTGACGAAATTGTTCCATATGCAACGGAAAAAGAATTGTTAGACATATTGACTTCTTATCCAATAGATGTTAGAATTATAGGAGAGGAATACCGTGATAAACCTTTTACGGGTTCCGACTTGGAAATGGAAATCTACTTCAACAGTAGACAACATAGTTTTTCAACAACAGAACTAAGACAACGTGTTTTGAATATAGGAACATTTAAACCGGCAAATGGTTTATCTGATCTAAAGGAATAATATAGTGAAAGTTGCCTTGATAACAGACCAGCACTTTGGTGCTAGGAATGACTCACTTCATTTTATGGATTTTTATGAGAAGTTTTACAGCGAAACATTCTTTCCTAAAATTCTAGAAGAAAAAATTGATACCGTATTCATTCTTGGTGATACGTTTGATCGTAGAAAGTATGTGAACTTCTACTCGTTACAACGTGCCAAAAAGATGTTTTTTGATCCTCTAGTGGAAAACAACATCAAAGTGTACATGTTGGTCGGTAACCATGATACATATTACAAGAATACCAATGAAGTAAATTCACCAGAACTTCTCCTAGAAGATTATAAAAACATTCAAGTGATTGAAGAGCCGACAACAATTCGCGTTAATGATGTTGCCATTTGTATGATGCCTTGGATTTGTGCTGAGAACTATGAACATTCTATGCAAACGCTGAAGCTTACGGAAGCAACAATCTGTATGGGTCACTTTGAAATTGAAGGCTTCCAAATGTACCGTGGTGCTCCGTCGCACGAAGGTCTGAAGGCTTCGCTGTTTGATAAGTTTCATATGGTGTTCTCTGGTCACTATCACCACAAATCAAGTAAAGGTTTCATCCATTATCTTGGAAATCCGTATGAGTTGACTTGGCAAGATCATGACGATCCAAGAGGGTTTCATTTGTTTGACCTTGAAAGTCATGAATTGACTTTCGTGAAAAATCCAAATACCATTTTTAAGAAGTTTATTTACGATGATAAATTGGCTTCAATCAAAGACTATACCGACATGGATTTGTCGGAATATAAAAGCTCTTATGTAAAAGTTGTTGTAGTCAACAAAACAAATCCATATCTGTTCGATATGGTAATCAATAATCTATATCAAATTAATCCAATTGACATTACGGTAGCAGAAGATTTGGTTGAGATTGATGATATTGAAGACGTAGATCAAACCGAAGATACCACAACAATTCTGAATAAGTACGTGGATAACTTGACAACTGACTTAAATAAAGATAAACTAAAGACTTTGCTTAGAGAATTGTACGTTGATGCTTTGAACGGAGAAGATGAATGATTTTATTCACCAAGATAAGGTGGAAAAACTTTTTAAGCACAGGTAACGCTTTTACAGAAATTGATCTAACAAGATCACCGAATACTTTAATTATTGGACAGAATGGTGCCGGTAAATCTACTATTTTGGATGCGTTGACATTTGGGCTTTTTGGTAAACCATTTCGTAAAATTAATAAACCGCAGTTACTGAACTCAATCAACAACTCTAATGCGGTTGTTGAGATTGAATTTTCTATTGGTAAAAAGAAATATAAAGTTGTTCGTGGTATGAAGCCGAACATCTTTGAAATTTACTGTGATGATGTATTGGTGAACCAAGATGCCAAAGCCAAAGACTACCAAGAACATCTAGAAAAGTTTATCATTAAATTAAACTACAAATCCTTCACGCAGGTTGTTGTTCTTGGTTCTGCATCATTTGTGCCATTCATGCAACTATCTGCGGCTGACCGCAGGACAATTATTGAAGAACTTTTGGATATCGGTATATTCTCTTCAATGAATGTTTTGTTGAAGAATAAACTTTCTACGCTAAAAGATGAACAGAAAGACAATGACTACAATCAAAAGTTGATTGTAGAAAAAATTAACTTACAGAAACAAAACATCGAAGAAAACAAAAAGAACCATTTGGTCGAAATCAATAAAAAAGAAAAAGAAGTTGCCGATAATAATGCTTACTTAACCAAGATAAGTAAAAATATTGTTTTGATACAAAAACATATTGAACAGCTATCTAATAAAATTAATGATGAGTTGGCAGTAAAAAAGAAAAGTACAAAGATTCAAACACTGCAATCCAAATTTGATGACAGCATTAAAAAATTGAACAAAGAAATTTCATTTTACGAAACGAATGATAATTGCCCAACTTGTCATCAAAATATAACTGTTGATACCAAAGATAAAAACATCAAAGAAAAACAAACGAAAATTACTGAGATAACGGATGCAACGGAGAAACTGAAAACGGAACTTGATATTGTTGAAAATCGTTTGAGTGAAATAACAAAAATACAAAAACACATTTCAGAACATAACTCTGAGATTGTTAAATTAAATACTCAAGTGACAAGTATTAATAACTACAATGCAAAAGTTCTGAAAGAAATTGATGAATTAAAAAGCCGATCAAATACAAATGAAGTTGATGATGAAAAGCTCAAGACACTAAACTCTGATTTGGAAAAAGCCAAATCTGTAGCTGAACAATTATCAATTGACAAACAGTATTATGAGTTTGCTTCGACCTTGCTTAAAGATACTGGTATTAAAACCAAAATCATTAAACAATATTTACCTGTTATGAACAAGTTGATTAACAAGTATCTGACGGCAATGGACTTTTTTGTTAACTTCAATTTGAATGAGAGTTTTGAGGAGACTATCAAATCTCGTCACCGCGATGAATTTAGTTACGCATCATTTTCTGAAGGTGAAAAAATGAGAATTGATTTGGCACTGTTGTTTACATGGCGACAAGTTGCTAAGATGAAAAACTCCGTCAATACTAACTTGTTAATTCTTGATGAAGTTTTCGACTCTTCTCTTGACGGTGTTGGTACTGAAGAATTTCTAAAACTGTTGAACAGCTTAGATACCAAAACAAATGTTTTTGTGATATCACATAAAGGTGACCAACTATTTGATAAATTCAGAAGTATAATTAAATTTGAAAAGAAAAATAATTTTTCACAGGTGGTAAAATGATAGATAATGACATTATTAAAATTGATACAAACCCTTATAAAAATGAACCAATAAAACAGGTTGTTGAAACCTTTTCTTTGGTACCAGAAACGCACCCCGCATTAAAGAGGGTGTTACCTGTTTTTGATTTTTCTAATCCTCCAGTAGATGCAAATAAGTTTGCTAGTTCGTTGGTTGAAACTTGTAAAAAGTATAACGGTTTAGGATTGTCTGCAAATCAGTGTGGATATGAATATCGGGTTTTTGTAATGGGAACAGGAGAAAACTTCGTTGCATTTTTTAATCCTGAAATCATTTGGAAATCCGAAGAAACCATTCGTATGGAAGAAGGTTGTTTGTCTTTTATGGATTTGTTTATTGCTATTGAAAGACCCATCAGCATTAAGGTTAAATACCAAGATTTTACCGGAGAAACAAAAGAAGCTATGTTTGCCGGTTTGACCGCAAGATGTTTTCAACATGAGCTTGACCACATGAACGGAATAGTGTATACTCACCTTGCAAAGCCTCTGGCACTTCAAATGGCAATTAAGAAGCGTAAAAAATTAACCGAGAAGCGCCAGAAACTCAAAAAACAATTAATGAATAAAGCGAAAAATGTCTCAAAACAATTGGCCGGAATACGTTAATAAGCACTGGAAAAAATGGAGTGAAGAAAATCCTCCCATTAAAACCATCGATGAAGCTGAACTGAAAAAAGTTCTTATCGAAGATTTGACGTATGCATCACAGATGGATGTAAAAGAATATACACTCTACCAAAAGTGGTGCGAAATTCAGGAAAAATATCCTACACATTCCGACGTTTTTGGTGATTTTACGCTGGACGATCCAAAACAAGATCAACTCATTCGGGAAGTGAAATCCAATATTTGGGTTCCCGAGTCACCAGACGACTTTGACAAACTAAAACCCACGATGATTTACACGGACGATTCCGAAGAAATTGAACGTGTGTCGATGTTCGATGGTACAACAGTCAAACAGAAAACAAAACGTTCTGATTTACCTGAGCGTTGGAATACTGTACGCACTTTCATTTCGACAATGAAAAACAATGCAAATATTGGTCGTAATCTAAACTTTATTGTTGCTGACGAAGTAACAGGTAAATATCTTGGTGTCATTTGTATTTCATCAGACTTTCTCGACTTGACGCCTAGAGATAAAGTTATTGGTTGGGAAAGAGAAAAGAAGACTCAAGGTGGTATGATTAATCACACCGCCATCGGTTCGTCGATTGTTCCTTTGCAACCACTTGGTTATAATTATATGGGCGGCAAATTACTTGCTCTATTGTGTTTGTCTGATACTGTTCAAAAACTTTGGAAGGAAAAATATGGAGATGTTCTTGTTGGTGTTACTACAACTTCTTTATATGGTAACACTAAATCCGGCGGTCTATCACAGTATGATGGTCTTGAATACTGGAACAAAATGGGATTTTCTAGTGGATCTGTTGCCTTTGAACCGAGAAAATCTACGCTAAACATGATTTGGCAGTGGCTGAAAGAAAATCATCCGGAAAAATATTTCGAATGGTGGGAAGCCAAGAAAGAAAACGGTCTACCTTTTAAAAGAGACCATAAAAATCGTTCACTACATTTTGCATATCCTAAACTGGGTATCCCTAAAAATCTAACACGCACAGAACATCAGAGGGGAATTTATTTTTCTCCTCTGTACAATAACACATATGATTTTCTGTGCAATAAAATTTCAGAGGATCAACTGGTCAAATCCTTTGATACAAGTGAGGAAGCTCTTTCAAATATTTGGAAAACCAAATATGCCAAAGGAAGAATTCGTCAACTGCAAAAGAAAAACTCGGTTTCCTACGAAACCCTGTTTTATGATGACCTTATCTACATGACTTGGGAAGAAACTAAGCAAAAATATCTACCACAAGTTGGTCGGTAAAAATGCAAGTTTACCAAAAAGAGTCTTGACAAAGTGACTACATAAGTGTAGAATTGAAAAATCGCAACAAGCGATGTGTTTTTTAACTTTATTATTAGGAGTTTATTATGAAGAAAGTTTCCGCCAAACAACGTATGCTTGAAACCCTCACCAAATCCAATGGTTACAATACCTTTAGCGTTGCTCAAGCTCGCGCTCGTTTTGGTATTACCAACGTTGCTGCACGTATTGCTGAACTTCGCCAAGAAGGATATTCCATTTACACCAATTTGAAAACTCGTGGTGATGGTAGCAAAGTTGCAGTCTATCGCCTTGGTTCTCCCTCTAAGTCTTTCAAAGCTCAATGCCGTGCTAACGGTGTTCGCCCTCAAGCCGTTTAAAATTTGGCTTAAATGAGGAGAGTACCATTTTTAATGGTCTCTCCTTTTTTTTATTTTTGGAGTACAAATGGAAATTCAAATTAAAGTAGACGAATTAAAAAAGAAAAGTCTTTTTGTTGCAACACCTATGTACGGTGGAATGAATCATGGATTGTACAT
>JBDLUA010000023.1:0-43372 GCA_039805545.1 Candidatus Parcubacteria bacterium
TAAAAGGCTGCGGCGCGCTTCTTTGAATGTTGCACCTGAGGTATACACATCATCTATAAGAAAAAAATATGAATTTTGTAGATAAAGATTTTTGAGATTTGCTTTCATGGAATATTTCATATAGGAAAATCTTTTTCTTTTATCTAATCCTGAGTGAAGTTTTTTAATATTTTTTTCTTTTTGAATACATGGATAAAAGAAAATGTTTTCTATTTTATATTTATTTTTTAAGATCGAATATATTGATTGTGTCAGTGTTGTTGTATGACAAAATCCTTTTTCTTTTGTCTTGGATTTGTGTTGTGGGATAGGGATGAGGTAGAAGGCGGGCCGGCTTCGCCGGCCCGCCTCATGATTATTACTTTGAACTTGTTGATATGTGTCACCCTGGGCTTGACCCGGGATCTCGTTATTAATTACTCTTAAAATCCACCTCGCCAACACTTCTCCAAATCTTTTTGCAACATCTTGATTATTTCTTTCTTTTAATTCAATGATGCAATCTTTTATAAAAATATCTTTATAGTAGAAAGGATAGAACATTCGAGGGCTCATTTGAGGCTGTGGTGTAAGTTTACTTTCAAATTGAAGCGCAGATGCTTCTTTTAAGAATATCTGTAAATGACTTGGCGGAAATAAAATATATTTAATCACAGATATAATTTTGTCTACCATATATAAGAATGATATAATCCAACTATAAAAATATGGCTAATTTTCTTGATAATTTCTTTAGTAGTTTTTCAAAAAAGAACAATCCAAGCGTACTCGGGATTGATATTGGTTCTGCTTCTATTAAAATTGTTCAACTCAAACGACAAAAGGGTAGAGCAATTCTTGAAACATACGGTGAAATTGCTCTTGGCCCGTATGCTGGGACACAAGTTGGTCGCTCAACAAAGCTTACAAATGACAAGCTTGTTCAAGCACTTAACGATGTATTTAGAGAAGCAAATATTACAACCGCAGACTCTGCAATATCTATTCCTATGAAATCAAGCATGGTTTCAATTATTAGTTTGCCGAAGATGGATGAGAGACAAATGGCACAGATGGTTCCAATCGAAGCGCGAAAGTATATACCTGTTCCAATTTCAGAAGTTTCACTTGATTGGTTTGTAATTCCAAAACTCGAAAGTGAAGATGATAGAGTAGAAGAAGTTGATGGAAAAAAAATGACAATGGCAGATGTCCTCGTTGTTGCAATTCATAACGATGTATTAAATGATTTTAGTTCGATTGTTCAAATGTCAAAATTGAACACTACTTTTTTTGAAATTGAAATGTTTAGTACTATTCGTTCTGTTATTGATGCAGAAGACGCCGCAAGTTCGGTTTTTGTTTTTGATATGGGTGCAGCCGCAACCAAGATGTATATAGTCGAAAGAGGTATTGTAAAAGAGTCACATAGTATCAACAAAGGTTCACAAGATATTACACTTAATATTGCAAGTTCTCTTAATGTAGCACCTGATCATGCAGAAAAACTTAAAAGAAATTATGGACACAACACACCTGAACAAGATCAAAAGATAAAAGAGATTATTGATCTTACACTCGCTCCAATATTTGGGCAGACAAATGCAACTATTGTGAATTATGGACGAAGATTTAATAAAGTTGTTTCAAAGATGGTTCTTGTTGGGGGAGGATGTTTGTTGAATGGTATAAAAGAATATGCCGGCGAAAAGGTTGGAATTCCAGTAATCATGGCAAATCCTTTTTCAAGAACACAGGCACCGGCATTCTTACAAGAAGTTCTCGCACAAACTGGATCAACTTTTGCAACTGCTGTTGGGCTTGCCCTTAGAAAACTACAAGAACTCGAATAAGTTAATAAAAACTATTGTATCCTTTCTTAAACAATCTTATAATAAGGGTACTCTATGGATAACCAAATCAAAACTTCTTTTATACCTCGAAAAGCAATTGATACAACAAGTACAATTCAAACTACTCAAATGGTTTCTTCTCGTCGAGTAGGAAGAACAATTTTTTCAATAATCGCAACTTTTATTTTTCTTGCTGCGATTGGAGGCAGTGTGCTTGTCTACACTTGGCAAATTAAACTTAAAAAAGATATTGCAAATCAAGTTCAGACAATGCAAGAGAAACGAAAAAGTTTTGACGAAAAATTTGTAAATGAAGCCACACGACTCAATACACGAATTGAGTCTGCAAAGAATATGCTTACAAATCACGTTTCTCCTTCTTCTTTATACGGACTTCTTCAAGAATATACACTTCAAACAGTTTCATTTGCTTCATTTGCTTTTAAAGATAATCAAGATGGAACAATTACAGTATCAGGACAAGGAGAAGCACTTCGATACGAATCTATTGTTTTGCAATCAGATGCATTTGGAAAGAGTGGATATTTAAGAAATGTTATTTTTACAAACTTACGACCTGATGATAAGGGTGGTCGAGTAGGTTTTACATTCGAGGCAACACTTGATCCAAGATTAATACTCTATCGAAATTCGATTGTTTCGGATAATAATAAACAAAATTAGTATGAGAAATATTACATCAATAACACTTATAATTGTATCGATAGGAGTATTTCTTTTCTTTATTGATCCTCAATATAAAAATGTAAAAAGTCTTAGAGATGAGATTAAAAAGAATGAAGAAATTATTGACCTTGCAAATAAACTCGATTCAAAGAAGACAGAATTAAATGATAAATATAATCAAATTTCTCCAACAGATAAAGAAGCTCTTGAAAAACTTCTTCCAGATACAGTTGATAATGTAAGATTAATTATTGATATTAATAATATTGCAGAAAAATTCGGAATTGTTATTAGAGATATAAGTATCAATAGTAAAGAATCTTCGGCAGGAGAATCAAAAAAAGTAGTGACTCAAAAATCTAATTTTGACGGTGTTCTTGAAGAAAATTCAATTAAGTATGTAGACACATCGAAGATTGGAGTAATTTCATTTTCGTTTTCTGTATCTGCAAAGTACGAAGTATTTCTAGAATTCCTTAAATATCTTGAAGAGTCACTTCGACTTGTTGATATTCGAAATGTTGAAATTTCAAGAGGAAGTGGAGCAGGAGTATTCTACGATTATCGTGTAACGCTTGATACATATTGGCTTAAATAATAGTACATTATATGACACCAAAACTTAAAAAAATAATACTTCTTCTCATCATCGCAATTGCATTATTTGTAGTGTATGCTGTATTTATTAAAAAAGGTCCAGAAGTTGATCCTTTAATAAATAACGGTGCAGGTGCGATATCAGGTGATGCTCAAGTAATTGGAAACCAAATTTCACAGGCTCTTCTTCGAATTGAACAGATAAAATTAGACAAAGCAATCTTTACAAATAATCTATATAGATCTCTTGTCGATAGAAGTGAACCTATCTCAGAAGAACCTATTGGCCGTTCAAATCCATTTGCTCCAATTGGAGGTGTGAGTAGTGTAAATTCAACTACACGAAATGCATCATCAACAGTTCCTGCTGTAAAATCTGCAACATCAACTCCTCAAACTACAGCATCAACTACACCAAGTTGGTAAAAGCATATGAGCTTCTTAAATTTTCTTGCAACAAAAAATATAATATCGGCAGACCAAATTCCTTTTTTGAAGGAGCAGGTTAAGAATTCTGAAAAAACAGTTGACGGTATTTTGCTTGATAATGGCCTTCCAAAAGAAAAACTTCTTCAAATAAAAGGAGAGTATTATGGAGTTCCGTACAAACAACTAGAAGATACAAATATTCCTTTTGATATTTTGAAATATATTCCAGAAGAGTCGGCACGACATTATAAGTTTGCACCTCTCTCAATAACAGACGGATCACTTGAAGTTGGAATTGTAAATCCAGAAAGTATTGAAGCACGAGATGCACTTAATTTTATTACAACTGGTTCAAATCTTCCTTTTAAATTATTTTTAATTTCAGAAGATGATTTTGTAAAAATTCTTGAAGTGTACAAGGGTCTTACTGGACAAGTAAATGAAGCTCTTACTGAACTTGAATCTGAACTTTCTGATGAAGAAAAAGAAATAAAAAAGCAATTAGAGAGTGCATCAAAAAAAGACGACACATCTCATCTTGTTGAAGATGCTCCCGTAACAAAGATTGTTGCCACTGTTCTTCGATATGCGGTAGAGTATGGCGCATCTGATGTTCATATCGAACCTGTAAATGAGAAAGTTCGAGTACGATATCGAATTGACGGAGTTTTGAATACTACAATAGTTCTTCCTATCAAAGTTGCTTCATCAATCGCTGCTCGAGTTAAGATTCTTGCACAAATGAAGCTTGATGAAAAAAGAAAACCACAAGACGGGCGATTTCAAGCACGAATTGATAATAGAAAAATCGACTTTCGAGTTTCTACATTTCCGACATATTTTGGAGAAAAGATCGTAATGCGAATTCTCGATCAATATAAAGGTGTAAAAAAGATGGATGAGCTCGGTCTCTCACAAAGGTATCTTGGAATGCTTAAAGAATCAATTACAAAACCTTATGGAATGATTTTGATTTCAGGACCTACCGGATCAGGAAAATCTACAACTCTATACTCTGTACTTCAAGAACTTGATTCAAGTACAAAAAACATTCTTTCACTTGAAGATCCGGTAGAATATACCGTTGAAGGAGTAAATCAATCACAGGTGAGAGCTGATATCGGATACACATTTGCAAATGGACTTCGGACAACTCTTCGACAAGACCCTGACATTATTATGGTGGGGGAGATCCGAGATGGAGAGACTGCAAAGCTTGCTATTCAAGCTGCTCTTACAGGTCACCTTGTGCTTTCAACAATTCACACCAACACATCTTGTGGAATTGTGCCTCGACTTATTGATATGGGTGTTGATCCATATTTGATTCCTCCAACTTTGATTCTTGGAGTTGCACAACGGCTTGTACGAAAGCTCTGTCCTGATAGTGGAGAACCTATGCCTATTGAAGGGAGTACAAAGACAATGATTGAAAAGCAATTCGAAGATCTTCCAGAACAATTTAGAAGTGAAATACCTCATGCTGAACAAATGTACAAAATTAAACCAACTCAAGATTGTCCAAATGGAACAAAAGGTCGAGAGGCTGTGTTTGAGATGTTCAAAATGACAAAAGAAATTGAAGCAATTATTCTAAAAAACCCAGTTGAATCTGAAATTTACAAAGTTGCTCGAAGCCAAGGTCTTATCACTATGAAAGAAGATGCAATTCGAAAAGCAATGCAAAAAATTATCCCATTTGAAGAGATTAACGAACTGTAAATTGTGTTATACTTAAGGTATGTCTGATACAAATACACCAAAACGAATTGTAATTATTGATGATGATACATTTTTATTAGATATGTATGTAACTAAATTCAAAAATTCTGGATTTGAAGTGCTTGCTTTTTCTTCTGCTCAAGAGGCGCTTGATAAAATAAAAGAAGAAACAAAATTGGATGCAGTTATTTTTGATATTATTATGCCTGGAATGGATGGATGGACTTTTGCTCGAGAATACCGAAAACAAAACCTACACCCAGAAGCGAAGTTTGTTGTGTTAAGTAACCAAAACCAACAATCAGATATAACTACCTCAAATGAAGTGAAAACAGATTTGTTTATCGTTAAAGCACTCAAAACTCCAACAGAAGTAGTTCAGGAAATTAACAAAATATTATAATTATGAATTACAAAACATTTCTAGACTCTCTCTTGGATGCAGTAATTAATCAAAACGGTTCTGACCTTCACTTTTCAGAAGGTAGATATCCTACAATTCGTGTAAATGGAGAGCTTATTCCTCTTCTAAGTTCAAAAGTTTTGGATAAACAAGATACATTAGAAATTCTCAAAGAAGTTGTATCTACTGAACGACTTTCAAATTTTGAAAAAGAACTTGAACTTAACTTTGCGTATGAATATAAAGAAGGTCATCGATTTCGAGGTAATGCATTTGTGCAACAAGGTAAAGTTGGTGTTGTGCTTCGATTAATTTCAAATAAAATTCCAACCCTTGAAGAACTTAATCTACCAAGTATGTTGTATGATTTTGCTCGAAAAAAACAGGGATTCTTTTTGGTTGTGGGTCCTGTAGGACAAGGAAAATCTACAACTCTTGCATCAATGATTGAGCAAGTTAATCAAGAGAGAGCGGAGCATATTATTACGATTGAAGAGCCAATTGAGTATGTGTATACACAAAAGAAATCAATAATTGATCAACGAGAAGTTCCGATTGATACAAAAGACTTCTATTCAGGATTAATAGGAACACTTAGACAAGATGTTGATGTGATTTTGGTGGGTGAGATGAGGGACAAAGAAACCATTCAGGCTGCAGTTACTGCTGCCGAAACAGGACACTTGGTATTTTCAACTCTTCATACAAATAACGCAGCACAAACAATCGATAGAATCATTGACTCATTTCCTGCAGGTCAACAAGATCAAATTCGAACTCAGCTTGCAAGTTCATTGCTTGGAATTTTTTCTCAAAGACTCATCCCTAGAATTTCGGGTGGAATGATTCCTGCGTATGAACTCTTGATAAACAATAGTGCTATTTCAAATCTTATTAGAGAAAAAAGAACACATGAGATTGATACCGTTGTAGAGACAGGACGAGATATGGGAATGATTGATATGAATAGAACACTCGCAGAACTTGTTCGAAGAGGTGAGATTACTCCAGAGTCTGCATTTGCATATTCGTTGAAACCAAACATATTAGAAAAATTAATTTAGAAATAATTTATGGCACTTTTTGTATACAAAGCAATAGACAAAGATGGGCAGGAGAAATCCGGAACAGTTGAAGCTGTAAATCAAGAT
Organism: Candidatus Parcubacteria bacterium; assembly: GCA_039805545.1. Taxonomy (GTDB): domain Bacteria; phylum Patescibacteriota; class Minisyncoccia; order Phycocordibacterales; family JAACPR01; genus JAULZV01. Next base: position 6,822 of record JBDLUA010000023.1, read on the forward strand.
GTTGCAATTGGTTCTCTTCAACGAAGAGGATTTATTATTTCTTCAATAGCAGAGGCCGCACAAAAAGAAGGTCTTCTTAATAAGAATCTTACTTTCTTTGAAAGAATCAGCAATAAAGAAATTGTAATTCTTTCAAGACAACTCGCTACATTATTTTCTGCTCAGGTATCTGCGCTTCGAGTGTTTCGATTACTCGGTGCAGAAAACGAAAACCCAAAACTTGCACGAAAGCTAAATGATATTGCAGATAGTCTTCAAGGGGGAAACCTTATTTCTGCATCAATGGAAAAACATAAAGATGTATTTTCATCTTTCTATATTTCGATGGTGAAGGCAGGAGAAGAAACGGGAAAGCTCGACGAAACATTTGTATTCCTTGCTGACTATCTCGATAGAACATATGCAGTAACTCAAAAAGCAAAAAATGCGTTAATCTATCCCGCATTCATTGTGTTTACTTTCATTGCAGTTATGGTGCTGATGCTTACCATGGTTATTCCTCGAATTTCTCAAATTATTGTTGAATCAGGACAAGAAATCCCAACATATACAAAGGTTGTGATTGCAATGTCTGATTTGCTTGTAAATTATGGATATGTTGCTCTGATTCTTCTTGTGGTAGGAATATTTGCATTTATTAAATTTATAAAAACAGATGCGGGAAAATCAACCTTCGACGGAATTAAGTTGGAGGTTCCATATCTGGGTAATTTATATAAAAAATTATATCTTTCTCGAATTGCTGATAACTTAAACACAATGCTTGCCTCAGGTATTCCTATGCTTAAGGCTCTTGAACTTACAAAAGATGTAGTGGATAACAAAATATTTCTTGCAGCAATTGATCAGAGTATTGCTGATGTAAAAGGAGGAGCACCAGTATCTGCAGCATTTTCAAAACATGAACAATTCCCAAATATTTTGATTCAAATGATGAAGGTGGGAGAAGAAACAGGTAATCTTGGGGAAATTCTTTCTACACTTGCGAAGTTTTATCAACGAGAGGTTATGACTGCAGTAGATACTCTTGTGGATATGATCGAACCAGTGATGATTATTTTGCTTGCGGTTGGTGTGGGTACATTGCTTGCATCAGTATTGATCCCTATTTATAACATTAGTTCGACATTCTAAAAGTAGAAAACCGCGCCCGTGAGGGTGCGGTTTTTTGATGTGGTGTCAGGTGACACACTTCATGCCGGGAAGAGATCATCAATCGGATATTCAAAATCCTCATTTTGTTTTCTTGTCAGCAAAAGTTTCACCTCTTTTCGTTTGAGGAGTTTGCGAATGCGATCCGCAACTTCCTTTTTTGATCCAGCGAGAAGGTAGCCGCTGCGCACCTCGATACAGACAGGCCCTTTCTTTGTGGTTCGAATATCTCGGAACCAGCCGTCTTGGTCTCTCCGGAGTTCGAAGTCACAGAGGCCAGGAATTGTAACTCGTCCCCACATCAACATCTCTCGAAGTATTTTAGGGGTTAGAGTTACGGTGATTTCTCCTGAGAGAACTGCTGGCAACGCTGGTCCTCCGGAACGAAGTTCTGTTTCGGGTGGGAATATTTTTCCAATGAGCTTGATATTCATGGTGATGGTTTTCTATTCAATTAGAGAATACTTTTTTAAAAAATAAAGTCAATGAAGCGGGCGGACCCGAAGGGTCCGCCCGCTTTTGCTAATACTCACTTTTTTGATACTATAACCCTATGTCAGAAATAAAAACCCCTACAGGTAATACGTATTACCCAGTTATTGGACTCGAGATTCACGCAGAGCTTAATACTGCTTCGAAGATGTTTTCTTCATCAAGAAATAATCCAGATGAAGAAAACCCAAATGTAAATATTAATCCAATTGATCTTGGACATCCAGGAACACTTCCAACTATTAATCAAAAGGCTGTGGAACATATGATTAAGATTGGACTTTCGGTAAACGGAACAATTGCAAACTTTACTGAGTTTGATAGAAAAAACTATTTTTATCCAGATATTCCAAAGGGGTATCAAATTAGTCAGTACAAATATCCGATTGTATCAGGAGGGGAATTAAACGGAGTTGCGATTACTCGAATTCATCTTGAAGAAGATACAGGACTTTCAAAGCACGATAGAGGAGATTTTTCTTTGGTGGACTTTAATCGAGCAGGGGTGCCACTTATGGAGCTTGTAACAGAACCGGTAATTACATCTGCAAAAGAAGCGACTGATTTTGCAAAAGAGCTTCAATTATTACTTCGATATCTTGGAGTTGGAGAAGCAAATATGGAGAAGGGTGAAATGCGAGTAGAAGCAAATATCTCTGTTTCAAAAGAAAAAGGAAAATTTGGAACAAAGGTAGAAGTAAAAAACCTTAACTCATTTAAGACAGTAGAAAAAGCAATTGAATTTGAATTGGATAGAATGATTACTTTGTATGAAGCTGGTGCAGAATCAGAAATTGTACAAGAGACACGAGGGTGGGATGAATCAAAACAAAAAACTTTTTCACAAAGAAAAAAAGAAACTTCAGACGACTATAGATATTTTCCAGAACCAGATTTACCTAAATTATATTTGCATGAACTTTTTGATTTAGAAAAATTAGCAGAAGGACTTCCTGAAATTCCTTCACAACTTCGAGTGCGGTTTAAAGAACAATATAGTCTTGCTGATAAAGATATTGAAATTTATGTTCAAAATAGAGAGCTCGCACAATATTTTGAAAAAGTCGCAGAAAAGATTTCTGACATTACAACTCTAACCAAAGCTTCAAACTTTATTCTTTCAGATATTGTATATATTCTCGACAGTGAAGATGGTGCACAAATGCCCTCACTTGATGCGTTTGTTGCGATTGTAAAATTATTTACTTCAGATCAAATTACATCACGAGGTGCAAAGGATATGCTTCTTCTTGCAATGACTTCTATTCCTGATATGAATCCAGAACAATATGCAAACGAACATGGATTAATACAAAAAAATAACTCAGATGAACTCAAGCCTGTGATTGAAAAAATAATCGCAGAAAATCCAAAGGTTGTAGAAGAATATAAAGCAGGAAAAGAATCAGTACTCCAGTTCTTCCTTGGACAAATTATGAAAGAGACAAAGGGAAGTGCTAATCCAAAAATGTGTATGGATTTGTTGAAGGAGATGCTTGCATAAAGATAAAACCTTGTGAGCACGTCATCCTCGCGAAGGCGAGGATCCAGGATTGCAAAAGGCAAACCCGAAGGGTTTGCCTTTTGCTAATTATATTTTTTAAATACAAACTGGATCCTCGCCGGAGTTTATGCTCGTGAAGACGAGTGCGAGGATGACGTCATTGGGAGTAAAGGCGGTTTTTGTTTTTATTTAAAAAGCATTTTGATATACTTTATACATGCAAAACAAAAAAGTCCGTGTTGCAATTAATGGGTTTGGCCGTATAGGTCGCGCATTTTTGAAATTATCATTTACGAGAGAAGATATTGATGTGGTTGCTATCAATGATTTGGGAGAACCAGATAATCTTGCATATCTTCTTAAGTACGACAGTGTATATGGCCGAAGTGAATTTGAGGTGGTAGCACATCAAAAGGATGACGAAACTTTTCTCTTGCTTGATGGTGATAAGAAGGTTTTACTTTTTTCTGAAAAAGAACCAAAGGATTTGCCGTGGAAAGATTTAGAAATTGATGTGGTCGTAGAATCAACAGGACTTTTTACTGAATATAAAAAAGCGGCAGCACATATTAAGGCTGGCGCAAAGCGGGTAGTAATCTCTGCTCCTGCAAAGGGTGATGAAGATGAAAAATATAAAACAGTTCTTCTTGGTGTGAATGAAGGAGGACTTTTGGATGCAAAGGTTACATCTAATGCCTCATGTACTACTAACTCTGTTTCTCCTGTGCTTACTATCATGGACGAAACTATTGGTGTAGAAAAAGCCGTACTCAATACTGTTCATGCGTACACTGCAACTCAATCTATTGTTGATGGTCCAGGTAAGAAGGATTGGCGAGGTGGACGAGCGGCAGCCCTCAATATTATTCCATCATCAACGGGTGCCGCTGTGGCTACAACGAAGGTACTTACACAACTCGAAAATAAGTTTGATGGAATCGCACTTCGCGTTCCGGTTCCTGCAGGGTCTATTTCTGATATCACATTTATTTCAAAACAAGACACAACAGTAGAAGAGGTAAACGATATTTTGAAAAAAGCTACTCTTGATGATAGGTGGAGAAGTATTCTTGCGGTTGCAAAGGATCCGATTGTTTCTCAGGATATCGTAGGTAATACTCATACTTCAATTGTTGATCTTGCAATGACACGGGTTGTAGATGGTAACCTTGTAAAAGTTTTGGCATGGTATGACAATGAGGTAGGGTATACTGCAACACTTATTGAACATGTGAGGATGCTTGGTGGTACAATATAGATATGAAAAAGAAAATCATTATTTTAGTGGTGATAGCAATCTTACTTGTAGTGGGGTATTTTGTTTTAAATAGAATATATAATAATTCATCTTCGACTCAAGTATTTTCTACTCAAGAAGAGTGTCAAAAAAACACTGGATCAATGTGTGGTCTTCAATTATGTGATTATAAATGTCCACGAAATTTTAAAACAGGCTGGGTAAAAATTCAATATGAATAAAATTTCATTTAGAATAGGTTTAACTTTTGCACTTATTGTAACTATACTATTAATTTTTATTGCAGTTACAGAATATTTAGATTGTGCTCCTACTTGGAGTAGTATGTGTGGTACAGGACTACCTATAATTGCACTTCTTCTGGGTTTAGGTGTTCCAATAATTACTATTTCGATATTTGATTATATCTTGAAAATATTTGATATCTCTCTAACACATGATTATGTTCCTAGTGCTATAGTAATAATTCTTACTGTTGGAATTGTATACTTCATAATCGGATATTTTTTAGGTTGGATATATAGAAAAATAACAAATAAATAATATGAAATCTTATAACAAACTCGTTCGTGACAAAATCCCAGAAATTCTTGATCAAAAAGGAATTTCATATGAAAAGAGAATTGCGAGTGAAGAAGAATATAAAACGGAGCTTATTAAAAAATTAGGTGAAGAGGCACAGGAGTTTTTGGAATCAGGTGGCTCAGTTGAGGAGCTTGCAGATGTGCTTGAGGTGATCCAATCTATTAAAAGTTTGCCTGAGTATCAAGATGTAGAGCAGGTTCGTCTTGCAAAACGAGAAGAGAGAGGTGGATTTGAGGGGAAAGTGATACTTAAGGGAGAGAAATAAGTGAAAGGCGGGCCGACCCGAAGGGTCGGCCCGCCTTCTTTTTTAAACTTTAAAATACGATATACTTAACCCATGGAAGATATACGAACAATACACATCGGAAGCGATCACGCGGGATTTGATTTAAAAAATGCAATTATTAGATTTCTAGAACAAAAGCACTACGAAGTAGTGGATCATGGTGCATATGAATTTGATGCAGATGATGATTATCCAGATTTTATTTTACCTGTAGCGATTGCTGTCGCAGAAGATACTGCTGCAAAAGGAATTATTCTTGGTGGTTCAGGACAAGGTGAGGCAATGGTTGCAAATAGAGTACAGGGTGTACGAGCAACTGTGTTTTATGGTGAACCAGAATATTCTGATGAAAGTATCATAAATCTTTCAAGACAACATAATGATGCAAATGTTCTCTCTATTGGTGCACGATTTGTAACAGAAGAAGAAGCGTGTGAAGCAATTGATATGTGGCTTGAGACTGCATTCTCAGGTGAAGAGCGACATGTACGAAGAATTGCAAAGATTGATGAAATTGATTCGTATAGTGAATAAAAATATTAGCACGTCATCCTCATGTAGATGAGGATCCAGGTGTCAAATTACTGGATCCCCGCCTTCGCGGGGATGACGTAAAACTGACGTATAATGAGTAACATGACAAAAAAAATAATCCCCGCAATTTTGCCTAAAGACTTTTTTGATTTGAAAGAACATCTTGAACGAGTACATGGAGTTGCAAAGTATGTACAAATAGATATTTGTAATTCTACATATACGCCATCTAAGACATGGCCATTTACACATACTCCTGACATTTATTTTGATAAATTAGTTTCCCAAGAAGAAGGAATGCCGTTTTGGGAAGATATAGATTTTGAATTGGATTTGATGATAAAAAATCCAGAAGAACACTATGAAAATTTTCTTCAACTTGGTCCTGCAAAAATGATTTTTCATTTTGAAACACTTACAAACCCAGTTGATTTTATTAATAAAGTAAAAGAAAGCGGAATCATACAAGTAGGAATTGCTTTTTCTAATAATACACGGGCTATTGATCATAAAGATGTAATTGAAGCCGCAGACTTTGTGCAATGTATGGGAATTGAGAAGATTGGATTTCAAGGACAAGAGTTTGATGAGAGGGTGTTAACTCAAGTTGAAGAAATTAGACAAGCTTTTCCCGAAAAAATAATTACAGTTGACGGAAGTGTAAACGAAGAAACAATTTCTGAATTATCTGATGTTGGTGTAAATCATTTTGTGATGGGAAGTGCATTTTTTCAAAATGAAAATCTAATATCTGCGTTGGAAGAGTTTGAAGATTTGGTATAATTCCTTACATGGGAAATATCTCGGATAAAAAAGTTAAAGATCTTCAACTTAAGGCAAACGAGATACGACAATCTATTATTGAAATGCTCACCGAAGCAGGTTCAGGACATACAGCTGGTTCACTTGGAATGGCTGATATTTTTACCTATTTATTTTTTTATGGATTAAAGCATGATGCAGACAAACCTGACTGGAGCGAACGAGATAGATTTGTATTATCTAATGGACATATTTGTCCTGTACTATATGCAACTATGGCACATGCAAAATATTTTCCTGTTAAAGAATTACTCACACTTCGAAAGCTTGGTTCAAGATTGCAGGGACATCCTCATAGAGAATTTTTATCATATGTAGAAACAAGTTCGGGACCACTTGGTTCTGGATTGTCACAGACAATTGGTATGGCACTTGCAAATCGAATTGATGAAGGAAAAACAACGACAAAATATTTTTACTGTTCTCTTGGAGATGGAGAACTTGATGAAGGTCAAAATTGGGAAGCAATTATGCTTGCAGGAAAAGAAAAACTTCATAACATAATTGCAATTGTTGATAGAAATAATATTCAAATTGATGGATATACAGAAGATATAATGCCGCTTAATCCGCTTACAGATAAATGGGAGGCGTTTAATTGGCATGTACAAGAGATAGATGGGCATAATTTTGAAGCAATTGATACTGCAATTGCACAGGCAAAATCTGCGTTCGGTAAACCATCTGTAATTATTGCACACACTATTCCGGGTAAAGGTGTTCCTGAGTTTGAACGTCTGCCCGTATGGCATGGCAAGGCACCAAACAAGGAAGAAAGTGTGCGAGCTCTTCAAGTTCTTCGGACATTATCAGGTAAGATACGAAGCGAACATGAATGAAAAAAACTTAACACGAATATCGGAATTCTTTTTTGAGATCGGAACAATGCGTAAGTTGCATCGAATGCACCTTCAAAATCTTTTTGTGGATGATAGCTCGGACAATATTTCTTCGCATTCATATCGTGTAACTATGATTGCATGGTTTCTTGCAAAACTTGAAGAAGCTGATCCATACAAAGTTCTTTTAATGGCACTTGCACATGATCTTTCAGAGATTCGAAGTAATGATCATAATTGGGTGCATAAAAAATATGTAAAAATATTTGAAGATGAAATTAGAGAAGATCAATTGAAGACTCTTCCGTTTCAAGAGCTATTTGATTTATCTGTTGAATATGAAAAACGGGAAAGTCTCGAATCTAAAGTTGCAAAAGATGCTGATATGTTGGATCAGATTTTGCTTCTTCGAGAATATGAATGGCAGGGAAACAGAGAAGCAGAAAAATGGCTTCGAGGAATAAATAGGTCAAACGAATTAAAAGAACAACAGAGAAGACGAGAGAGATTGTATACTGATTCAGCAAAAAAAATATTTGATGAACTGTACGATATGTGTCCTTCTCAGTGGTGGAGAGATTTTGAAACAAATAAAAACAGATAATATGCTTAATCCAAAATTATTTTTAAATGAAAATGTTTTCAATCCTGATGTTGAGCAGGTTCCAATTAGAAATGGTTTTGGAGAAGGGTTAGTCGAAGTTGCAGAAAAAGATTCTCGTATAGTTGGACTTTGTGCCGATCTTACTGAATCAACTCGAATGGAAGACTTTGCAAAAAAGTTCCCGAATAGATTTATTGAAATGGGAATCGCTGAACAAAATCTTGCATCAGTTGCATCTGGCATGGCTGCAATGGGGAAGATTCCGTTTATGTCGAGCTACGCAGCCTTTTCTCCTGGACGAAATTGGGAACAAATTAGAACAACAATTTGTTATAACGATGTGCCTGTTAAAATTGCTGGTTCACATGCTGGTCTCACAGTCGGTCCTGATGGTGGAACACACCAGGCGCTCGAGGATATTGCACTTATGAGAGTTCTTCCAAATATGTGTGTCATTTGTCCATGCGATGTACACGAAGCAAGACGAGCAACTCTTGCTATGGCACAAACAAAGACTCCAACATATATTCGTCTTGCACGAGAAAAAACTCCCGTGATTACAACAAAAGAAACTCCTTTTGAAATTGGGAAAGCTCAAGTATTTTTTGAATCAAAGGGTGATACAATGGATGTAGTAATTATTGCATGTGGTTCGTTAGTATATCAATCACTTCAAGCTGCACAAAAACTTGATGATGAAGGGATAAAAGTTGCGGTTATTAATATAGCAACAATAAAACCACTTGATACACAAACACTTGAACAATATGCAAAAAAGTCAAAAGCATTTGTAACCGTTGAGGAACATCAAACCGCAGGAGGCTTAGGTGGTGCGATTGCAGAATGGTCTGTTACAAACCATCCAATTGCGATTGAATTTATTGGTGTAAAAGATAAATATGGACAATCAGGTAAACCAGATGAGTTGTTCAATGAATATGGATTAAATGTGCAAACAATTGAGAAGACAGTTTATAAAGTTTTATCAAGAAAATAATATATGAAAAATAAAATTAAATATATTGTAATAAGTTTTTCAATCGCAACTATTTTTGTAGGGCATTCAATATATGCTCAAGAAATTTCTCCTATAGGCAAACTTGCACAAAATTATATTGAACGATTAACAGAAGATTTAAGTAAAACAGGATCACTTGTTCCTGGTGCAAAACAGAAACCTGTTGTAGTAAATCCTCAAGCCGTCGAATCAGATGCAATAACCGAATCGATTGATACGATAAGTAAGACTGTGAATGAGCTAAAAGATGAAAAAGATAAAACAATAAATCAAATTAAAGATTCTGTTAAAGTAGATATTGATGCAACTATTACAAATATAAGAAAAGAAAAAGCAGATACACCTGCCCATGAATTACAAAAGGTAGTTGATGAAGAAAGAATGGTTCTTTTTGATAAAGTATCTCAGGGAATTAACGATATTAAGCCTACAAAGACAGATGATAACTCAAAAAAGATAGAACAACTTAAAACAGATATTGGTCTGTCGCTAGATAAAATAAAAGATAATCTTGAAGAAGAATCAGGATTACCTGCAAATTTTGAAAAATCAAAACGAGATGTTGGTCAAACATTGCTTAAATTCCAAGATGTTTTAAATCAAAAAAAAGAGATAATTGAATCAAGACAAGGAGATTTGTCCTTTAAAGATTCAGATGGTGATGGTATCTCTGACTATGATGAAATATATTTATATAAAACAGATCCAACTAAGGCAAAAACAAAGGGTGATGGTCGAACTGATGGAGAAAAGATTCGAGATGGTGTAGACCCTTTGAGTGATAATGAACATAAAATTATCTATCAAGATCCAAGAGAAGATAAGGAAAGTTTTGTATCAGATTCATATACATTAGATAAAGTAGAGCTTGTAAAAGAAGATAAAAAACTTGTTTTTGATGGAAAAGCTTTACCTAATTCTTATGTAACTTTGTATATCTACAGTACACCAATTATTGTTACTGTTAAAACGGATGACAGTGGTAAGTGGAATTATCAGTTGGATAAAGAATTAGAAGATGGGGAACATCAAATTTACGTTACATCTGTAGATAATTCTGGAAAAATTGTCGCACGATCAAATCCGATTATATTTACAAAATCTGCTGAGGCTGCTGTTATCGGGATTGCAGGTAGCGTAGATAGTTCACTTACTACTCAAAATTTTCTCAAAGATAATTTTATTTTGATTACTCTTGGATTACTTATAATGGTTGTTGTGCTTGGGATGATGTTTGTGGGAAATCATAAAACAATTAAATCTGCTCTTACTGAATTGAAGAATCAAGTTAATTCAAAATAATGTAATGTTTACAAAATTATTTCCATCACTTGTTCATACATATGAAAGATTAAAAAAACATCCACAATTGTTTTGGACAATTTTTGTATCCATTGTTATTACTGTGAGTTTTATAATTGTTGCGCAACTTTTTATTTCTATCGCACAAGATGCACAAGAGAGACTTATAAATGTACGAATTGGTTCAATTCAAGACTCTCTTTCTGAATTTGTTGTCTTGTCTGAAGAATCCAAACAAGATGTTGATCATGCAATCGCAAATCTTATTCTTTCAAACCCGACAATTATTGATTTTACTTTTTATACAAAAGAACAAGCAGGTTTTAAAGTTTTTGCTTCTTCAGATAAAGCAAAGGTAGGAACTATGGTTTCAGAACTTCCACTTGCAGGACAAATGGCGTTATCTGATATAAGAAATTCATACACTCAAGAACTACAAAATCCTGATCAACGTTTTTATCAAACGTTTCGTTCTCTCACTAAAGAAAGCGAAATTGTAGGACTCATAGAAACAACACAAACATTGTCGCAAGCAGATTTGATAGTTGAGAATAATATCAAGAAGGGGCTTGTTGTGTTTATCTTTATTTTACTACTTGTAATGTTTCTATTTTTTAGACATTCAAAAATTATTGACTATACGACTTTGTATGAAGAATTAAAACAAGTAGATCAACTTAAGGATGATTTTATCTCAATGGCTTCGCATGAATTAAAAACTCCACTTACTGCAATCAGGGGATATAGCGAATATATTACAGAAGGAAAAGATATCCCAGAAGAATATAAAGAGTATTCACGAAGAATTGATATTTCCTCAAAACAACTCGCGACATTAGTTGAAGATATGCTTGATGTGTCACGAATCCAACAGGGAAGAATGCAATTTGATATGAAAAAAATCCTTGTTCCGGATTTTATAAAAAATATTCTTCCTGATTTTGAGCAATTGGCAAGAGAAAAGAACTTAAAACTTTCACTTGAACAAGAAGGACTTAAGTTTGCACATATAGAAGGAGATGAAACACGACTTCGACAGGTATTTGTGAATATCGTCGGTAATGCAATTAAATATACAAAGCAAGGAGAAGTAAAAATAAAACTTTTAAATGAAGATCATGTACTTGAAGTAAGAGTAATTGATAGCGGAATTGGTATGAGTGAAGAAGAACGAAAACATTTGTTTGAAAAATTTTATCGAATCAAAAATGAAGAAACAAAAGACATACGAGGAACAGGTCTTGGTCTTTGGATTACAAAACAATTGATTGAAAAGATGGATGGAACTCTCTCTGTTGAATCTATAAAGGGGATGGGAACACACATGATTATACGGTTTAAGGCGACTGTGTAGTCTATTAGTACGTCATCCTCGCGAAGGCGAGGATCCAGGTACAAAACAATATATGTAAAAAAAGAAATGGTTTAGGTGTGTTTGTATAGAATATTTTATATTGACAAAATTATCCAAAATTGTAATATATACCCAAGTCCCTGATCTTCGACAACCGAAGGTTCAGGAAATCTCAACTCCAACAAACCAATCATCATGAAACTTCCTAAGGGGCTTCTTTGCCTCATCCTTGTTGTTCTGCTCGCCTGGGGCGAGCAGGTGTGTGCTGCGGTGACCGTCACTAACATCAGTAAATCGGATTTCGATACCTTGCTCTCTCAGTACCAAGCTTCCTTCAGTGTGAAGTTCCTGGGTGGAGGAGATTCAGGATTCGGATCCGAGGAGATCGAGGTTGCACAGAGCACTGCATTCCCTCAACTGGGAGGTAGCTCGACAACTATAATCGGAAACCTTCCAAGCAATAGCGGTGTCCGCTGGAGTCAACCGATTACGGATATTCATGTCACACTCGATAATTTGAGTTATGTGAGTGCTCGTGCGGCGAGTACACTCGTTGCTCCTACTTGGGCTGTCGTCCGACCTACCAATCAGTTTTTGATTCTCACTGCCGACATGGATATTTTTGGTTCAAGCAGCACCGTTGCTTCGGCAACTTTCAATGGCTCAAACGTTCGAAATCTTTTTGCTGACGGTAATGGCTCATACGCGTATGATGCTGTGTCCGTTACAGGTTTCGATATGGGCGGTCCAATTGATTACAATGCAACTTGGGCTCCCGGCCCATTCCCTGGAGGTAACTTCCAGTATGTCTGGATTGTGGGTCTTAACAACACCTCAATTCCTGAGCCCTCAACATGCTTCCTGACAATCTTTTCTGCTGTGTTGCTTTTTGTGCGGCGCCGAGATTGATCTGACGAAGCTTTCGGAAAAAGGCTGTGCTCACGCGCAGCCTTTTATCTTTTTGTATAGACACATCGCGTATTGTTCCAGTAATTTAATGCTGTTCCATCTGATATGCATTTTTGATTTTGTTTTTCGTTGTACCAGAGTAGCGTATATGAATTACAAGAACTATCTTCACAATAATATTGAACACCTTTTAGATCATAGCTTCCATAAGAAACTTTTCCTCTATGTGAAATATCTCCTTTTATATAAGTTGAGAAGGCGGAATTGATTACATTTGATCCGTCGTATGTTGAAGCAAAACATTTGTCACCTGTTTCTGCATATCCAATACATTTTGGTGTTGTTTCAGAGCCTATTCCTGCACTTGGATACTTTCCATTATCACTTCGATATAACTCTAATGCTTTTGTATACTCGAGTACCAAGTTATTTTTTGCAGTGTTACGTGCTTTTACACGGCTGTCTTGAAGTGAGTTTATAACAATCGTTGAAAGTAATGCAATTATCGAAATCACCACAAGAAGCTCTATCAGAGTAAAACCTGAAGATTTGGATCGAGCGAATTTTATAGAACGGCTTTTTGAAGTCTTAAAAAATGTTCTATCAAATTCTTTAAATTGTGTTTGCATGGCTATTTGGGAAGGAGTGGGTCTTTGCCTTCGCGCACAAGTTGTATGTACTGTTCAAAGGTGTATGAGTTGCCGTATTGGTCAAGTATAAAATTATCTTCTGGCGGACTTATTCTAAAATATAAAAGTATTGAAGTGAGTGTGAGAGTTATTGCAACAATGCCAAGCAAGATTGCGAGGGCTTGTTTCTCGTTTTTTGCAGCACCAGTCTTGAGTAGAATAGAAATCATTGCTGGAGTTGTTGGCTCTCCAAAAAGTTTTCGTGATCGTATATGAAATTCGTTCTTATCCAAAAAATCTACTCTTTCCATTATTTCTATTGTACTATTTTTTGTGAAAAATTTTAACCGAATTGGTGTGTACAAAAGTTTTTGTATTTTTTTAGGTTTGAACAAGTGCATAGTCAGGATTTGAAATTCTAATTGGAATGTGTATAATGGTCAAACAGTTGAGTGTTGAAAACTCTCAGTGGTATAGCGGGGTAGAGGAGAGGTACCTCCAAGAAGATTGGAGAGAGCTCATAGCATCACGAAGCTAAGGTAAAACGGAGGGTTTCAACAATATTGTAAATATAGCGGGGTAGAGGAGAGGTACCTCGTGAGGCTCATAACCTCAAGACTCTGGTTCGATTCCAGACCCCGCTACAAAAGAAAAGTGGCCGGCCCGAAGGGTCGGCCACTTTTCCTGTACCCCTTTTAATTCTTTCAATTTTAAGGTATATTGTAGTCCTAAAACATGTCGGGGTAGCTCAGTCGGTTAGAGCGTAGCACTCATAAAGCTAAGGTCGTGAGTTCGATTCTCACCCTCGACACAAGCCTGCGATCCAGCTGACACTGGTGAGGTGAAGAAAGAACATATCCTCGGATATCAGTAGACTCTTCCGTTCCTGCTACGAAAAGCAGAAATTAAGTACAAACCAGGGTGGCACCGCGACGAGATCGCCCCTGCGAGTTTATTAGCTCGGAATAGGTTTCAAGATAAATTATGTTTTAAGGATACAAGTATCCTGTGGCAGTTCTTTCTTATAAAATTTAGCTACAAAACTTCGGTTCATTTTCGATGAATATGTATTCATCTCAAATTCCACCTCGTTTTTCGCATAAATTTTACTAGAAATAACAAGCCATTTATCTTAAAACCTATTCCTCAATAAACTTGGAGGGGCTATTTTGTTTCTCCGAGATATAATGTACTTATGCAAAGAACACACATAAAAGATTTAAAAGAAAAATTAGATCAAGAAGTACTCATCAAAGGATGGATTGATGTACGACGAGATCAAGGTAAGCTTATCTTTCTAGACTTTCGAGATGTAACAGGGAAGGTTCAAGGAGTTATTTTGCCAAATGCGACAGAGGCTCATGAAGTCGGATCAACTGTTCGACCAGAATGGGTTGTGGCAGTGAAAGGAAAAGTAAATAAAAGACCAGAACGAAACATTCAAGCAGATAAGATGAATGGTGATATTGAATTGGAAATTCTTTCTATTGAAGTTTTGAACAAAGCAGAGACACCTGCATTTGCAATCGATGGTGATGGAAAAGAAATCGGAGAAGAAATTCGACTTAAATATCGATACATCGATCTTAGACGAGAACGAATGCAAAAAAATATACAAAATCGTCACAAGGTAATGCAATTTATTCGAGAGTTTTATTCAAAAGAAGGATTTTTCGAAATTGATACACCTCTTCTTACAAAATCTACACCAGAGGGATCACGAGACTATGTAGTGCCTTCACGACTTTATACAGGAAACTTTTATGCACTTCCTCAATCTCCACAACAATACAAACAACTCTTGATGTCATCAGGATTTGAAAAGTATTTCCAACTTGCACGATGTTTTCGAGATGAAGATACACGAGGGGACAGACAACCAGAATTTACACAAGTCGATATCGAAATGAGTTTTGTTGAACAAGAAGATGTGATGGCTGTAAATGAAAAGTTGATGATAGAAATGGTTCAAACTTTGTATCCAGAAAAAAGAATTCAACAAATTCCTTTTCCTCGACTTACATACAAAGAAGCAATGGAAAAATATAATTCTGACAAACCAGATATTCGAGAAGATAAAAACGATCCAAATCTTCTTGCATTTTGTTGGGTGATTGATTTTCCTTTCTTTGAAAGAACAGATACAGGTGCATGGACATTTACACACAATCCATTCTCTGCACCAAAGCCAGAATATGTTGCTGACTTGTATGATGATTCTAAGATTGAAGGAATTGTCGCTGCACAATACGACATGGTATTGAATGGAAGTGAGGTTGGTGGTGGTGGAATTCGAAACCACAAACCAGAAGACCTTCGACGAGTGTTTGAAATCATGGGATATGAAGCAGAGCGGATTGATAAAAATTTTGGGCATATGCTCGAGGCTCTTGCTTCAGGGACTCCTCCTCACGGCGGACTTGCATTTGGATTTGATCGATTGATGATGATTCTCCAAAATGAACCAAACATTCGAGAGGTAATTCCGTTTGCAAAAACAGGAGAGGGAAGAGATCCAATGATGGAATCTCCTTCACAAATCGAACCTGGACAACTTCAGGAATTGGGAATTTTGTTTAAGAAATAGGTTGAAAAATAAAGATAAATAAAGGCGGCGAGTCAAAGCCTCGCCGCCTTTATTATTGACTTTATGTATAAAATATGTTATTCTATTGCGGAATTCAAATTCACTCACATGAACCGTCCTTTGACAAGAATTGTCGGGGCTTTTATGTTGCTGATTGTCGCCGTCCTGGTGGCAATCGGCAACTTCAAGCCGGAAACCAAGAAAACCTTAAACCTCAAACCTCAGGCTTCAACTGTCGAAAAGATCCGGCATCGCCAGGATCAGAAGACGAAGAAGTCTGAAAGACCAGAACAACCAAAAGAAGAAGGATTCCGCGTCGTAACCCGAGTTTCGATGTACGATCCTTCCTCCAAGACAACAACCGAAAACTGAATCCAAACCATCGTTCGAAAATGAAAACCAAAATCATCGCACTCCTGCTTTCACTGACTCTCATTGCCTCAGCGGCCACCGACTTCGGTTCTGGCCCTGATCTGTTCGCACGCGCTTTCGAGCGTGTCGATCATGGATACTACAATGTTTACGGCTCCGGTCTCAAGGATGGTAGTGGGTTCTTCCAAGAATTCCCATACTCCGTCCGTGGGGTCCACAACACTACGGAACTCATGACACCGATTCAGTTCACCTATCTCTTGAACTTCGACAACTATAAGTCGGATGTGCATGAGCGGGTGGACATCGTTGCGGCAAATGGCGATCAGCTGTTTGTCTCTGAGATGACTTGGAAACCAGAGGAGACCTTGTCTCCTGACGGAACGAGCCTCTCTTACCAGCTCCCAGGAACCGCCGGAATGATCTGGCTTCATCTGGCAGATCAGGTGGTTTCGACTGATGGAGACGTGGTCGAGGTTCAGTTGGAGAATGGGTACACTATTGCACTGTCCGTTTCGGACGGTCAAGTGGTCGTTCCAGGGTGGATCTACGAACAGAATGGCACTTTCATTGTTTGGAAGAACGGTCGCAAGACCGTTACGGACATTCAGACAGGCAAACCTGTTTTGCCTGGAAAGGAAATCGTTCAGACTCGTTTCGCTGGTGTGGACGGCCTTGTGCCAGTTCATGTTGGCGGACCTTTTTTGAGTCTCTATCTTTCAAATGAGTACAATCCAACTTGTGAGGCCGTTGCACAGCAAGATGGCCAACTCGTCATCTGGATCCATAACAGCCAAAACGGAGACAGTCCAGAAGGTGTATGGCTCACTGTGGTGGGGGAAGGTAAAGAACCTTTCTATCTCAAACCCTCAAAAGAAGGTCAGGTGAGTCTTTACCTTAAGAAAGGACAAACGGTTCACATCAAGTGCCGTTGGTACAAGTGGGCAAAGGGATAACCTCCCGGCTCTATCCGACAAATTCTACAAACCCCTGCTGCGCATCGCGTGGTGGGGGTTTAGTGTTTTTAGAGGCGGCAACCTTTCAGGTTGTCGCCTGTTTCTTTTAATAACCTCCTTTACATTTCCTCTCAAAGTTTCATAATTAAATAAGCCATGAACAACAATCCAGAACAACCAAAGGATTTGTTTGATTGGGGAGCACAACAACAAAAACCTTCTCAAGAAATCAAATTTGCATCGCCAGATGATGGGCTTGGTTGGGAGTGTGCTCAATGTGAACTCTTTGGACATACCTGTCCTGAGTGTGCTGCAAAACAAAAAGCAGAACAATCAAATATTGTTCCTATTGAAGGACATGACCCAAAACCATCAGATGAAATTTCCGTCGCGGAGGCGATTGCAATGATGAACGAAGTAATCGGCAAATCATCAGACGAGAAAGCTTCCTAACCAAACCCTCCCTCGCACTGCGAGGGAGTTTGATTTTAATAAGTGGTTATGTCAGTATACTGTCATGCCAATTTATAAAAAAGTGAACAAAAAATTCTTTTTTAAATGGAGTGCTAATATGGCGTACATCCTCGGTTTTCTTTACGCTGATGGAAATATTTTGAGAAATAAAAGAGGGGCACATTTTATATCATTTTATTCGACTGATTTTTCTTTAATAAAACAAATACGAAAAGTTCTCGATTCCGAACATAAAATATCTTTAAGGAGAGGCGAAGGTAAAAATTATTGTTTACAAATTGGAAGTAAACAAATGTATCAAAATTTACAGGATCTCGGATTAAAAGAAAATAAAACAAGTAGAATGAGGATTCCAAAAATTCCTCAAAAATATTTTGGAGATTTTTTAAGGGGTTATTTTGATGGTGATGGAAATGTTTGGGTCGGGTTGACTCATAAAGAAAGAAAAACATCTCATAAAGTTATCAAAACTACTTTTACTTCTTGTTCAAAAGATTTTTTGGAGGATTTACGTAAAATTATATATAAAATAAGTACAAGCTCAGGATTTTTGGTCAAAGGGAGGGGTAATTATTACAGGTTGATTTTTAGTATTAAAGGGTCTTTTAATTTATATAAAATTATGTATAATGGTACCCAGTCTTCTTTGTATTTAAAAAGAAAGAAGATCAGATTTGCAAAGTATTTCGAAAATAAATAATTTGCAGGTGTAAGCAAAGCTTGCACCTCCTGCTTTCGGTAATAATAAAAACAAGTTTTTATTATATGCCTCAATTGCAGGTGTAGCTCAGCTGGTTAGAGCGTCCGCCTGTCGAGTGGCAGCTTCCAGTACGAAAGTCTGGTCGAAAATAAGGTGAATTGCTGGAAACCCTCCTAGTACTAGAAGGGCAATCAGCAGCCAAGTCCATCTCGTATATACGAGATGGAAAGGTTCAGAGACTATCCTATACGGAGTAGACCTTGCAAAAGGTCGAAGCGCCTTACATCTACGTCGAAAGATATGATGATGATATAGTCCATACCATTACGTAAGTTTTGGAGTAAAGCACGCGGAAGGTCGAGGGTTCGAGTCCCTTCACTTGCGCATAAAACAGTTTGGCCCCAATGCGAATGCATTGGGGCTTTACTGTTTTACAGCAATGAAGGGACTCGAACGGCGGAGGCCTAGGGTCCCTGCATCTGAAGCGAAGCGGAAGATCTGGGATGGCCGAGCCGCGACCAACAGTACTTAGTGAATGAGGAGCCTGTGACGAAATGAACTTAGTAACTGTGGGTCGAGTCCCTTCACTTGCGCATAAAACAAAAGACACCTTCGAGTGTCTTTTGTTTTAGTATAAAAGGTGTACAATTTTTATATGGAAAAATATCAAAAAGAACTCGACATGTGGTTTAAGCAAAATGGCTGGGAATACTGGTCTCCACATGAAATTCTTGCGCGGTTGTTTGAGGAAGGCGGAGAATTTGCTCGGCTTGTAAATCACTTGCACGGTCCAAAGAAAAAGAAAAGCGAAGAAGCAGAACAAGATCAAGAAGAAGAAATTGGAGATATTATCTATACGTTAATTTGTTATGCAAATGCAAATGGAATTAATTTGGATAATGCAATTCGAATGAGTATGGATAAGGTTATTAAAAGAGATGTTAATAGATTTTAATATGAATATAAAAAATAAAAAAATAATAATAGTAGTTTCAATAATAAGTGCCTTTATTTTTGTAAACAATACTTCTGCTTTTACAGTATCAAAAGTAGATGTCGGAGATTTGTCACTCGACATAAAAGCAATTGAGGAGTATGTAGGCATTACTAATGATAGAAAAATAAAGATAACCAAACCAGCTGGAGGAGTAGTATATTCTGCAGGAGATACAATAGAGGTTGCATGGAATTTCTTTCAGGAAGGTCAATATAATACTGAGATCACTCTGTTAAACGTGAAAGGTAAAGATAAATTTGCTATGCAAGATTTTTTTGAATTAGATTCAAAAACTTCTGCAAAGATACCTATTACAAATGATATACCTACTGGAGACTATATTGTAATGGTGTCAGACATTGATAATCGTTCTTCTTTTGACTTATCTAAAGAATTTAAAATAAAAACTACTACAGACCATCTTCGTGATGATGAATATTTATCCATTAAAAAAACTGTAAACAATTCAGGAAAAGCTAATGATAAAGCTATTGATGCTGCAATAAAAGCGACACTTTCTTTAATGCGTGCAGGAGCAGAGATTTATTATGATCGAAATTCAACATACAAAGATGTTTGTATTGCAGATGAGGTAGATTATGGAATGAAAGAGTCTCTCGCAAAAGTGAAAAAATATAGTGGTAAGAAATTTTCTTGCAAATCAAATGCAGTTTCTTGGGCAGCTGAAGCAAAAATAAAATCATCAGAAACATATTACTGTGTCGATTCAACAGGTTTTGCTGGAGAAAGTAAAAAATCAAAAGGATCAAGTGCAACAACTTGTGATGGAAAAAAAGTGCAGGAAACTGATAAAATATCAAAATATAATAATGCTCAAAAAATAGTGATTGATAAGGTAATAGGACTGAAAGATACATATAAACCTTATTCCATAAATAAATTCTCTGTTAAAGTTGTTGATCAAAAAGGAAAAGCAATAAACTTCTCTGATAATTCTATAGGTGTTTCAGGTATGGTAAGTCTTATCGATACTGGTAGTAGTCCTGTTACAACTTCTCTTGGTCTCGCTAAATATAATTCAAAAAAGAAAACATGGGATTTTGATCTTGTTATTCCTGCTCAAAATGGAAAATATGTAATAGATTTAAACGCATACTGTATAGATACTATTGGAGATTGCTATAAAAAGTTTGGTATTGAATCAGGATATGTAAGTAAATATGTTTATGTGGAAGGAGGTACCTCTACTGGTGTTTCAAAAAAGACTATTACTGTTATCTCTCCCAATGGAGGAGAAACGATAAGTAATACAGGAGCTGTAAATATTTATTATACTGTACCAACTGATACTGCGTACGCTGTAATGGTGTACCTTATTCCATCTTCAGATACAGAATTTAATTTAGTTAATCCACAAAATGGTATAAAGGGATATTCTCTAGGCGGTGGAGGATCTCGATATGTTAATACAACAGCTATACAAGGAAGCGCTTGGAATATTGGGGCAATACCTGATGGTAAATATAAAATTAGAACATATTTATATCCATTCAAAGAAAACTTAGGATATCAATTATCTGAAGCAATTGCGTTTGATGAAAGTGACAAGTATTTTGTAGTTAATACTAAGAATGCTAATAAGTATTAATATTTGTTTATTAAAATGGATGTTAAATTTAGGCAAATTTAAAGAAACAGGAATAAAAGCGGCGGCCGAAGGCCGCCGCTTTTATTTTACTATTCTTATAACTTCTCAATTTCCTTCAAATCCTTATCAGGAATATATAGAATTAGAACTCCAACAAGAATTCCAATTAATCCTGTCCAGGCGTTATATCCTCCAAAAAACCAATAATCAATACCATCTAATACATACCACACACCTCGCCATACAAGCACAAGTGCAATTACCGTAATCACATTTTTTCCAAAATATCGAATTATATTTCTTTTTTGCATATAAAGATTGTACCATAACTTCTTGACAGCTTTGGTATACTACAAATATGGAACTATACATCACAGTTGGGCTTATTATGCTCGCGTCTCTTTCGGGACTTATTTTTTCAATTAACAAAAATTTTGGGGATTGGTTTTATAAAAATTCAAAATTCATTATTGCGTTTTCGTCTGGAATATTTGCAGTTGTAACATACGACATGATTTCAGAATCAATGGAGATGAGTTTATCTGTTTGGGTTACTCTTGGGGCAGTAGTCTTTGGTTTTTTACTTCTCCAGATTATAGAAAAACTATTTCCAGAACTTCATCATCATGAAGATGAACATGCACATTGTCATCATACAAGAAGAAAAGTTTTGCTTGGAGACGCATTTCATAATGTTGGAGACGGAATACTTCTTGCGCTTGCATTTAGTGCAGATTCAAAGGTTGGGCTTGTTGCAGCATTTGGAATTTTTATTCATGAGTTTGTACAAGAACTTGGAAAGTTTTCAATACTTAAACATTCAGGTCTTTCAACTAAGAAGGCTCTTATATTAAATTTTCTTGTTTCAACAACAATTATTATTGGAGTTGCGTTAGGAATGTATACAACAAATATTCAAGCCATCGCAGGAATTCTTGCAGGACTTGCAGCTGGTGTATTTATGCATCTTATCTTTGTTGATCTTATTCCTCATTCATTTATGCATTCAAAAAAAGATAAGAAATATTTTGTGTACCTATTTCTTATTATTGCGGGTATTTTTACTATTCTCGCAATTAATCAATTCGCAGGTGAAGAGCATGGAGAGGGTACACCTGAAACACAACAAGTTGGACAAAAAACAACTTAAAAACCCAGAGGAAGTATGCTATCTTTAATGGAGTGCCGGCGTGGCTCAGTGGTAGAGCACTCCATTGGTAATGGGGAGGTCATGGGTCCGATTCCCATCGTCGGCTCCGTATAGATATGAACAAACAAGAAATTCAAAATAAAATCAAACAATTAGAACAAGAGATGCTTTCTCCTGACTTTTGGAATGATCCTAAGGCTGCTCAACTTAAATATAAAGAATTAGAAGAATTAAAAATTCTTTTTGAAGGTGGAAGCAAGTACGATAATGGAAATGCGATTATAAATATTTTTGCAGGAGTAGGTGGTGATGATGCAGAGGATTGGGTGGCAATGCTTCTTGATATGTATATGAAGTTTGTTCAAAAAAAGAACTGGTCAATTCATCTCCTTGATGATACTCAAAATTCAAACGGAGGGTATCGTTCGGTAACATGTGAAGTACAAGGCAAGGGCGCATACAAGATTCTTCGACTCGAATCAGGTGTGCATCGACTCGTACGAATTTCTCCATTCAATGCAAATGGGAAGAGACAAACTTCTTTTGCGATGGTTGAAGTAATGCCAGTTATTAAAGTTGAAGACTTCGTTGTTCCTGAATCAGAACTTGAAGTTGAGTTCACTAAGGCTGGTGGTCCTGGGGGACAAAATGTAAACAAACGAGAGACTGCAGTTCGAATTACACACAAAGAATCAGGTGTGTCTGTGTGTGCCTCCGTTGAGCGAACACAACATGCAAACAAGATGAAGGCACTTGAAATTATTCAGGGTAAACTTTTTAAATTAAAGCAAGAACAAGAAAAAACTCACTCAGATAGTTTTGCGATTTCGAAAGTTCAAGAAATTGCGTGGGGAAATCAAATTCGTTCATATACTCTTAACCCATACAAGCTTGTGAAGGATCACAGAAGTAATTTTGAAACAAGTCAGGTAGATAAGGTGTTGGCAGGTGACATTGACGATTTGATACAAAGTGTGCAACAATTAGACTAAATTACCTATGATTTATTTTGATAATGTTACAAAAATATACGATGATGACACAGTTGCTTTGTCGGATATTAATTTAAAAATTGCCCCTCACGAGTTTGTGTCTATTGTAGGGCACTCAGGGGCGGGTAAATCTACTTTACTTAAACTTATTCTTGCAGAAGAACTTCCAACCGAAGGAAGTGTCTTTTTTGAATCAGAGGATATACATATGATGCACCCTTCTGATATTACGCAACTTCGACAAAAGATCGGCTCTATTTTTCAAGACTTTAGACTGATTCCAAATAAGACCGTATACGAAAACATTGCCTTTGCAATGGAAGTTGCTGGACGAAGTGATGAAGAAATCGCAGAAGATGTTCCATATGTACTTCAACTTGTTGATCTTGAAAAGAAAGCATCAAGTTTTCCAACACAATTATCAGGAGGAGAAAAACAACGAGTTGCAATTGCGCGAGCTCTTGTAAATAATCCGGATGTCCTTATTGCAGATGAACCGACAGGTAACCTTGATCCTTCTAATACATATGAGATTGTTCAAATTTTAAAGAAGATTAATGATCTTGGAACGACAATTATTCTTACTACACATAACAAAGGAATTATTGATGAGCTACAAAAGCGTGTAATTACTCTAGAGAACGGGCGAATTGTTCATGACGATCCAACAGGACGACATTCATTTTAATAATTAATATACAATACATGTTTTCTTTAAATACAAAACGAATACTAAAGGCTGGAGGACAAAATTTTTATCGAAATACATTTGTGTCTTTGTCTGCCGTTTTAATTATGACAATTACATTGATTGTTTTTTCTACAATGTTGTTTATGAGTGCGCTCCTCAATCAATCGCTTGTTGAAATAAAAAAGAAAGTGGATGTAAATGTATACTTTGTACCAACTGCCGATGAGACTGCAGTACTGAATGTAAAAACAGAGCTAGAAAAACTTCCTGAAGTTGATCATGTTGAATACGTCTCAAAGGAGCAAGCACTTGAAGATTTTAAATATCGACACCGAAACGAACCAGATATTCTTGAGGCGTTATTTGAACTCGAAGATAATCCACTTCAACCAATTTTAAATATTAAAGCAAAGGAGGCAGAGCAATATCAGGGAATTGCGACATATCTTGAAACTAATTATCCAGCAGGACAAGAGAATTCTGTAATCGAAGATGTGAACTTTAATGCTAATAAAGAAATTATCCAAAAACTCACAGACTTTATTAACGCAGGACAAAAACTTGGTGGAGTAATTACAATTCTTTTTATCTTCCTCTCAATTATAATTACATTTAACACAATTCGGCTTGCAATGTATATTTCACGAGACGAGATTAAAGTTATGCGACTTGTGGGTGCATCATCAAGTTATATCTCAGGTCCATTTATTGTGACAGGAGTATTGTATGGAATTGTTTCTTCAATAGTTACTCTTGTTATTTTATTACCTTCAACATGGTGGGCAGGTCCAATTACCGCACGATTCTTTAATGGAATAAATGTTCTCGAATATTATACTGGGCATTTCTTGCAATTTTTCCTTATCATTTTCTTTTCAGCAATTATCATCGGTGCAATATCAAGCTTCATCGCAGTTAAGAAATACCTTAAAGAAGCACGAAAAAGAGGGTAAAAAGCTCAAAATAGGGCTTAGAAAAGGGCGAATTCCCCAGTTGGGGAATTCGCCCTTTGACTTACTCAAACGATGCTATACTGAAAATCTATGAGAAAAATAATAATCGGTGGAATCATAATTATAGTAGCGGTGGGAGGATATGTTTTTATTAAAGATAGACAAATTAAAAAAGAATTATCAACAGTTCAAGAATCTCAAGAAGTAAAAGGAAGTGCAGAAAAAAATACTCGAGAGACTGCATCAAGCATTACTTTAAGTAAAACAAATGGAACGTGGTCAGTATCTCAAATAGGAGGGTATGCTATTGATCCTAAAAGTTTGAAGTTTACATTTACAGGGTATAAACCAGGTGGGGAACATACAGGAACATTTAATTCTATTAAATCAGAAATTGGATTGGATAAAGATGGAGTGCCGGTAAGCGCAAATATGGTTATTGATATTGCTTCGGTTAAGACTGATTCAGAAGCCGTAGATAAGCATCTTCAAACAGTAGATTTTTTTGATGTTGCAAACAATCCAAATATCACAGTAAATATAAAATCAATTCAGATTGAAAATGAAACTTCAGCAAAAGCAATCACAGATATAACAATGAAAGGTGTAACAAAAACTATTTCTATGCCGATAGCTTTTGCAAGGGCTGCAAACGGAACAAAGTTTATGATTGATACACGGGTTAATATTGCAGATTTTGGAATTGCGTACGGTCCTGTGCTTAACGAGGTTCGAATTAATGCGGAGGGAGTTGTGTTTAAAAAGTAATTAAAATTGGACAAGTGGATTAAAAAGGCGGCCCCGCAGGGGCCGCCTTTTTAATGTGTTATTTTTTCTTAGAAGTTTCTTCTTTTTCATCGATATCCTTAAAAGCTGATCTCATATGATGAATTGCTTCTACAATACTTTTTGCTAATTCAGGAATCTTTTTTGAACCAAAAAGAAGAACGGCCACAACTGCTATGATTATTATTTCCTTTGTACCAAGTCCAAACATGATTATTTAAATTATTATAATATCTAATAGTAAACCTTGTAGATATAGAAGTAAATACCTATTTTTTTGACGGAAAGATACTCTTAAATTCTCTAAGTGCAGTTACAATTGCTCTCGAAAGTTCAGGTATTTTTTTTGCTCCAAATAATACAACCAAAACGACTGCTATTATTATGATTTCTTTTGTTCCTAATCCAAACATATTTATGCGTTTAAATTGATAAGTATGGTTGCTTCATATAATAAATATAGGGGAAGTGCCATTGCTATTAATGATAAACCGTCTGTAGGCGGAAGTAAAGAAACGAGAATACACAGAAGAAGAATCACTAATCGTCTTTTTGATTTGAGAAAGGCTATCGAAAATATTTTAAGTCTGATAAGAAGTGTGATAACTAAAGGCATTTGAAATACAAGACCAAGTAATGCAGATGTAATTGCCATTTGTGAGAGAAAGAGAGAGATGTCCCAAATATTTTGTATACCAAGATTTACATTTACCGAAGCGAGTAATTTAAATGAATAAAATAAAATAAAAAAACCATAAAAGAAACCAAAGAAGAATAGAAGAAAAGAGAGAGGGATACTCAATAAAAGTTTCCTGAGCTCTTTTTTTGTAAGTGCAGAATATGCAAACATAAAGAAGTGATACATAAATAATAATAATCCAACAAGAAGTGCACAAAATATTCCTATATCTATTGCAATGTTTGCAAATTGAAATGGAGAAGTTGTTGCTAAAGTTACATTATCTATGTGAAAATAAAATATGAATTTTTTGAGAAGATATCCTGAAGAAAAGAAACCCAAAAAAAATACAAATAGTGTAATAACGGTAGAACTATAAAATCTTCTCTGTATATCCTCAAGATAAGGGAGAAATTTCTGAATGCTTGTCTTAATATCTTCCATTCTATTCTGACATTATAAATATGTTTCCTCCTGAGCTTGAAGTCACTTCAGGAATTTCTGAAACAAAGTATTGAGAGCTGTTTGTTTCAATATTTATATCAGACAAACTACCTGTGTATATTGTTGAAGGAATTTCATTTATAAAGTCCTGTCCTTCTCCTTCTTGAAAATTTATATCTGTAAGTGCCATATATTAGCTTATTTTTCTTCCGCTTTTGTTTGTGAGGATACTGAGAGGTTCTTCTTGAATAGTTTCTTCGCTAGGTAATAGTGTGTCTAATGTTTCTGTTTCTGTAATTTCAGTTGTTGGGGTTGGTATTTCTATTTGAGGTTCAATAATGGCTTCAGGAGGAGTTTGTATTATCTCTGTTGGTGTTGATGTTGGTTCGGTAAGAGGAATATTTGTTTCTATTGTATTTGATTCAGATTCTAATTGATCTATATTTGTTTTTGATTCTTCTATTTTTTCTTTTATCTCTTCTGTACCTAAATTAGTTTCAGAACTCAGTTTCTCCTCAATTACTTGTTGTTCACTTTCAGTAACTTCTTGCAATGATTGTGGTTGAAGGTTTTTGTTATTTAATTGCGCAAGAAGTTCATTTTGCATGCGTATAAATGATGCTGTTGAGTGGGTTGATTCTGGATCGAGTAATAAAATCTCTTTTCCGAGCTCTATTGGATCATTGAACTTATATACGATTCCTCCGTAACGTATATATTGAGCTGCAAAAGCACCTGATATGATTTCAGGATTATTTACATCATAAACCTCTATAAGTTCATCGTCTTGATAGTCTCCAGATTTTGAATAGACTCTAAGGTTTTCATTTTCTAATATTTT
Source organism: Candidatus Parcubacteria bacterium (assembly GCA_039805545.1). Taxonomy (GTDB): domain Bacteria; phylum Patescibacteriota; class Minisyncoccia; order Phycocordibacterales; family JAACPR01; genus JAULZV01. Next base: position 34,341 of record JBDLUA010000023.1, read on the forward strand.
TTGATCTTTTTCTATGTGTATCATATTAAGATTGTGTTAACAGGGCTCTAACCTTGATATCATCGCCAAGTGATGAAGGTGTATATCTAATATATGTTGTTTCATTTGTCTTATCATTTGTATCATATGAACTCCAGCTTGAACCTCCGTTTGTTGATTTTTCCCATGTACCGGCAGTAGGAGAAGCAGTATTATCTGTTAATAACAGACCACCTGTAACAGCATCATATAATCTAATTGTAAGCGAAGGAACTGTTCCACCCCAAAGAGTAGAGAATCTCCAGGCAAATCTTTTGTTTGTTATGGATGACTGTGCGACTGATGGTTGATAGTGACTGTCTGTAGTGTTATCTTCGTATACACATGCTAGATTATAAATTCTATTCGGCAAACACATTGTCCCAATCATTCTAAATTCTATTGCAAACTGAATAGAATCTGCACCATCTACACCAGTTAGATCTCCGGTTGGGTCTACAAGATTAAATGTTCCACTATTATCAGAAATTCCCGCTGTTCTGTAATAGATTCGATAAGGCTCTGTAGGTATTGTTATACCTCCGCCTCCAAGATAAGATTGATTGCTGACATATACTCTTGTAAATTTTGTGGCCCCTGTAGTATTAAGAGATGGAGTAATAATTCTTTGCTTTACAGTTCCATCTGCATACGCCCAATCAGCACCAAGAGGTACTGCGTATATTTGGTTTGTAGCTGCAGTAGTACCTGATCTTGCAATATATACAAGTCCTCCCTCTGACCAAACTGTAAGTTGTGCTCCTTGTTGGTTTATATGAGGGACAGAGTTTGCATCTGCAATACCTTGATCAATTTGTCTTGTGTCGGCAAGAAATACATGATCAAAAGGAGAACCATCTGTTTTGTATTGCGTAACATAAGACCGACCGTTACCTGTTGTTGTTATAATGAGTCTATCTATCTGATCTGCAATTTCTACAGAAGACATAATACCTGCTGCTGCATATGTACTTGTCCCTCCTGTAGGGACTTCAATCATTGAATCTGATTGCCATGTTGTTGATCCTGAGGTTATATTAGATAATGCTGCTCTATAGATACGAGTTGTTGTTACAAAATACAAACTCTCAACACCATTACCTGGCCCATGTGTAAGTATTCCAATACGACCATTGTTAACTTGGGATATGGTACCAGTTACTGCTTGGTTACCAGTTGCGAGTACAAAGGCGTTTGTTGATTTTCCAGCTGTAAGAGTGAGCGCTGCTCTAAAGTTATATTTATAAACTTTTACGGTTGCAGTGTCTAGTACATATACATACTGTTGTGTCCATGAATCAATTTCTTCTATTGCAAGACCACAAGCTGATGTGTTTAGTACTGTTGATGCGTCAGCAAGCCAGTATACAGCCTTTGCTTTGTCCACTGTTGTTGCCGCTGCTATTGTGGTACCTGTTGTGTTTATAAAATCATCATAAGATACACATCCTGTCATAAAGAGACCACCGTTTGTAGCAGTTGCATTTGTTGTTGAATGTAAAATTCGTAATTCTTCTATGACATATGCAGTTCCTGCTGTTACAGTTATGTTTGCAGCAACACCTCCTGTTCCAGATGCAGTTACGTTTGTTTGAATTGTAAGGGATGTGTCACTTGATATTGCATTGATATAATACCATTGACTAATTTGAGTCGGATCAGATGAGCCAAAACCAATTCGTGCACCTATAAATATTCTACTTGTAGACCATGCTGTTCCTGATCCTGTTACGGTTGCGGTTGATACACCAACTGTTCCAGTTGTATATTTTTGGTAGCTTACTCTAAAACCTCTTACTGTATGGTTTGTTGCAGCCGGGAAGGTGTGTATAATCGCTCCTTTCCAGTTAAAAATTGAAGAATTTCTATTGTATGTAAATAGAGAAGTTCTTCGAGTGGCTGCGGCAGTTGCGTTATCTGTAAGAAAAACCCAGTCTAGTTGATAATTTTTATCTATAACAAATGAAGTTCCTGCAGATATTGTGGTTGTGAACTCTATGGTAATTGAGGTATTGCTTGGAATAGATGTAATCGTATACCATGTTGTTATTTCTGAAGGATTGGTAGAGCCAAAACCAATTCGTGCACCAATAGGTGCACCATCTGTAAGCCAAGCAGTTCCAGAACCTGTAACTGTAGTTCCAGAAACCCCTACTGTTCCTGTTGAATAAAAACCTGATTTATTTGCCCAGCGTATAATGTGAGGAGAAATTCCAGGTATTGCAACATTCATTTCCATAGGACGAGCTACACCAACCTTAAGGGGTCCTGCAAATTTGTCTGTCGCACCTGCTCCTGTGTATTGCTCCATAAGATCTCCAAGAACAGTTTTTGTTGAATCATAGGAAGTATAAGGTGTTGTTGTTCCTGTAAAAATATGTTCTGTTACTCGTTTTGCCATAAATTTTTATATTTCTAAATAATCAATATTAATTTGAACAGATGTTGTTCCTGATATTACACAGTATAGCACCTCATCAACTCCACCTTCAATGTAGTTTGGATGATTGTTTGCTCCATAAAGACCACCAGTCTTAGGAGAAACATATTTTTCATGATCTGTTCCTCCTGATGTAAATCTAAAAGAAACAGATGTTGCATCTGCTGTTAAAGAGAATCGAGATGCATATACACGAATCTTTTTTCCAGAAGCTGGTGTTAATACTGTTCCTGAAGAGGATAGTGTTGTAGTAAATTTTGAAACTCCTTGTCCTGACACAAGAGCTTGAAGGGTTTCTTCTGTTGCGGGGTTAATTTTTGCATTGCTTGCATTTTTAACACCGATTGTACTTGCAGAGGGTGTTCCACCCATGATAAGAGCCTCCGCCTTCGAAGGTATAAGTTGTGATGCTGCGAGTCCCACACCTGCAATACCGAGAATTTTCAAAAAAGATCTTTTGTCTGAGTCTTGAATGTTTTCTTCTAAAGAAGAAATTTTTTTAGGTGTTGCAGAAGAAGTATCTCGACTATTTCGAGATACTAATCTAAATGAAAATTTATTTTCAATTAAAGACATACCAATATATAAAATTGTAACATGGTATTAGAATAAATTAGATAGAAAATTATAAAAATAGTGTGGATAATAAAAGTTTTTTTCCTTTACTCAAACTCGTTAGTCAATTATAATTTAAAAATAAATCTATGAAATTTTCTCTCAATATTTTTCTAATTTTTACAGCGCTATTTTTTTGTAATTTTATTACAGCAAAAGCAGAGATGCAAAGAGTTAGTTTTGGAGAAGATATTGTGATTGGTGAATTTATTTATGATGATGAGTATGTTGCGACTACGACACCTTGTACTGTGACTATTTACGATTCTGCAAGTGTGTTGAAGGTTAATAATGCATCAATGAGCTCACTTGCTAATGGTTGGCATTATTATAACTATACAATTCCTAGTATTGGTCCGGAAGGATATTGGCCTACATCTATAACATGCGGAAGTGCACTCGCCGGAGATCTTATAAAGGGAGATAAGACTTTTATTGTTAAACCAGCTCTTGCTACAGCGGATGATATTGCAAATGCAACTTCATCAATCATTGCAAGTGTAAATACAAATACAAATACAACAGTCGGAAATGCCTCTTCATCACTTGCTTTTGGGCTACCAGGATTAGTATGGGGATATAGTTCAAGAACATTAAGTAGTTTTGGGTCATTAGCATCTGATGTCGCAACCGCAGTATGGTCTGCCGGAACACGAACGTTGACTGGATTTGGAACGCTCACAAGTGATCTTGCAACTGCAGTATGGGGTTCACCAACCTCAGGACTCACCACAATTGGTTCAATTGGAAGTCTTCTTGCAACAAACATAGATGCACAAATTTCAACTGTGGGAGGAGGATCATTAACTGTCGCAGACATTTGGTCATACGGTACCCGAACCCTCACCGGCGCAGGACTCTCATCAGGATCTCTTGCAACCTTGTCTGATGTACAAAACGCATCTTCATCACTTGCAGCTGCGATCACTTCTGTGAAGACAAAAACAGATACAATTGATTGGACAGATGTTGACTCTATTGTGACTTCATCAGGTGCAATACAAGCAAAAACAGACACAATCAACTGGTCTGATGTATCAGCAATCAAAACAAAAACAGACACTGTTGCATGGAGTGATGTATCCGCAATCAAAACAAAGACCGATACTATCGTATGGGGTGATGTTGATACAATCAAAACAAACGTCGCAACACTCATAGGTGAAGTGGGAACAGGCAATATCTCTGCAATCAAGACACAAACAGATACAATTGATTGGACAGACATTGATTCACTCATCACTTCTGCAGGACAAATCAAAGCAAAGACAGACACAATCGCATGGGCAGATGTATCCGCAATCAAAACACAAACAGACACTATCTCTTGGTCTGATGTGACAGGTATCAAAACAAAAACAGATACAATCGCATGGGGAGATGTGACAACACTCAACACATCACTTGCAAACGCTTCATCAACTATCGGTTCAAATGTTCTTGCTGTGAAAGCAAAGACAGACACAATCTCTTGGTCTGACATCACAAACCTTCCTGCAAACGTCGCAACCGCAGTATGGTCTGCCGGAACACGAACGTTGACTGGATTTGGAACGCTTGTGGCTGATGTGTGGAGTGCAGGTACAAGAACTTTGACTTCAATTACACTTTCTTCTCAGTCACCATGGAGTTTGACGGTATCTGACTTTGGCACAATAAATAATGGAGATACATACATGGCAACAGTTAATACTATCTATAATGGCTCACTTACTGATTCTGCGAATATTCCAACAGTTACAATCTATGATCCAAGTAGAAATGTAGTTGCAAATAATGTTTCAATGACAAGAATTGGAGTTGGTACATATAGATATACATATACAACAGCTTCAAATGCACCTGCGGGAGTATGGGAGAGTACATTCTCAGCAACTGTTGAAACAGGAAAGACTTTGCCAGGAAACGACTATTGGAATGTTGTAAGTAGTCCTGCACAGGTTATCATTAATAGTGTTTCAGGTAACACTCCTCTTGCAACTGCAAACTTAACTATTACAAACGAAGGACTTGCAGGATACGAATATCAATATGAGTGGTGTGTTGTATCCGATATAAATAATTCTTGTGGTGGTGGAGATGATGTATATCATGGTACTGGGGCAAAGTTTATTAATCCTGGAGAAGATTGGAATACTAACTTGACCGCAACAGTTTCAAATCCTGGAAGTTATTATTTTAAGGTACTCGTGTATTTTGGAACAGAAAGGTCTGGTTCATCTCGAACATTTACTATTAATTCAACATCTGGTGGAGGAGGATCTGGTGGTGGAGGAGGCGGAGGAGGTGGAGGAAATACTACTCCAAATCTTAAAAAAAATAGTTGTACAGGTGCTGATTTTAACAAAGACAAAAAAGTAAACTCGATAGATTTTTCTATATTACTTGCTTTTTGGAAGACCAGTCCACCTTTTAAAAACCCATGTGTAGATATTAACAAAGACAAAAAAGTAGACTCTGTAGATTTTTCAATACTTTTGTCACAATGGGGAACTAAAGGAAAAGCAATATGAAATATATAAAAAACAAATTAATAATTTTTATTTTACTCGCAATTTTCCCTATAAATGCTTTTGCAATGACTATACAGGTAGAAAATAAGGATAGTAATGTACAAGAGGGGGATATTGCTATATTTGATGTATATCTCAATTCAGAAGATGAAATAAATTCAGTAGAAGGAGTATTGCGTATCGAAGGAGATTATACACTCAAGACTATCACTACTGCAGGTTCTGTTTTTGATATGTGGCCAAACAAACCATCGTTTAATGATCAAAAAATTTCATTTGCCGGTGGCTCAGCATCTTCTGTTTTTGGGAATCATCTTAAATTGTTTTCTATTGTTGCAAAAGTAAATTCAAGTAAAGGAATTATATTTTCTTCAGATCAAACTGATGCGTTTTTAAATGATGGGATTGGAACTAAGGTATCAATTGATTCTTTTAAAAAAGAAATTATTTTACCTAAACAAACAAGAGAAAGCATTGATAAATTTGAAGAAGTTGTACTGCATGATCAAGAGCCTCCACTTGATTTTACAATAAGTATCGGAAGAGACGAGAACTCATATGATGGTAAGTATTTTGCAAGTTTTAATACTACAGATAAAGATTCAGGTATTGAGAGATATGAAGTTATTGAAAATGATATTAAAACACCAATTCTGACAGGAACAACATATGTATTACAAGATCAGACTCTTAAGGGTAGTCTTATTGTAAGGGCTATAGATAAGGCTGGAAATGTTTCTGTTTCTGAAGTTAAAGTTAAGGATGTTGTTTCAGATGATGGAGACATAAACTGGTTCTCACTAACAATCGTTCTTTTAATTCTCTTTGTTCTGTTTTTACTTTCTAAAAAAATAAAGATTAAAAATGTTCGCATATAATTTCAAAAGAACAGTTCTTATTTTTATTACACTCTTTTTTTTCTGTGTAGGAAAATCAGATGCAGCATCTCTTTGGATTGAATCAAATGCGTCTAATGTAAAAGTTGGGGATGTCTTTACTGCGACGGTATATGTAAATGCAAATAACACTTCTATAAATAATGTTGAGTCTCAAATATCATCTTCAAATCTTGAAATACTTTCGGTTAGTAATTCTGGTTCAATATTAAACATGTGGGTTGAACAACCTACATTTACTTCTAAAATCACAAATTTTAATGGTGGGGTATTAAATCCTGGCTATTCTGGATCTTCAGGAAAAGTTATTTCAGTTTCTTTAAAAGCAATAAAGGAGGGTGTTGGAGGTTTGAATTTTGATTCTGCAAGTGTACGTGCCAATGATGGGCTGGGGACAGACGTGCTTAAATCAAAAAACGGTTTGAGTGTAAATATTTCTTCAAATATAATTCCTGTTATCGAACCTATACCTATACCAACTCCAGTTCCTGATTCACAAAATACAGAAGAACCTGTGCAAAATACAAAAACAAATAGTTTGTTAAATGCTCCCATTATTTATTCTTCAGCAACACCAAATCCTGATATTTGGTATAATGTTGATAAAACCACTTTTACTTGGGAAGTACCTCATAATGCAGTTGCCCTTAAAACACTCTTAGGTTCACATTCAGATTCGGAACCTACAGTACTATATGATTCTGTTATAAAATCAAAAACAATCGAAGATATTCCTGATGGTGTGTGGTATTTTCACTTAAAATATAAGACTAATGATGGATGGAGTAAAACTGCACATAAAAAATTTAAAATTGATACAACATCACCAGAATCAATCACTCTTAAACAAGAGACTCTAGAAACTGGAATGATTAAAATTAATTTAGCTTCATATGATAAGACTTCATATATTACAAAATTTGTATTAAATACTCCACAAGATCCTAATATAGAAGTGACAGATATTACCAAAGAAGGTAGTGCAACATATGTATTTCCTGCTACATACGAAGGTTTGAAAGAAATAACCGTAAAAGCATTTGATAGTGCAAATAATGTATATGAAGAAAAATTCTCTATTGATTTTCCTAAAGTATCAATTCCTGAAATCACTACATACCCTTCTGAAGTTAAAAAAGGAGATTCTATTACTGTGTCAGGTAAATCAAAATATCCAAAGAGTAAAGCAGAGTTGAAATTTGTATTAAGTGATGGAAAAGTAAATACCTATACAACAACAACCAAGGAGGATGGAAGCTTTGATTTTCAAGTTCCAATAGGTGCTGTTAAAGGAGAATTATCTGCATCTGTATCGATTTATGTTGGAGATTCACAGATACCAGTTTCATCTGAAAAGGTAGTGATTAAGGTTATTGGTTTCAATGGTATACAAATCGGAAAAAATATCTTAAATATATTATTAATCATAGTTCCAATACTTATACTTATTGCACTTTTGATAGGTGTTCTATATTTTGTTGGCACAAGACTTATGCATACTAGCCCTGATAATGAGAGACAAAAACGAATTAAGCATATAGAAAAAGAGGTTACTGATTTGATAGATTCACTCAAAGCTCTAATATTGCAAGACATACATCTTGTGGGTGCTGATAGAAATATTCAAGATATTGAAGAAGCAGAGTCTGTGTTGCTTAAAAATCTTCTCAAAGACTTTAAAGATATTGAAAAGAGGATATCGAGCAGATTAAAACGAGGCCGTGTAACAAAAAAGAAGGTTGAAGTAGAGGAAGAATAATTTTAGATAATCTGATAATTTGATATACTAAAAGTCATGAAAAGCTTTAAACTCATTGAATCATCCATAATAGGCTTGCTAATTGGTGTTGTAGTCTCTGTATATATATTATTTATGGATACTGTAGGTAGAGATATTGGAAGTATTTTAAAGACAGTTTCTTTGGGTGACTTTATAAAATACTTTCCAGCAGAGTATAGAAGTTCAATAGTATTTAATTTCTTGTTTTATATCATAGTATATATATTGTATGTAGTTATTCTTAATTTACTTTTTAGAATACATAAAAAATTAGCAGTAGTAGTATCTATTATTATCGTTATCTTGTGTACAGGTTCTGCTATCCAGCAAGTTAATGCATTTAAAAAGCCATTAGCTATAGATGAACCAGTTGTTGAAATTGGAAATTTTTCTTCATCAAATATTAAAAAATATTTTGGAGAAGAAACAAAAGGTGATTTGAATCAGGATCAAGTTGATGATGTTGCATTTTTAATAAAAAGAAACGAAGGTGATGAAAGAGGGGATATGTATTATTTATCTGCTTCTTTAAAAACAAATCAGGGGTATGGAGGTCTAAACCTAGTATATGTTGGTGAAAAAATTATCATCAATAGTCTAACAATATTGGAGGGCACTATCATTATTGAATATAAAGAAAATGATTCTGATGAGGTTAATATTTATAAAGCAAAAGTGGAAAATAATACCTTAATTGAAATAGAGGAAGATACAGAAAGTGTTTCTGAGGAATAAACCAAAAGCGGCGCCCCACGGGCGCCGCGGTTGGG
>JBDLUA010000024.1:0-56803 GCA_039805545.1 Candidatus Parcubacteria bacterium
GGCCCTTCGGGCCGGCCACCACTTAATTCGCCCTTAACATACAACTTCTCCGGTGGGTACGGTGTCTGACTTAGTCTATATATAAGATGTTCATCCTCAAGAGGGGTGATATTTTCCTGCATTTACGGAGTATATAAAAATTGGTATGATGCTTTTATAAAGAAATAATAATATGTTAGACATAAAATTCATTCGGGAAAACAAAGATATTATCAAGATGGGTGCGCGGAAGAAGCATTTAAATTTTGACGTAGAAAAATTACTTGAGGTAGATGATAAACGACGTGCTCTTCTTGTAACAGTAGAAGAAAAACGAGCAAAACAAAATGAAGTAGGACAAAAGATTGCCTCCGCTTCTCCCGAAGAAAAACAAAAACTCCTTTCAGAAATGACTCTTGTAAAAGCAGAGTTACAAAAAGAAGAAAATGAATTGAAAGACATTATGACTGACTGGCGAAAGCTTATGCTCGAATGTCCAAACATTCCTGATATGTCTGTACCAGAAGGTAAAGATGATACGGAGAACGTTGAAGTGCGAACATGGGGTGATGTTCCAAAATTTGATTTTACACCAAAGAGTCATATTGAATTGATGGCAGATCTTGATCTTGCAGACTTTGAGCGTGGAACAAAGATAGCAGGATTTCGAGGGTACATTCTTAAGAATGAAGCAGCTCTTCTTCAACAAGCTGTTTTGCAATACACATTCCAGCATATTGTTTCAAAAGGATTTACTCCAATGATTGTTCCATCACTCGTTAGACGAGAGACACTTATGGGTACAGGATATCTTCCACAAGGAGAAGAAGATTTGTATAAGACACAAGATGACGAGTTCTTGGCTGGGACAGGAGAAGTTTCAACAATGTCATATTATAGTGATGAAATTTTGGAGAAGGCACAACTTCCAATTAAATTTATTGCATTCTCAACATGTTTCAGACGAGAGGCGGGAAGTCACGGAAAACAAACAAAAGGTATCTATCGAGTACATGAATTTTATAAACTTGAACAAGTGGTACTTTGTGAAGCAAGTCATGAGACATCAGTAATACATCATGAAGAGCTTACAAATAATGCAGAAGAAGTTTTACAAGCGTTCAATCTTCCATATCGAGTTGTGGTGAACTGTGGAGGAGATCTTGGACTTGGGCAAGTAAAGAAGTACGATATCGAAGCATGGATTCCATCTGAGAATCGATATGGTGAAACTCACTCGTCATCATATTTCCATGATTTCCAAACTCGAAGACTTAATATTCGATATAATGATGTAGATGGAAAAAAGAAACTCGCTCACTCACTTAATAACACCGCGATTGCTGTACCACGAGTACTTATTCAAATTCTAGAAAACAATCAACAAGCAGATGGATCTATTGTAATTCCAGAAGTACTCAGGCCATACATGGGGGGAATTTCAAAAATAGAAAAGAAAAAATAATATGTCGAATCAGAGATATATATCAGATTCACTCAGAAAGAAAAAAAAGAAAGTTAAAAAAATAAAAATATATCTTTGGGCTATTTTCTCCTTTTTATGCATAGTCAGTTTTTTGTATGTACTTACTATTCCTGCTTTTCAAATACAAGAAGTGAAGGTGACAGGAACAATGTTTGTTGATAAAAGTGAAATAGAGCAAAAAACAAATACTTTATTGGATAGGAAGTTTCTGGGTTTTATCCCAAATAGAAATATATTTTTATTTTCAAAACATGAACTCGAAGAATTGCTTAAACAAAACCCAGCAATTATTTCTGCAAAGATAAGAAAGGATTTTTTTCATATTCTTACGATAGATGTTAAAGAACATGAAAAGGAAATGATTTATTGTACTACTCTAGAAAAAACAGAATGTTTTTATCTTAATAAAGATGGGTTTGTGTATGCACCTGTAAAAGGGTTTATTATTCCTGAACAAGAAATAATTATTTATAATGAAAAAGAAGTAAAGAAACTACAAGATACATTTATTCAAAAGGAAGTGTATGTTGATATTTCTCTTTTTGTAAAAAATCTTGCTCGACAAGAAATAAAAATAAAAGAAGTTTATATTAAAGCAGATTCAACTGTTGAGTTTGTATCTTGGGAGAATACTCGGTTTATAACTTCAATTTTTGACGAATACAAAAAAGACTTTGCGAATCTTATCGCATTGTTTGAAAAACAAGCAATTACGAAAGAGCAGCTTCAAAATATCGAGTATATTGATCTGCGTTTTGGGAATAAAGTATTCTATAAAAATAAAACAAACTGATATACTAGGTATATATGAAGTTTTTTATGATTGGGCCATATTATCTCAATTGGCATTATACTCAAGGGCTACTAGAGCTTATAAAAAATCTTTGGAACTTTATTGTCTTTGAATTTCATTTTTTTTCTGTAAAAGATCTTTTACTCACTCTTCTATCTCCATTTCAAAGACTAAAAGAAGACTATGGAAATAATGCAATAGATTTTCAAAAGATACTTTCGGCACTTGTTGTAAATATCATTATGAGAATAGTCGGTTTTTTTGTTCGGAGTTTTATTCTTATTTGTGCTCTTATTTCTATAGTCTTATCATTTTTATTATTTCCAATTATTATAATTGGCTGGATAATTTTACCTTTCATTATTGTAATATTGCTCACTGGATCTGTTTGGGCATATCTAAAATATCGAATATAAATATATGAATTATCACAAAATACAAGAATATAGATCAGATATATATCCTGCACTTGTGCTTGACCAAGTATTTCCAATAAAATTTAGAAAACTGTTTAGAAAATTTATTTTTGTGCTTACAGGTTTTATGCTTATTGCATTGTTACTTCCTGTTTATTTTTTTGAGCAACACACATACCTTCTGCGCTCAATTTTGGTTTTTGGAATATGTGTATATATAATCTTTGTTTTATTTGAAATAATGTATCGTTCGTATTATTTTGAAAAAAACAGAGTAGACATACGAGTGCTTCGAATATTAAATTCAAAAAATAAAAACGAAGATCTTACAGCTGTATTTTTGCAACATGAACTTGGGCAATATGTAATGTATCGATTAGGGTTTAGTCAAAAAGAGGTTATTGATTTTATAAAAACAAAAACAGATATCGTTACAAAGAATGAATTTGAAATAATTGAAAATGATGACAAAGAAGTTTCTTTTGCTGAATTTGGATATTCGCTTGCACACTTTGATACAGATTTGTCTCAGTTATTTAGAAAAAATGGAATTACTGTTGCCGACTTTAAGCAAACACTTGAGTGGGTTGCAAGAATGGATCAATCTATTAAAGAGTCAGAAAGATGGTGGACAAAAGATAACCTAATGAAAATACCAAGTATTGGAAAAAATCTTTCTTTTGGGCAAGTATTTCGATTAGAATCACTCGGGCATCTTATATATAGGGATACTTCATATATACAATTAGGAGACAAATGGAGAATCTATCAAAATGCAGTAAATAAGATGGAGGCAGTGTTATCAAAAAATGTTGGAGGAAATATATTACTTACTGCACACGAATCGTACCTTACTGCAGATGCAATCGCTTCTCTTGCAAAAGAAATTCAACAAGGGACAGTTCTTTCTTCGATCGAAAATAAAAGAATTTATATTTTGGATGCAAATACACTTATTTCTACATATGATGAAAAAGCAGAATTTCAAGCGGCACTACAAGATGTGCTTAATGAAGCATCATATGCAGGAAACGTAATTTTAGTTTTACCTAATTTTGCTGATTTTGTAGAAAGCGCTCATTCGCTTGAGGTTGATGTAAAAGATGTAATTCAGGAGGCGCTCCAATCATCAAAACTACAAATTATTGCAACATCAGCTGAAAGATCTTTCCATGAAGTTCTTGAAACCGACTTAGATTTTATGACTCAATTTGAAAAGATTCACCTTGATGAATTTGACGAATATCAAGCAATCTCAATTTTGCAACATGAAATTTTGTATGCAGAACATAAAGAGGGTGTATTCTTTACATTTCAAGCGGTAAAGAGAATTGTCGAAAGTGCAGATAGATATTTTGCAGATACTTCATTGCTCGATAAAAGTATTGATATTTTGTATGAAGTGATTCCTCTGGTAAAACAAGAAGGACTTTCGATTATTACACAAGATCACGTAGACAAACTTGTAACTTCAAAGACAGGTATTACTCTTGGAAAGATTTCAAAAGATGAATCAGATAAACTTTCTCATATTAAAGAGCAAATGAAACAAAGGGTAGTGGGGCAAGATAATGCAATAGATGCTGTGTGTGATGCAATGCTCAGAGCACGAGCGGGACTTGCAAATCCAAAGCGTCCTCTCGCATCGTTCTTATTTGTAGGTCCAACTGGAGTTGGTAAGACAGAGACAGCAAAGGCACTTGCAACAATCTTTTTTATGGATGAGGACAATATGCTTCGAAGTGATATGTCTGAGTACTCAGATGAAGGTGCACTTACACGAATGATCGGAGATAGTGGTCATGTCGGAATCTTTGCTTCAAAAATTAGAGAAAAGGGTCATGGGGTACTATTACTTGATGAGTTCGAGAAAGCATCTCGAGAGATACATGATCTTTTCTTGCAAATTATTGACGAAGGATTCTTTACAGACGGAAGAGGAGAAAAAGTTACGATGAGAAATTTTATTATCATTGCAACAAGTAATGCAGGAAGTGATTTGTTTGTTCAAAAGTTAGGAGAAGAACTTACTCGCCAAGAGGTTGTAGATTTTATAATTTCAAAACACACACTCAGAACAGAATTAATAAACCGTTTTGATGATGTAATAGTGTACCAGCCGCTTTCAAAAGATACGCTCTCACATGTTGCACATATCGCAGTAAATAAACTTATTGATAGATTGGATAAGAGAGGTATTACCCTTAAAGAAAGCAGTGCTCTTATAGAATATCTTATTAAAGTAGGGGCAAATCCAACCTTTGGAGCACGAGAAATTAATCGTGTAATTACAAAACAATTAGAGTCAAAGATTGCTCAAGCTCTTATATTGGGAGATTTGTTTGAAGGTGATACAATTGCTTTTACTGTTTCGGGTGATGAACTTGAAATCCAAAAATACACATGATTAGAAAGATAATCTCGGCTAGTATATTTATTCTTGCAATAGGCTGTGGAATTGCGACAGGGTACGGCGTTACGCTTGCTTCAAAGTACGCTTTTAAAAATGCATATGCATATGTTTCTGAACTTAGAACAAATCTTGTATTTGAAAAAAGAGAAGAAATAGCACAGGGGGGTCCAGAGGCGATAGTTGTTGAAAGTGATTTTAATGAAACTATAAGTCAGTACTCAAAAAATTTTGAGATAAAGAAGAACAAAAAAGCTCCTAGGATTTCTTCATTAAGTTATCTCGTTGCAGATCTTGACACTGGTAAGGTTTTTCTTTCGCAAAATATCAATCAACAATTACCAATCGCATCTGTTACAAAACTTATGACTGCTGTTGTCGCAGACGAAACGCTTGGACTTGATACTAAGACCACAATAACAAGTAATGCAATTAATACATACGGAACTCAAGGAGAATTAAAGAAAGGAGAAACATATCTCGTGAAGGAATTATTTTATCCGCTCTTGCTTGAATCAAGTAATGATGCAGCGGAGGCACTTGCAATGACTAAGAATAGAAGTACATTTATCTCTGATATGAATGGAAAAGCAAAATCAATTGGTCTTCTTAATACTACATATGAAGATGCGAGTGGACTTTCTCCAAATAATAAATCAACCGTAACTGATTTATTTAGACTCACACAATATATTTCAAAATATCGAAACTATCTTTTTGAAATCTCAACAGAAAAAAAGATTGAGCTCGGTAAAAAAGTTTGGTTCAGTAATTCTCGATTTAGAAGTGATACAAGTTATGTAGGGGGGAAGAATGGATATACGGATGAGGCTCTTAAAACTCAAGTTGTGATGTTTGATGAAGACTTTAATGGAGAAAAAAGAACAATCGTATATATTGTGCTTCGAAGTACTGATGTAGCATATGATATCAAGATGCTACGGGATTATGTACATAAGAATGTGGAATATAAGTGATGAAATAAGGAGTTATTAGCACGTCATCCTCGCGAAGGCGAGGATCCAGAAGTAGGGACTTGAAATTGGAATATTCATAATGCAACGAAGAATAGTTATTGTTCTCTGAATATTTTTAAATAATGTATGTGATCTTGAATCCTCGCCTTCGCGAGGATGACGTAGTTGAGAGCGAGGATGACATGGTTGAGATTAGGGATGACATGCTAAGATTGTATGGTAACATGCTTAAAATATGAATTTTATAAAAAGACTATTTGTAAAAGAAAAAGTAAGTCTTGGGTTTTGGGCAAGGTTGCCTAAGCCTATTATTGTGCTTGCCCCAATGGCAGATGTGACTGATGTTTCATTTAGACAAATGTTTGCAAAGTATGGTAAACCAGATGTGACATGGACAGAGTTTGTATCTGCTGATGGTCTTTGTCTTGCGCCTAAGACTAATGTTGATGAGAGTGGAATGTCGGGACATGACAAACTTTGGAGAGATTTGCTTTATTTTGAAAATGAAAGACCTATCGTCGCACAACTTTTTTCTGGAAATCCAAAATATATGGAGGAAGCTGCATATCAAGTGACAAAAATTGGGTTTGATGGAATTGATATTAATATGGGTTGTCCTGATAAAGCGATTCAAAGACAAAAGGCTGGATCATTTTTAATAAAAGAACCTAAACGAGCGACTCTTATCATTGAAGCAGTGAAGAAGGGAATTAATCGAGCAAGTAAAGATATGAAAAAAGAACCAATTCCAGTATCAGTAAAGACACGACTTGGATTTAATACAGATGTAATGGAAGAATGGATAACACATATTCTTAAATCAAAACCCGCAGTGCTTACGATTCATGCTCGAACACGAAAAGAAATGTCTAAAGTTCCTGCACGATGGAATCGAATTAAAGACGCAGTAGAACTTCGAAACAAATTAAAATCAGAAACACTTATTTTTGGAAATGGCGATGTGACAAGTCTTAGTGATGCAAAACAAAAAGCACAAGAAACTGGATGTGATGGGATTATGGTCGGCAGAGGAATATTCGGTAATCCTTGGTTTTTTGATGAAAAGAGTGAGGGAGGTGAAACAATTTCTCTTGAAGAAAAATTACGTGCACTTGTAGAGCATACCTATCTTTTTGAAAAGCATCTTTCATATAAAAACTTTGCACTTATGAAAAAACACTACAAGGCATACATTCATGGATTTGAACATGCAAAGGAATTACGAGCAGATTTAATGGAGGCTAACTCAGGCAGGGAAGTTGAGGGTATAATCGAGGCTTTTTTGGGGAAATAAAAAGTACTTGACAATATTTTAATAGTATGCTATCTTTATACAAGTAAAGATCTTCCAGCCAGACCTGAAGGTTTGTCGTAGGCCGTCCCGAAAAACCCATGCCTCCAAACCTTCAGGTCGAATTTCCCCCGGAAAAAGTGAGACGGGACACAGCTAGAAAGGCAAGTTCCCCCCCCTATGACCAGCCTTCCGCTGCGTCCCGTCTCCAACTTTCTTCCCCCGTTCCCCCCGGAACAAAAGGCGTTGAGTGCGACAGTTGTCAGGGTTAAGATTAAGAATCTTCCCGAAAAGCTGTTCACCACCATCCCCCCCGACTTATACTGCTTTTGCAGCTGTCGTGCTCCGCCAACCTTTCGACTACAGGGTGTAGTCAAAAATCCCCGTGAACTCGATTCTGAGCGAGTCCGGGGGTTTTCTTTTGTTTGACAAATATATGGTGTCGGGTTACTATATGCTTTCAAGGGTCCTTAAGGGGGCACTTAGTGCCACACATGCAACCACTCGTCTGGCATCCTTTCAAGGGACGGGATACAGATCAAATTCGGAGAGTGGATCGGGCATGTGTGGCACGCTTTGTTCTTTCTGTTGCCACAAATAGTGATGCACGAGTGTGTGTCACAAAAACCGCGTCTGTCTCGCTAATTGAGTGTGTGAGCTGACGCGGTTTTCTTTTTTATATAAAAAACTTCGCCGCATTGCCGAGTGCACGGAGCAACTCAAACAATGGGCGAAGCTGAAAGAATGATGGGATGACGCTCATCCCTCGGGCTTTGTTACGGAGGTCTGCACCTCCTTTCCACCATCGTTTTGCAACGAGGAGGTGGCGAGAGACTGGGTTTGTGAATGACTGTAGACGGGTTCGAATTCATGGCTAGTCTTCTTTCCACCTTGTACCCATCAATTCCCTCATGGAAGAGTTGAGGACAAGTATGTACATTCAAAAAGAAAACACATACTTGTCCTCAAACAGTTCTGTATAAAGAACTTATATTTTAATTGTAAAACTTTGAAAGGTGATGTCAATTTTATAAAAGGAAAAACCGCGCCCATGAAATTCCCAGAGGGAGAGTCGTGTGGGGCGCGGTTGTTGATTTGTGAGAACAGCCTGTGGCCAGGTTGCTGAAAATTTGAGTATCTGAGCAACCTGTAAACAGAAGTGTCCTTTGAGTGAAGTGCTGTCGGTGGTCGGGGTTTCTTTCTATTTTTGGCTTTTGTAAGTCTCCTTTTGCCTTGTTGGCGGCAGGTTCGTTACTTGGCGGTGGCGGCGTTCCGAATGGTGGCGGCGGCGAGGATGAGGGCGGCGTTGAGTTGGTGTCGGTGTTTCATGGTCGTGTCGATGCGGTGTTTGTGTCTGGATCTGCACCCGTGGAGCCATCAGTGGCGATGGGAGCAGATATATTGGAACAAACTTTGATCCGATATATCTGCTCTCATCAATACAAAGAACTACTTTTAAATATTAGTACTCTTATATATTTTGTCAAACTTTATCCACAGTTTAAATCTGTTATACTAGGTTCATGTCAGAGCACAAAACTCTTTATACAAAATACCGACCACAAACTTTTAAGGATGTATTAGGACAAGATCATGTAACTTCTGTATTGAAAGAATCAATTTCACTTGGAAATACTGCGCACGCATATTTATTTTTTGGTGGAAGAGGAACAGGGAAGACTTCTGTTGCTCGAATTCTTGCACGAGAGATTGGAACGAGTCCTGATGATTTATACGAAATCGATGCAGCATCAAATACAAGTGTAGATGATATTCGATCACTTAATGATGCGGTGCATGTATTACCTTTTCATTCAAAATACAAAGTGTATATTCTTGATGAAGTACACATGCTTTCAAAGTCGGCATTTAATGCATTACTCAAGACACTTGAAGAACCACCTGCTCATGTAATATTTATTCTGGCAACAACAGAGATGCACAAGGTTCCAGAGACGATAATTTCTCGATGTGAAGTCTATACTTTCAAAAAACCAACTCAATCACTTCTTACACAGATGGTTGCAAAGACTGCAAAGGCAGAGGGAGTAACACTTGAACCTTCGGCAGCAGGACTTATTGCACTTCTTGGAGATGGATCATTTCGAGATACACATGGAACTTTGCAAAAAGTAATTCATGCATCAAAGGACACAAAGATAACAGTTGAGGAAGTAGAGCGAGTGACAGGTGCACCTAAGGCAGAGCTTGTAAATCAAGTTATCGAATCTATTTCAAAAAAAGATATTGAACAAGGTCTTTCTGCCATAACAATTGCGGTTGAACAAAACATTGATATGAGTGTGTTTGTTTCAATGATTCTTGCAAAAGTAAGAGCAATACTCCTTGTTCGATATTCGCCAGGTTTTGCAAAAACAATTGCAGAAACGGTAACTGAGGCAGATTTTTCTTTTATTCAAACTCTTGCACAATCCAAGGAATCTTATATTTCATCACAAACTCTCAAAGTGTTACTCGATGCATATACTATGATAGGAAAATCGTATGCGCCGCATGTTCCTCTTGAGATTGCATTATTTGATTTAGTAGGATAAGTTAGTACCTTCGTGAAAAAATTTTTTATATCAGTAGTAGTAGGAATATTTGTTGGAGGAATTTTGGCTTGGGCTTTTTTGTTTGCAGTTCCTAAACTTCCGGATATTTTTGCAAATTTATTTTATTACCCACAAAGTAAAGCTGTGACAGTAATTCAAGATGTACAAAAAATTTTTAAACCAGATGCATCACAATATTTTATTCAAAGTGTAGATGATAGTGTTGGAACTTCGACTAAGGTTGTGTATGCAGATCTTGGCGCAATGACTATTTCTTTATATGAAAATGGGCAAGTAGTACAAGAACTTCCGATTCAATCGGTAGGACGAGAGGGTACTGCATGGCAAACTCCACTTGGAACATTTGACATGAACTACAAAGAACAAAATCATTTCTCTTCTCTTGGACATGTATGGATGCCATACTCGATGCAGTTTTTTGGAAATTATTTTATTCATGGATGGCCTTATTATAGCGACGGAACACCAGTACCCAAGGGGTATTCTGGTGGATGTATTAGACTCAACACCCCAGATTCTGAAATTGTGTATAATTTTGTAGATAAAGATACTCGTCTAATTGTAACTACAAACAAAAAGCCAGAAATACAAAAAGATTTTCAATATGTACTACAAGAACCTACACCAGATATTAGTAGTGCGTATCTTGTTGCTGATATTAATACTGGAGAAGTTATTTCTTCAAACAAAGCGAACATTGCACAACCAACTCGTTCGTTTGCAAAACTTATGACAGGACTTATTTCACTTGAAACATTGAATCAATATCAAGAGACTGTGCTTAATCAAGATATTGTAAAAGTATCAGATGTACTCTATGCACTCTTGCTTGCAGACAATGATGAAGCAGGAAGACTTCTCTATGAACACAAAAACAAAGCACAATATCTCAAGGATATGAATACTCGGGCTGATTCTCTTGCAATGAATCAAACACAATATGAAGATACAAATGGCTTGAATGATTCGACTGTATCATCACTTGAAGACATATTTAAACTTCTGCAATATATAAATTCCTATAAACCCTTTATGTTCAAAGTTCTCTCACTTGATTCATACAGCTTTGGTTCACTTACACAGACTTCACTTAATCCACTTCAAAAACAAGAGGGATATGTTGCAGGTTTTGCAGACAATAAAAAAACAGAAATGATTACGATCATGGCTATTGATGTAAAAGGGGAGAGTACTCTTACACCCATTCAAAAAAAGTTCGCAATACTTGTTCAGTCAGATTCAGATGGTAATACTGAAGAAGAAACAAAAAAAATATATGAGTGGATTATAAACTCAGTTCTCATTCGAGAGAATAAATAAAAAAACAAATCCCCGCACGCGTGTCGCGAGCGGGGATTGTGGATGATTTCAGACGACCCTTTTCCAGCCGTTTTCCAGAAGACGGTGTTCTCTATTTGGGTCGATTTTTTTGAGTGAAGCTTGAAGACGGAGAGTGAGAGTATCACCTTCTGAACTCAAAATCGCTTTCAAATTTCTCGTCCCAGGTTCGAGTTTGACCGAGAGGAATCCTTCTGGATTTCTCCAAGTAAAGACTTGGTTTCTGATGATTTGTACCAAAAGACGCTCTTGCGTTATTGGGATTCCTCCAGAAAGACGATGTCTTGACCTGAGGGGGTGGATTTCTCTTTCGAGAAGAGGTTGTCCGTTGAGCAGTATTACTGCAGCGATAATCATTGGTGTGTGGGGTGTGTGGTTTGGACTGGTTGTATCCGATATTGATAATAACACATTTTTTAATTTTGTCGATGTATTATATTTGATAAAAATCCGAAAGGGTGGGTCGACGCAGTCGACCCACCCTAGATTTTTATATATTGAAAATTCTTAAAAATCTGATATAAATAGAGGACTTACTTTTCTTGTGAAGAGTAAATATTGCCCAATCGTCTAATGGTATGCAAAGCATGGCATCTGCGCTCGCTCGGCAATAGATATGCAGAAGCATATCTATTGCACTCGCTCGCTTGATGCCAGGACTACGGTTTTGGTACCATGTGAACACTGGTAATTAAGTGAAAAATATTGCCCAATCGTCTAATGGTAGGACTACGGTTTTTGGTACCGTCTATCGAGGTTCGAATCCTTGTTGGGCAGCAGTCTAGTACAAAGTATCGGATGACCGAGGTGGATCATTGAAGAATAAGGATATTTTGGAAACTTTTTAAAAATAGTGAAAACAGTCCTAGACGGGTCATATTTCATTTTCTATATTTTAAGCCATGGATTTGGTTCGAGACCTAGACACTTTTTTTGTCTGCCAAATTCGAGATTTTCTGTTTAAGATTATCGAGATATTTGTTACAATCTCTATATGGAAGAATTTAAAGAAAGTAATTTGAGAAATACTGAACTATTGGAAAAAAGATTTAATTCATATATGAAAGATCTTCCGTTAACTCCAGAAGATCTACGTAACCCACTCTTGGATGTTGGAACTGGCAAAGGAGACTTTATAAAATATCTTCGTGAGGTGCTTGGAAATAAGTCTGCAATAGGGGTAGAACGTAGTGCTTCTAAAATAGATGAAAACTATGAGGGTCTAATTGTCGCAGATGGTATGGATCTCCCTTTTGATGATGAAAGTTTTGATACTGTTACTTCTCATAATTATTTACCAATGTTTGTCTCTGATCCTATAAAGATGCAAACTGCAATCGAAGAACAATTACGAGTAGTTAAAGAGGGTGGAAAGATAATGGGGGATATTCATACGCCCGAATCTGTAACTGCATGTGATGCTGAGTTGCGTCAAAATTTAGGATCTGATTACACTAAAAGAGACGAAGAAATTTCAAAAGAACAATATGAGGGAGCTGAAAAGTTGCAACAGTACTTAAAGAGTTTGAATCCTGAAGAGTATAAGGTTGAATTTGTGGGGTCTTCAGATAAAACTGTCGTGGTAATTACAAAACTGAAATATTTAAATATAAGCTATACGAAAGTTTTTTCTAAAGAAGAGATGGATAGAATAAAACAGGAAAACATGTCAGATAGTTTGGACATAATGGATGTGCAGAGTCTTGAAAAACAAATGGAAGAAAATCCAGAAGATAGTACTGCTATTTTAAATAAAAGTATCGACAAATTTTTGGAGATTTTTGAAAATTTATACAAAGTAGACAGATACAAGTTAGCGGTTTTTATTACATTAATACGTGAGAATAATTGGCTGTCAAATGCAATAGAATTAAAAGGAGAGAATACTTCACTAAGTGACTATTATGAAGGTTTGGTTCTGGTGTTAAAAAATAAAACAATAAATAAAGAGCAATGGCTTGCTTTTTTGAGGGGATATAAAAAATATTTAGAAAAACAAAATGAATGGTTGATTGAAAATCGAGAAGATCTTGTTACTAATTTTATTTCCCAATTTGATGAAAGAATAAACCCACTATTGACAAAGCCTGTTTCAATCGAAGAAATAGAAGAGATCTTAAGAAATAATGAAATACGTCTATCGGACATCTTAAATTTTGAGCACGACGGTCTACACAATTTCTCGGGCATCATATATATCGGATTGGCTAATCTTGTTACACTCGATCATACTGAAGAGGAAGCAGAGTTAATTTTGAACCAAATTTTTAATCATGAGACTCTTCATGCGATTACTGGTGGGCAGGCAGTACAGAGAAATAGATTTGATGGAGAAGAGGAAGATGAGTATGGGGTTCGCACAGTATATTGGTCTGCAGAGGGAGATGAAGAATGGTCGGGTCTTCAGGTACACCAATTCAAGGGAAAAAAATTTATATGGCTTAATGAGGCTATTACAGAAAGTTTGGCTACAGTTTCAACAGGAGGAGAACCGATAGCATATCCAGAAGAAATAAAATTATTTAATCTCATTTGTGAAAAAGGAAAGATTAACCCTCAAATATTTTATGATGCATATTTTGAAAAAAAAGGACGATTGAGAAATAAAAATTCGGATAGAAATTTTTGGAATGAATTGATTAAAAAGCTTAATGAAGCATTTCCTATGAGAAATAAAAAGTTTTTGGTCTGCTTGGATGATATTATAAGAGAAGATGGGATAGAAAGAGGGTTAGAATTTGTTTTGAATGAAGAATGGAAAAAATAAGACAAGGCATTACCTGTTGGGTATACTGAGTTATGTCTTGATTCTAATATAAAACCCATCCAAGACTCGAACTAAAAAATCAAAAATAAAAACTTATAATCTAAGCCATAAAAACTACGTTTGTGAGAGTCTCAAATTAACAGCAGTCTAGTACAAAGTATCGGATGACCGAGGTGGGTCATTGAAGAATAAGGATATTTTGAAAACTTTTTAAAAATAGTGAAAACCGTCCTAGACGGGTTAATTCTCAATTTCTATATCTAATAAAAAGCATGGACGAATGCATCTGTTATTGCAAAACATTACAATGTCTTTATAATTTAATCTTATGAAGATCAAAACTATTGAGATTAAAAATTTTAAAGCCTTTGGTTCTAATAAGGTTACAATTGATTTGAGTGATAATATTGTTACGCTTATCGGAAGTAATAATTGTGGTAAAACCTCAGTTTTAGAGGCTTTGAATTACTTTTTCTCAGGTGTAAAAACAATTCCTCAGGAATTTTTTCATAATAATCTTTTTGATCAAAATAATGCTATTGAGATATCAATTGTTTTTAACACCTTAACTACTGACGATAAAGCTCATCAGGCAGTTTTGCCCTATATTTCAAATGAAGGTCAATCAGAAGAGGAGTGGGTTCTTAAAAAACAATATTATTATGAGTCGGGTAAAGGTAAAGCTATTTATACGGCTATAAAAGATGGATCTGAGAATATTAATCCTTCAGGTTTAACTCCTAATGTAGATGATATTTTTACAGATGAGAAGATGCAGAAAATTTATTTAACTGCAGTGAAAGATGTTGCAGATGTAATTGATCCGAAGAAAAAAAGTCCTCTAACTCAAGTTTTTCAAATGCTTCTCTCTGCAGAATTAGAGGGCACAGATCAACATCGTGATTTAATGTTAGCTTTACAAAATTATGCAGCTATGTTCGATCCTTTATCTAAACATGCAAAAGTAAAAGAGATTGAAGATCTTATTTCAGAAAAAATAAGGAGAATAATTCCTGTTTCTGGTGTCATTGATGCGCAAATGCTCGATGATACAAGTATTTTACCTACTCCAATTTTGCAAATTATTGATACTGCAAGTGTTGTAACAAAACCCGAGTTTCAGGGTCACGGAGTCCAAAGATCTATAATTTTTGCATTGCTTGAATTGTATGCTGAGACAATAAGTTCTCCAACAAAAACACTCGGTGTTACTAATATTCTTTTAATTGAGGAACCTGAAATGTATATGCATCCACATATGCAAGATCGTGTTGCAGATGTCTTATATTCTCTTGCTAATTCGGGAGCTGTTCAAGTTGTTTGTACTACTCACTCACCAAAATTTATTAGAATGTTTGAGAAACAAAAATCTTTAGTACGATTAGTTAAAAAAGGCGATGAAAGTTCAGCTCAACAAATTACATCTGAATTATTTCCTGTTGGTTCAGAGGATCAAAAACGACTTAGAGCAGTAATGAACTTTGATTTAGGTGCGAGAGAATGTTTTTTTGCGGACAGGGTGGTTTTAGTTGAGGGAGAAACCGAAGCTATTTCAATACCTTTTGCGGCTGAACTCATGGGAGTTTTTGTGGGTCCTGGAAGATATGAAAAAAACGAGGTACAACTATTATTAATTGCAAAAGTCGGAATAGTATTCCTGCATTTCAAACTGTATTAAATCATTTTGATATTCCATATGTAGTAGTACATGATCTTGAGGGAGAAGGGAAAGCGGTGGGCAAAAATGAAGAAATACTTATTTTGTTAGGTAACGATGAAACCAGAAGATTAACCTGTGTAAATAAGTTTGAGAGTGATGTACTAAATATAGTTGGAAAATGGTATGCATCATATCAAGAAATTGAAAGATTATATTCTGTAGCCGGGCTATCAATTGTTATGCAGAAGTACGTAGATTTTGTTTATGATCTTTAAGTGTTTGTTTCTTTGAGACTATGAAGTAATTAAACTTTTATATTCATTCCAAAATTATTTTCTTATTAATCACAATCACCTTACTCTTAAAAGATTGCAATACTTCTCGCTTTTCTTGAAGTGTTCCTTCTTTGAGTAGATATTTCACATACGATTTCAAATCCGTTTTCTTTTGAGTTGTGATCTCTGTTTCAGTTGATCCTAATATCTTATTTCTAAACTCACTAAACCTATTCATCTCTTGTTCAAGTTTTTGTTTTATGCCGATCATGTTTAAATCAATTTTATCTACGATATCTAGTAATTGTTTTATAAGTTCTTCTTCTCTTATGTATTGATTCTTACATTGTTTGTTATTAAATCTCGTGCATCCGTAGTAGATATATTTTGCTGTGCTTCCGTCTATTCGTGATTTGTATTTTTCTTCTGCAGTAATTCCTGAATTGCACATTCCACATTTCATTAATCTTGTGAAGGCGAATTCTTTATTTGTTTTGATAATATCTTTTGAAATGGTCATCTTCTCTCGAACTTTTTTATATAGTTCCTGACTAATGATTGGTTCGTGTTTTCCTACGTACCACTTGCTACTTCCTCGAGGATATTCAATCAGCCCACAGTAGAATGCATTTTGAAGAATAGTATGAACATTGCTGAGTGTGAGAAACTTTCCATTCTTTGTTTTAAATTTTGCATCTTCCTTTAACCATTTAAACACTCTTCTCCCACTCATTTTTTCATATGCTACTTTTTCAAACATCATCCGAATAATATGCGATCGTTGAGGATCTAAAATTACCTGACACTTCATATTTCTGTCTGGGTTGGTGAGATATCCAGTAGGGGCGACAGAAGGCCATAATCCCATTTCAATTCTATTTCGTAGTCCTCGTTTTACGTTCACACTTTTATTATCATTTTCCAACTTTGCTTGAGAGCCAAGAATCATGAAGAGGAATTTTTCACTGGGATTGTTGGTGAATTTCTGTCCGTATGTTCGAACTTCTATAATCAACTTTTGATCCATCAAATCTACGATTGCTCCCAAGTCACCTGCATTTCTACTCAGTCGGTCAGGATGCCATGCAAGGATCGCATTAAATCTTTGTTCTTTGATCTCTCTGATAAGCTCATTAAATACAGGTCTTTGTCCTGTGTCTTTTGCTGAGTGGGATTCTCTTTTAATTTCGACCACATCAAGCCCTTCTCGTTGTGCCATTTGAAGCATCTCTTTAATTTGTGAATCTATCGAAAGGGCTTGTTTCTCGTCAGATTCACTTGATTTTCTGGTATACAGGCAGTATTTCAGCCTCTCTGGGACTTGTAATGGTTGTACCTCGTCAGTCGTCACTTGTAGCGGATTTTGCGTTTGCATACCTATATTGATGACAGAATGAGTGGGGAAGTCTAGGCTTTTGGGAGTTGGTAAAAGGTTGGTAACTAAGCCTTTAAAATAGCTTAAAATAATGTTAAAATCATTTCATTATATGTTCGAACAAGCATTTAAAAACATAGATGACATATTACATAAGGATGCTGGTGCATCGAGCGAACTTGATTATGTTGAACAAACTTCATGGATTTTATTTCTCAAGTATTTGGATGATTTAGAAATAGACCGTGATAAATCTGCACAATTAGCCGGTAAAAAGTATACATATATTTTGCCTGAAGAATATAAATGGAACACATGGGCATGCCCAAAGACTTCAGATAATAAATTAGATCATAACAAAGCAATGATCGGAGATGATCTAAAAGATTTTGTTGATCGTGAATTATTCCCATTTCTCAAAAAGTTTAAGACAGAAGCAGAGAACGCTGATACTATTGAATATAAGATAGGTGAAATTTTCAGTGAAATAAAAAACAGAATTCAAAGTGGATACAATCTTCGAGAAATTTTAAATATTATAGATGGAATGCATTTTCGTTCACAAGAAGAAAAGCACGAACTCTCACATCTCTATGAAGGAAAGATCAAGAACATGGGTAATGCAGGACGAAATGGTGGTGAATATTATACTCCACGTCCTCTTATTAAGACGATTATTAAAGTTGTCGATCCAAAGATTGGAGATAAGATTTATGATGGTGCAGTAGGGTCTGCAGGATTCTTAGTAGAAGCATTTGAATATCTTAAAGAGAACAAAAATATCTCTACAAAAGAAATGGAAATTCTTCAAAAGAAAACATTCTATGGAAAAGAGAAAAAGTCACTTGCTTACATTATCGGGATCATGAACATGATACTTCATGGTATTGATGCGCCTAATATTATTCACACCAACACACTTGCAGAAAATCTTTCTGATATCCAAGATAAAGATAGATATGATATTGTTCTTGCTAATCCTCCTTTTGGAGGCAAAGAGCGTGTAGAAGTACAACAAAACTTTCCAATAAAAACAGGTGAAACAGCATTCTTGTTTCTCCAACATTTTATAAAAATTCTTAAAGCAGGAGGAAAGGCAGGTATTGTTATCAAGAATACATTTTTATCCAATACAGATAATGCATCTGTATCGCTCCGAAAGCTTTTATTGGAAAATTGTAATCTTCATACCATACTCGACTTGCCTGGTGGTACATTTACAGGAGCAGGAGTAAAGACTGTGATTCTATTTTTTGAAAAGGGGAACCCAACCAAGAAAGTTTGGTACTATCAATTGAACCTTCCTCGTAATCTCGGTAAGACCAATCCTCTAAACGAAAGGGATCTTGCTGATTTTATTACACTTCAAAAAACAAAGAAAGATTCTAAATATTCTTGGTCTCTAGATATGAAAGATATTAATCAGAAGACTTGTGATTTGTCGGTAAAGAATCCGAATAAAGGTGGCGAAGTGGTTCTGCGTGAACCGAAGGAGATTTTAAGGGAAATTTCTGAACTTGATAAAGAAAGTAAAGATATTTTTAAGGATATTAATGACTTATTGGAATAATTATGGATGAAGATCTTACAAAACTACATGAAGAAGAGCTACTTAAGATCATTCGTCTGAATGAGAATTCACACGTATCAACAAGTCGTTACAATAGAGCGGTAAAAGAATTACAGTTAAGAGATCGTGAAAAAAATGTCGACAAAAAAGCTGGATTAGGACTATTCTTGAGAGTTGGTGGAGATATGCTTTTTAACGGTTCAATTCAGGGACCAGAAAACGGGATGGTAGATATTGCTGTTGCTGGTAACTACAGAAGTGAGAAAGGTAAGATTATTCAAGGAAAAGAAATAAGCAACAAATGGTGGGAAAAAAGTTGGTTTCAAATTCTAGCTTTACTGGGATCTTTAGCTGGATTGATTGGGTTAATTTATTTATTTAAATAATATGAATGATATTGTCGAACTAATATTTGAAATACAGGAATTTATCAAAAGAATTGATAAGGGGGTCATTAAAGCTCAGGAGGCTGAAGATTTTTTTGCAGACAGCATCACGAAAGCTAAAAATATTTACATAATAAATACAGATGAATGGAGGTTGTTGGATAGATGGGAGAATGAAAATGGTTATCATTGGCATCAACAATGTAAGTCAGGAACATATGCGGACACTTCAACAAAAAATAAAATCCAAAGTTTAGAATTTAAACTTTTAGAAATTAAAAATATTGATAGTACAAATGTTTCAAAAAAAGATACAAATATTCCACGTATTATATACCTTAAAGCACAGTACGGTGATGATTTTATTGATTACATAAAAGACGAAGTTGGTGTAGATAATTTTTTGAAAGATGTATTCACAAGGAAAGAAGAACAAAAGAGAGACTTTATTTTGAATGATAAAAAAGCTGAAACATTTTTTAAGAAATGGGCGAGCTTTGTTCATAAGTATAAGAATCTTTATGGGCAAGGAATAAGAGATTGTGATGCGATATCAAAATTACAACAAGCAGGAATACTGACGGATGACTCTTTGTATAAATTCAGAAATATATTGTTCAAATCGGATTTCGAGCTAAATAAAGAATTTGTTGCGGAACTAGAGGATAATATTATAAAGCTGAATGAAGCTGATTCTAAATTAGATCTTTCTATAAACGGGAGAGATAAAAAATTGATTGAGTCAAAGATATGGTAATTATTTTATGAAAAAAATCTGGCAAACAAAAAATATTGAAGATTGTATAGAAAAGGTTATTTATACAAGCAAGATACAGAGAAAGGATTTTCTAGAATCTGGGGACTTTCCAATTGTTTCTCAAGAGCAAGAATTTATAAATGGTTACTGGAATAATAGGAAAGATATTCTTAGTGTTAAAAAGCCTCTTGTTGTTTTTGG
Organism: Candidatus Parcubacteria bacterium; assembly: GCA_039805545.1. GTDB lineage: Bacteria > Patescibacteriota > Minisyncoccia > Phycocordibacterales > JAACPR01 > JAULZV01. The sequence goes on from JBDLUA010000024.1 coordinate 20,258, forward strand.
TGACCACACCCAAATTTTAAAATTCATAGACTTTGATTTCGTTCTGGGTGCCGACGGAGTAAAGATATTGCAGCCAAAGGAGTTTCTGTATCCAAAATATTTCTATTATTTTTTACAAAATATAAACTTGAGAAGTTTAGGATATGCACGTCATTACCGTTTATTAAAAGAAAAAGATATTAGTTACCCAGAATCTATTGCTGAACAAAAACGAATTGTAAAAATTCTAGACTCAACTTTTGAAAAACTGGAAAATGCAAAACAAAATACAGAAAAGAATTTACAAAACTCAAAAGATGTTTTTGAATCGTATTTAAAGAGTATTTTTGTAAACACAAATAAAGATTGGGAAGAGAAAACACTGGGGGATATAGGGAAACCTTCAATGTGTAAAAGAATATTAAAACATCAAACGTCATCAGTTGGTGAAATTCCATTTTACAAAATTGGTACTTTCGGTAAAACACCAAATGCTTTTATCTCTAAAGAAATATATGATGAGTTTCGTTCAAAATATTCTTTTCCAAAGAAAGGAGATATTTTAATATCAGCATCTGGAACAATTGGGAGACGCGTGAGATATGACGGTGAACCTGCTTTTTTTCAGGATTCAAATATTGTTTGGATTAGTAATGATGAAAAGCAGGTTCTGAATGATTATTTATATGTTTTTTATGAATTTTGTGATTGGCAACCATCTAAAGGTGCTACTATTGCAAGACTTTACAATAGTGATCTTACAAGTATAAAAATATCTTTTCCAAAATCAATTCAAGAACAGAAATTTATCATTGAAAAACTCGACCAGCTCTCTTCACAAACAAAAAGACTGGAATCCCTATACAAGAAAAAAATTCAATATATTGAAGAGCTAAAAAAATCTATATTACAAAAAGCTTTTAGTGGGGAATTGTAAAAGTGAATTAAGTATTAAATTACTAGATATTTGATAATATAATTATGGGTGCCCTTATACTATATTATTTACTTTGTGAATATATGAGGGTACTGTCGAGGTGTGGTGAAATTGGTATACACGAACATTTACCAAATGTTTCCCTATATAGGGGTGCGGGTTCAAATCCCGTCACCTAAAGTTTGGAAAAACTTCTTATCTTTAGGTGGCGAATTTTATTGAGGATTGAGAACTAAATAAGAAATGACAGTTTGTATACATTGCTTGACTAATGTATACAAACCTATATACTTTGTATACATTCTAAAAAAGATGTAAACAAACTATGCAATCAATTCAAATAGGTATAAATAAAGATCAAAAAGAAGGCTTTAAAGCCTTTGTTCCTAACCCTTTTCCTCCAAAGGAAGATTTTGAATTTGACTCTAAAATAATTAAAAAGAGCAATGAAGCAACAAGACTTCTTGGAAAACTTGATGGAATTACTAAGCTCCTTCCCGACTCAGACTTCTTTCTTCTTATGTATCTTCGAAAGGATGCAGCTTCTTCAAGTCAGATTGAAGGAACCATGGCAACAATGGTTGATGCCATTGAAGCAGAAGTTCAAGTAAATACAAATATTCCTGAAGATGTTGATGATATTTTACACTATATTAAAGCTCTTAATTATGGAATCAAGAGAGTTACTGATGAAAATTTTCCAATTTCATTGCGGTTTATATGTGAATTACATAAACAGCTTATGAGTAAGGCTCGATCAACACACCATGCATATCCTGGGGAATTCCGAAGAAGCCAGAACTGGATAGGCGGTACAAAACCATCAAATGCTCGATTTGTTCCTCCTCCTGTAGAAGATATGCACAGATCACTTAATGACCTTGAAAAATTTATTCATTCAGAGGAACCTACTCTAGATATTATCAAGGCTGGATTAATACACGCACAATTTGAAACGATCCACCCATTTACTGATGGTAATGGTCGAACAGGAAGAATGCTCATAACTTTTTACTTATGGAAAGTTGGATTATTAGAGAAGCCTGTATTATTTTTGTCTTCATTTTTTAAAAAACATCAAAAAACATATTATGAAAAACTTTCTACATATCATAGTGTAGATGGAGATATTTCAGAGTGGATAGATTTTTTCTTAGATGGAGTTATTGAAATTGCTAAGGAAGCAATAGAAATTGTTGAAAAAATAACAATTCTTAGAGAAAAGGATATGTTAAAAATTCAAAAACTAGGAAAGCGTGCTTCAGAGAGTGCTGCTTTAGTGTTGCCAAAATTATATGCTCAACCAATTGTAAATGCACCTCTTGTTCAAAAATGGACAGGATTTACTCGTGCCGGTGCACAAGCTGTTATAGATCGGTTTATTGAATTAGATATTCTGTCAGTAAAAGACGAAGATAGAAAATATGGGCAGTCTTATATTTATAAGAAATATGTCGTATTATTTAGTAATGAAGATTAATATATGAACGAATCAGAAACCCGAGCAGAACTCATAGACCCAAAACTTAGAGAAGCAGGATGGGGAATAATAGAAGACTCAAAAGTCCTTCGAGAATTTCGTATTACTGATGGAAGGATTCAAGGTGGTGGAAGAACAAAACCTGAAATCGCAGACTATGTTTTAGTATACAAAAACAAGAAACTTGCTATCATAGAAGCTAAGAAAGAATCTCTATCTCCAACAGAAGGCGTTGCTCAAGCTAAGACGTATGCAGAAAAACTTAGTATTGATTACACCTATTCAACAAATGGAACGGGAATTTATGAAATATCGATGAGGACAGGAGCCGAATTTCCTGTCTTAAATTTTCCAACTCCTGATGAGCTGTGGGATAAGACATATGCAATTCATAATGTATGGAAAGAAATTTTCTCCTCAGTTCCTTTTGAAGATATGAATGGTTCAAAACCTGCTCGATATTATCAAGAAATTGCTGTTAATAAGACGCTTGAAGCTGTGGCTGAGGAAAAGAAAAGAATCCTTTTAACCCTTGCAACAGGAACAGGAAAAACATTTATTGCTTTTCAAATTGCATGGAAATTATTTCAATCACGATGGGATGGTACTTTTACAGGACAACGAAGACCACGGATTCTTTTTCTAGCAGATAGAAATATCTTAGCTGATCAAGCTTTTAATTCCTTCGGAGCTTTCCCAGAAGATGCACTTATTCGTATTACACCAAATGATATTCGAAAGAAGGGAAGTGTTCCAATGAATGGAAGTATTTTCTTTGCCATATTCCAAACATTTATGAGCGGTCCAAACGATACTCCCTATTACGGAGATTACCCTTCCGACTTTTTTGACTTTATTATTATAGATGAATGTCATAGAGGTGGTGCAAATGATGAATCTAATTGGAGAGGTATCCTCGAATATTTTTCTCCTGCTGTACAACTTGGACTTACTGCAACACCTAAAAGAAAAGATAACACTGATACTTATAAATATTTTGGTGAACCTGTGTACACATATTCTCTTAAAGAAGGAATTAATGACGGTTTCCTTACTCCGTTTAAAGTAAAAAGAATAAAAACAACTCTTGATGAATATATTTATACTTCAGATGATAGTGTTATTGAAGGAGAGGTAGAGGAAGGAAAAGTATATACTGAAGAAGATTTTGCAAAAGGGAATATCGAGATTATTAAGAGAGAAGAAAATAGAGTTAAAATATTTTTGAATCAAATAAATCAAAACGAAAAAACAATCGTATTTTGTGCAACTCAGGGACATGCACTTCTTATTCGAGATTTAATAAATAAACACAAGAAAAGTACCGATCCAAATTATTGTCATCGTGTAACTGCGAATGACGGATTTCTCGGAGAGCAATATTTAAGAGAATTTCAAGATAATGAAAAATCAATTCCAACTATCCTTACTACTTCACAAAAACTTTCAACAGGTGTCGATGCTCGAAACATTAGAAATATAGTACTTATGCGACCTGTAAACTCAATGATTGAATTTAAGCAAATTGTAGGACGAGGGACACGACTATTTGATGGAAAAGAGTATTTTACAATTATTGATTTTGTTGATGCGTACCATCATTTTCTTGACCCGGAATGGGATGGAGAGCCAATTGATAATACTACTCAAGAAGTCGAAGATGGTCCTATCGACAAACCAGATGAACCTAGAATTTGCAAAATATGTAACGAAAAGCCTTGTATTTGTGAAAAAACTCCACCTGATCCAAAACAAAAGCTCAAAATAAAACTTCGAGATGGAAAAGAAAGAGAAATTCAACATATGGTATCAACTTCTTTTTGGAGTGCTGACGGTAAACCAATTTCAGTTGAAGAATTTTTACAAAATATGTTTGGAGTATTACCGAGCTTTTTTAAAGATGAAAATGAACTAAGAATTATTTGGTCAAACCCTGTAACTAGAAAAGTATTTTTAGATAAAATTGCAGAACTTGGTTTTGGAAAAGAACAATTAGAATCAATTCAACAAATGATTGACGCAGAAAATAGTGATTTATTTGACGTACTTGGATATATTGCTTTTGCACTGGAACCTATTTCACGAGCCGAAAGAATTCAAAAAACAAAATACGATATCTTAGAAGGATTAGATGAGAAGCATAGAGAATTTATTGAATTTGTACTCGCAAAATATCAAGAGAGGGGAGTTGAAGAATTGGATGAAGAAAAATTGCCACAACTTATTAACCTGAAATATCACGCAATTTCTGATGCTGAGAAAGTTTTAGGTAGTGTTGAATCGATAAGATCAACTTTCTTTGATTTTCAAAGAAGTTTGTACAGTAAATAAAAACACACCATCTCTGGTGTGTTTTATTATTTATTCAATTATCTTCTTGTCCTTCAGTTTCGTCAGAAGTTTTCCGAGCTCGACCATTCTGTCGGGATCTTCCTCTTCTTTTTTCACTCCTTTCCCAAAAAGTGTTTTATGGAGATTGTTCTCAATCTCTATGATTTCAGGATCGGTTGATTTAAGGAAGCTTTCTCGCAACTCTTTCTCACGAAGCAGAGTTCCATGATAACCCATATTCCGTAGTGCTGTTGCAAGAAGGAGATTCTCTTCTTTTGAAAGTTCTCGTTTGTCTTTCATTTCAATTATGATCTTAGGGTTAAAGTCTGGATCATGATGTTTGAGCCAGAAAATAATTGCTGTTAATGTTCCTTCGTTTATGTGCTTTACCAATTGTGACTTTGCAATATCATTCATGGTTAACTTTCCTGTTATAAGAGCATCATTAGTTGCTTCTCTAAACTCATCGTCAGTATCACGCCACTTGTAGTATGTTGCTTTGGGAACTCCTGCTTTTTGGTACGCATAGGTTGCGATGGGGAGTTCCTTTAGGTTTTCAATGACACGTTTCTTTTGTGCTTTAGTTGCAACTGCTTCTCGTGGTGGAGCTTTTACCTTTTTCTTCATACTAGTTTATTTTCTTAGCCTTCTTTCCTGTCGCTTTCTCCCATCTCTTAATAATCACTTCCGTATAGACTGGAGACTTTTCCATGATTCTACATTTCCTCCCAATCTTGATACAACTAACCAGAGTTGATCCTGAACCACCGAAGGGTTCCAATACAATATCGTCACGTTTGGTTAGAACTTTGATGTAGGGGATAAGAAGTTCAACAGGTTTGGTCCCAAAGATAATATCTTGTCCTGAAGATTTTTTATCTGATGCAACATGTGAGATAAAGTCAGTCGGACAAATCTTTTTTCCTTTGGCGTATGACTCCCAATGAGGTTTTCCAGATGTTGCATAGATTGCATTCTCATACTCGTTCTGAAAAAGTTCTTCTTCTGGGTCAAGATTAAGTGGAACATTTCCTTTTGAACCAACAAGTGCGATGTCTGTCTTGTTGAAGAATTTGTACTTAGAAGAAAACCCTTGCATTCGATTTGAAACATGCCACGTGATCGTGTTCCGATACTTCCAGTGCTTCTCGAGTGCATTCCAAATGATTCGAAGGTTCTTTGGGTTTTCAAATATAATAATAGAGAAATCTGGTTTTTGGACTAATGCAACATTTGCCATCCATAAATCACTGAAGTCATCAGGAAGACTTTCTGTCTCTAAATATCTTCGATTTTTCTTTGCACCAAAACCAGTTGTGACTCCATCTTTTTGTTTTGTTTTTCCTTTCAAATAATCCAAAATGTAGGGTGGGTCTGTCATCACCATGTCCGCCTGTACTCCATCCATTAGTTTGAGCATGTCTGATTCGATTGTACTATCCCCACACATAAGGATAGAGCCATCAATCTCATACTTGTCTCCTTTTTGTACACTGATGTTTTTGATGTCCAATTTATTGAGCTCCTTTTGAAGATCAAATTGCTCAGGAGTAGGGTCGGGAGCAAATATCTCATCTAACTCCTGTGAATCAAATCCAATCGAATTAAGAAGTGATTCATCAAATTGAGCTAACAGTTCGAGATCAAACTCTCCTTGGTTCTTGTGTAAGCGTAGGTTGAGTTCCTGTTCGAGTTTAATGTCTGGGATGTTCACGAATACGACAGGTACTGTTTCAAACCCAAGTTCTTTTGCGATTCTCAATCTGGCGTGTCCTCCAATCAATATCCCTTGTCTCTCTGGTGCTCCGTTAACAACCAAACTATCTACGAAACCAAAAGTTTGAATACTCTGTTTGATTCCGTCGAGTGCTTCCTTTGAAAACTTTTTCGGATTGTATGTGTTTTCTTTGATGTCGGTAATAGGAACATATTGAACGGTAAGTTGTGAGTTGTGTTTTGTTGTCATGACTAATTTATTTATTTGCTAAATTAGTTCTCTCATAGGTGAGTACACTTTATATTAAAAAAGTACACTCAAAGAAACACCAGAACATTCTTTTTAAAATGCTCTGGTATGCCTTCAAATGTACTTTCTTGTTTCAAACTTTTTGCTATGGGTGGCACCATCTAAAACCGTTTAATATACATTTCATTCGATATCCGCTTATCTTGGTTTGCATTTGGTACGAGGACCTCCGAGAAAGGAATAACTACTTCTGGGGAAGTAAGGAAATCTTATTTATGGAAGAACTATTTTCTAGTATAAATACCTTATTAAAATATTCAAGCAAAAAAACATTTCATTTTGTAAATTGTTTATGAATAGTGTAAATAGGTTTTTTGAAGAATAAACAAATAAATGATTGTTGCTGTCAGTACTGTAAATTGAACAAAAAAGAGGGGTGTGGATATCTAAAACATAGACCACAGAGTATGTATTTAGTCCAGAGCAAAAGGACTTCGCAAGACCCTGAAGTTAAGCTATTATGTCAAAGATGACATTTATCTGATATGATAAATGTCATACAACAAAGACCTAACCCCTAGAAAACCCTTAGTTCTCTAGGATATGGTCGGAATAAAACCGCTACAGCATAGAAGACTCCTCGTCAGAGTCGCTGTAGCGGTCATGTATTCGAAAGAGTATATGGGTAATCGAAAGATTATCGCGATGGCGGGGAGTCTTCTGTCCCGACTCACACTCTTCGCTGATTATTATCAGTATTAAAAAACCGCTACAGTGAAATTTGAATACCCTGAAGATCAGGAGTTTTTTGCTCATCTACTTACAGATGGAGATATAGAGAAACTAAATAAAGAATGTTCCGTTCTGTTTGATTTTAGACATCAAGGAATTAAACGTTGGGAGTTTAATAAGACTCGTAAAAAGCTTCTTGAAGAATTAGTTAAAAAACATAATAGTATCTGCCAATTAAAAATCCATCCTGAATGTACTAATGACAATGGATTTGAGCCAGATCACATCATCCCAATTTCTTCCAATATTCTTAATAAAGAATTACGTAATCTAAAAGGGGGAAACGGATTAAAAACTCTCACTCAAGATTTTGGTTCAAACGATATTCGAAATCTAACATTAGCTTGCAAGAAGTGTAATGCGAGAAAGAAGAATAAGATTTTGACAGGAGCTGTTTTGAGGAGGCTTTTGGGGTTGTAATAGCGTTATTTAAAGATAATTTATACTTGAGAATAATATGTTAAATTATGATACCATTATTTTATGGAAAAATTTAAACCAGACCAGCAAGATATAAGCCCTGAATCATCTTTAGAAAAAGGTAGAGAAACAATGCTTTTTTGCCGTCCTGATGAATTGTCCGGTCGCTTAAGTGAATTTAGCGCACAATCTTCTCCTGAAGAATTTTTTAAAAAAGTATGTAGTGATGCTGACATGTTGGCACAGGTATCCTATTGGGAAAAATGGCTTACAAGAGAGCAAGCATCTTTACTAGAAAGAACTAGGCTAGAGCAGAGAAATGAAGTACGAAAGAAGGAACTTCCTTTAGGTTTAGAAACTAGATTTGATGAAGAAGAACGTGAATTGATTTTTTCTAACGTCTCAGCCATTCAATTATCAGTTGGTTGCTCAATCGGATGTCCTCATTGTGGTTTTGATGCAATAAAAGGTGTTAAAGAAGAAATACCTTATGAACAACTTAATAATATGTTTCAACGTTATGGAAAGATGATACAAAAAGGTGAACCGTTTTTGTACTGGGCTTCCGAACCTTCAGATTATTACTCAAAAGATAAGGATGGAAATGAAAAAAGATATAAAGATGTTCATGAACTTGCGGTTAATGAAGCAGGATATGTGCCTGCGGTAACAACACAAAATCATGACAAATCTTGGATCGATCAAATGAGAGAAATAAAACGTAAACAAGAGTTAATTTCTAGCTCAGAATTTAGAATTAGTACACACGGCCTTTCGGACGATGAATTATTGGAACTCGAGGAACAAAACGAAGAAGAAAATCTTCGCATCATTGATTCAAAAATGAATTCAGGAGTGAGAAAAAAAGTAATTGGAATGGGTATAACTCAAAAGAAACAAGAAAATTTAGACTCAGATATACCAAAATCAGGAATAGCTTGTGTGGATGGTATTTTAATTACACCAAGAGGCCTTTATGGCATGGTTGTTGTTCCTATATCAAAAGAATTTCCTCAAGGTCAAATCATTATGCCACTTCATGAAATATCTGATCGACCTATTAAAGTAGGAGATAACATGAAAGAAGTCTTAACTCGGGCAATTGCAGAAACAAAATATTCTCATCAGGGCGCAGGACTTGATGAAGGTCAGCAATACCAAAAATTTAATAAATCCCATGTCCGACGACATGCTGACGTATTCACTGGTGAGAATACTCATTCAGTTTTTTTTGATGGAATGACGGGGGATGTTATTGACTCAATCCTTTTACTAAAAGAACCTGAACAATATTTACAGGAAAACGAGGACAGAATAATTTCTCTTGCAGGAAAAGAAAAAAGCATAGAAGTTTCATTAAAAGAAATAATCACCATTATTTTTAGTTTGCTACGAAAAATCAGAAAAGAAATCCCTTACTTTGATCATAAAGTAAATGACGTTTATCGATCAAAAATAATTATAGATGAATTGTTTGAAGCTAGTAAAGAATCTGATATAGAAAAGGTCGTTGATTTAATTAAAAGAATTAAGAGGCACGTACAAACTTCTTCAGTATTCGCAAAAATGGATAACCTGCAAGTTGAAAAAAGTGCTGAAGATTTTAAAAAAAACCTCGATATGATTTTGGAAGTAGTGTCAAAGGTAGAGGAAGTTTCAAAAGGGGAGTAAAGACAGAAGTTGTGTGCTTTTAGGGAGTTTCCTCTCCTTTTTATACTGTCTACTTTGTCTACTAAATATCAACCGAGGTGCTCGAGTAGCGCATGCTTTTTGATGGCTGAAGTGGCTTGTGAGGTCTCACTAGACATACCACTGAACCGAGCTGTCCAGTAGCCTAGTATAAAGTATCGGGTGACCGATTTTATTTACACTATTTTTTCAAAAGAGAATTATCCTACTCCAGAATAACTCATTTTATTCTCAATATGCTACAATATCTTCAACTTGAAACAAATTTTAGAACATAAGTATACACCCTTTGTTGCATTAGGACTTTTTGTTTTGTTTGTAATTCTTTCTCAAATTCCTGCAACTATTGAATATGCGGCCTCAATTCCTACTGCAGCTACCTCATTAGATATTCCAACAGATACTTCAAATGTTTTAGATGTACAAAAGTATAATGAAAAAATTTTGAGTCTTGCAAATCTTCCTGTTCGTACAGGAACTTCAACTGCAACAAGTACAATAAATTCTCTGTGGCCACCTAAGACACCCATGCCTCTTGCGGGAGCGATATTACCTTTTAAGCGTGTGGTTGCATATTATGGAAACTTATATTCAAAAGGTATGGGTGTGCTCGGAGAATATCCAGAAGAACAAATGCTACAAATGCTCCAGGCTGAAGTAAAAAAATGGGAAGCTGCAGATCCTGAAACTCCTGTTCAGCCAGCTTTGCATTATATTGCTTCTACTGCCCAGGCAAGTCCAGGAAAAGAAGGTCTGTATACTTTGAGAATGCCAGACAGTGAAATAGACAAAGTTCTTAAAATGGCCAAAAAATCTAATGCAATTGTATTTCTTGATTTACAGATTGGGCTCAGTAACGTACCAAAAGAAATTCCTTATATTGAAAAATATTTAAAAATGCCAAATGTACACCTTGGGCTTGATCCAGAATTTTCTATGAAAACAGGGAAGGCACCCGGAACTGTAATCGGAACTATGGATGCAACTGATATAAATTATGCTGCTAATTATCTTGCAAAATTAGTGAAAGAAAATAATCTTCCACCAAAAATATTAGTGATTCATCGTTTTACTCAAGATATGGTTACGAATTATAAAAAAATAACACCACTACCTGAAGTACAAATTGTAATGGATATGGACGGATGGGGATTCAAAGCAAAAAAAATAAATACATACAATCAAGTAATTTATCCTGAACCTGTACAGTTCACCGGATTTAAATTGTTTTATAAAAATGATCTTAAAGGTGAAGAAGGTGGTCTTATGACTCCTCATGAAGTATTGCAACTTTCTCCACAACCAATTTATATTCAGTATCAGTAAAAAGTATTTGAAAAATCCGCACCCCCGAGAGGGTGCGGATTTGTGGATCCTGCCGATCAATCAGATAGCAGGCTTGTCGCCATGGCGATTCCAGAGTCGTGTCTCGCTACGACCATTTTTCAGGTCGATTTTTTTGAACGAGACTGCGACCAGATAGTCGTTGCCTTGTTTCAAGATGGCGACCAGGTTCTCTAGGGAATTGATGGCTGAAGTCCACAGAATCCTTGGACCCCCTTCAAAACGAAGAGGAGTCTTGCTGCCGTCGCCGTCGTATGTTGCAAGGAACTTGGCGTAACCGGGTTTGATTTGCTCAGGGGTAGTCAGTGAGATCAGAGTTGATCCGTCCTCGTTCGGTGAGTGAGTTACGAATTCAAACATGGGGACAATCTGATCTTCCGGAACTTGGCCGCGAATCAGCTGGCAAGTTGCAGTGATTCTGTTTGTAAGGATAGGATCATCCGGCTCATGTTTGAATCCGGTAAGCACTCCGCCGAGCAGAGTAGAATCGAGGCGTGCTTCGAGAGCCATCGTGGTCTGGCTGCCGTTACTGATCGCGAATATACGATTGTGCCGCTCGGCTTGGGTGGGATAGAGGGTCAAGTCGGCGTCACCCACTCCTTGCGTAGTGTCAACTTGTTCGGTTCTGACAGTTGCGTCCGTTCCGAACACATAGCGACGATTTTGACTTCCTGGACTGCGACCGCTGATTGCGGTTGCAAGGTATACGTGGTTGCCTGATTCAGAAACTGCAGCGAAAATGGCTCGCCCAAAGTAACTACAGGTAAGCAGACGGTCTAGGTTTTGTTCCGCAAGTGCGGCGAAGTTTTGACTCATGGATTATGTGATGTTCGTGGTTTTGGTGCATCCAAGACAAGTGCGCCGAGGATTTCAGGATAACTCTATAAAATATGATGTTTTTGTCAATAAAAAATAATAGTATATAGTTATCGATATGGATGAATATAATCCTCTAAAAATAAAGCTCGCGTATGTCTCTGGTCTTCGAGATATTGTTTTTGATGAAGTTAAACAGACACCCGAATTTAAAATTATCAAAGAAGGGAAGGATTGTTTGTATGTAGAATATATGGATGATTTTGAAAAAATAAAAAAACTCCATACAGTATCGAGAGCATATATAACTACTGAGGATTCAAAATTTCATCCGATGCATATTTCAAAACACAAATCTATTTTGGGAGATTTGATCGGTATTGTTATTGAAAAAAATAATGCAGGAGATTTTAAAACGTTTAACATTAATTGCGCCGGATCTAATTCTGAGGAGGTAAAAGAAATAAAAAAATATATTTCTTCTGAATTTAAGCTTGCCGATGCTGATGATGCGGATCTTAAGATATATATCGCTAAGATAAAAGATACATGGGAACTCAGTATTCAAATAACTCCGCGGCCACTTTCTGTAAGAGAATATAAAGTAAAAAATATGAGCGGTGCGATGGATCCTACGATTGCATACGCACTTAATTTTTTGTGTAATCTTGATATGCGGAAGACATACCTCAATGTGTTTTCTGGAAGTGCAACTTTATTAATAGAAGCAGGTTTGCACTATGACAATCTTGAAAAATTAATTGGGTTTGATAATGATAAAGAACATCTTTCTTTGTCTATTCAAAATATCAAAAAAGCAGGATTAATTAGAAAGATAGAAGTGAAAGAGTTTGATATCTTTGAAAAACCAGAACTCGGAAGCTTTGATGTGATTACCTCTGATTTACCTTTTGGAATGTCTATTTCAAAGGGAGAAGATTTAGAGAAATTGTATAAAGCGTTTATAGAATATTGTGAAAGTCATTTAAATTCAGACGGGGTGCTCGGAGTATATACAAGTGAGTTTGAACTTTTTGAAAGGCTAATTTCTCAATCTAAATTTTCAATCAAAAAAGAAGTGAAAATTAATTTAGTTACAAACGAAAAACAATATCTGCCCGTGAAGATTATAATGCTTGGTTTTTAGTACCATATGTACTTCAAATAAAATTGAGTTATCATTATATATATGAAAAAACACATTCCATTAATCATAGGTCTTTCGCTACCTGTTTTATTTATTTTAATTATTTCAGCAGTTATTTATCTTCCTGTTCTTTCGATAAAACCACAACACAATTTTTTGTATGTAATGCAAGATAAATATGCGCGTTACGATCAAGTGTCTATGTATAAGTACGATGTGGAGAATGGAAAAATTGTAACCAAACCTAACACTAAAAAATTTCCGGAACAAGTTTTATTGAACGAACCGCCAAAACTTTATTTGTACGATATTAATACAAGTACTTCTCACGAGGTTTCTTTTGCTGATGCACAAAAATTTTCTGTAGATCCAGGACCTTCTTCACCAGATGGATATACTGTCGAATATAAATATGGACATGATGGAGTTTTTGAATTGTTCGGATCTAACAATGGTTCAAACGGATACTACATTTCAAAAGGTAATGGAAGTAAAAAATTAAAAGGGATTTCAAACTTTGATGGATATTGGGGATATGATGAAGAATTTCAAATTATTGGATGGATAAAATAAATATATGGATAAACAACAGATAATTTCTTTTATACAAAGACAAGTTGAAGAAGGTAGAATTACACAAAATGAGATTTATCAAATCTTTAATCCTGGAACAACTCAAGTACAAACCACACTTCAGGTAGGTGAGCATAAAGACGATCATACAAAAAACCTAATCAATATCTTCTATGGAATTGGTGCAATCATTGTATTAATAGGTATTGTTATTCTTATTGGACAAAATTGGGATGATATTGGCTTTGGTGGACGAGTAGGAGTAACACTCGGTGTCTCTCTTATCGCTTATATTTTCGGATTCATATTAAGGAATAATGAACAAAAATTACTTTCACCACTTTCGTTTGTTGTATCAGGTGTACTTTTACCACTTGGCTCATATATAGTGTGTGATGAGTTTTCAATTGAGTATTCTCTAACTACTCAGATTGCAATATCGGCTATTATTACTGTGTTATTTGCAAATGCACTTCTTATCACAAAGAAAAATATTCTTATACTCTTAACAATAGGATACACTTCTTGGTTTTATATCGTTTCATTAATTAAAGTTCTTGATATGGGATATACCGATATTGGATGGATGAAATGGGCAATCATGCTTTTGGGTGTATCTTATATATTGATTAGTTATGCACTTAATCAATCTACTCAAGTGATAGATGAACACGATAGAAAAGAAAAGAGGTCCATACAAAAAGTGTTATATGCTTTTGGTACACTTGGGATACTGGGTGCCGGTATTGCGGTAGGAGGATTCTTTGATCTTGTATTCATTGCTATTATCTTTGCAATGTTTTATCTCAGTACATACATTAAGAGTAAAGAAATGCTGGGACTTTCATCAATATTTCTGATGGCACATATCATAAAACTAACTTCTAAATATTTTGCAGATATGATTAGTTGGCCGATTGCACTTATCGGAGTTGGATTTATGATTATTTCTATTGGATATGCGACTTACTATTTGAATAGAGAATTTATTGTAAAGAAGCATGTCTAGAATTTCCCCTAAAGCATTTTTTGAAGATAAAATTATTCCTATTGAAGAGGCAAACCTAAGTGTTGCGAGTTCGGCAGTATTGTACGGGCTGAGTGTATATACGGTTTTTCCTCTTGTGTATGTAGATGATTCTGTTTTTGCATTTAGACTTGAAGATCACTTCAATAGACTTATTAATTCTGCAAAAATTATTGGGATAGATACATTTGAATCTAATTGGACTTTTGAAAAATTCAGAGAAGTTGTTTCTGAACTTGTAAGAGAAAATAAAATTACCAAGCATGTATTTGTTCGAGCAACAGTGCATGTTTCTGAATTAGTTGCAGGGACAAAGTCTCGAGGATTAAAAACCATTCTCAGTATTTTTATATATGATGCAAATCCAATTATCCCACAGGGGGGTGCAAGACTTAAGACGAGTGTATGGAGGAGGGTTCCCGATTACGCAATTCCATCCAGGGCAAAAGTAAATGGTGCATATGTAAACTCTGTACTAGGGAAGCAAGATGCTATTGATAGCGGGTATGATGATTGTTTGTTTCTTGATGCAGAAGGACATGTGTGTGAATTGAGTGCTGCAAATATTTTTATAGTTCGAAATGGGGTACTTGTCACTCCGCCGTCATCAAACGATATCCTTGAAGGAATTAATCGAAAAACTATTCTTGAAATTGCAAAACAAAATAATATTGAAGTGCAAGAAAGAACAATTGATCTCACTGAACTCTATGTGGCTGATGAAGTATTCGCTTGTGGAACATCTTCGTATGTTGCTCCTGTTGTTGAAATTGATGCACGAAAGATTGGAAGGGGAGAAAATACTGTGACTAAATTCTTAAAAGAAAAATACGAAGAATTGTTTGAGGGTGGTGGGAGATTTAAAGAATTGTTTATGAAGTTAGATTAGTTCTGATATACTGTCTCAATCATGCAAAACGATAAGATTGGAATATATAAATTGAAAGTAAAGCGAGCACACAAGGGGGCGGGATGTGGATTGTTTGCTGAACAAGATATCCCTAAAGGGAAATTTATTATTGAGTATTTTGGAAGAGAGATAAGTGAAGCAGAACAATATACAAGCAAGAGTAAATATTTATTTGAGATTACTTCCAAAAAAACAATCGACGGAACTATTAGAGAAAATACTGCAAGGTACATAAATCACTCTTGTAGACCTAATTGCGAAGCTGAAATAAAAAAAGGACGAGTGTTTATTTTTTCGAAAAGAAACATCAAAGCAGGTGAAGAACTTTCATATGATTACGGGAAAGAGTTTTGGAACGAACATATTAAACCTATTGGGTGTAAGTGTCTTAAGTGCCTCGCTAAATAATGGTGATAACTTTCACAAAATAGCATAAAATAATTTATAATAGAGGTATTAGAAGTTAATTGCTTTAATATGAAGGTATTTTCATTTATTTTTTCTGTGTTATTCGGAGTAATGTTGTTTTCTTTTACTGTAGCAAATGCTGCAACAACAACATGTTCATTTACACGAGACCTTGAGCTTGGTTCAACAGGTGAAGATGTTCGATGTCTTCAAAAGTATCTCAATGGAAATGGATTCAAGATTGCTTCAACTGGAGTCGGTGCTCCCGGAAGTGAAACAAATCTTCTGCGAGATTTGACCAAACAAGCAATTATAAAATGGCAAGTTGCAAATGGAATTTCTCCTGCAACTGGAACATTCGGTTCAAAATCTCGTGCAAAATATAGTGAGTTAATGAATAAAACAACACAAACCCCTTCATCAGTAGTTGCGAACACTCCTGCTTCTAGTGTTGCAAATATAAATTCTCCTGTAAGCTCTATTTCAACTACAAAACAAAAAGAAGCTGAAAATTTAATAAAAAAAGCAATTGATGCAGTAGAAGATGCGGATGATCAAATTGATGATGCTCGAGATGATGGAGTTGATATAGATGCTGCGGATGAGAGTTTGGATGATGCTCGTTCAGATTTGTTTGAAGCAGTAGACTCATATTTTTCTCGTAATTATGATAAGGCAATCGAACATGCAGATGACGCGTATGATAATGCGCAAGATGCATATGAAGATGCGGGTGGAGAGACTGATGAAGATGAAGCAGATAATGCAATTGATGAGGCTGATGACGCAATTGCGGATGCAGAAGATAAAATAGATGCAGCTGATGATAAGGATAAAGATGTAGAGGAAGCAGAAGATATTCTCAAAGAAGCACAAGAAAAACTAGATGATGCAAATGATGCATATGATGACGAAGATTTTGAAGAAGCAATTAAATTAGCCGAAGATGCAGAAGATCTCGCTGATGATGCAGTGGATGCAATTGGAGAAAATAGTGATAAAGATGATGCACAAGAAGCTATGGATGACGCAGAAGAAGCTATCGCAGACGCAGAGGATGAGATTGATGATGCAGATGGAAGTACTACAAACGCTAAAAAGTATTTGAAAAAAGCAGAAACAGCTCTTAATAATGCAGAGGATTCGTATGATGACAAGGAGTACGAAGATGCTAAGGAGTATGCAGAAGATGCAGAATCCTATGCACAAGACGCAGTTGATGCATTATAAAGAGTAAGTGGAAAAAGGTGGCCCAAAGGGCCACCTTTTTCCACTTCGTTTAAGTGATTAGATAAGATTTTTGTGCTAAAATCTATATAGTTATGGTAAAGAAAAAACTATCTAAATCACACTCTCTATTTCAAAAAGGCATACTTTCAAAACTTCACATAGAAGTTATTCGAACAAGTGTAATTGTTCTTGTCGTACTTGGTCTCACATGGGGTATTGCAAAAGCAACCGAAAATGAACTCGAATCCGCAACAAACAATTTCAGCGTTATTGGTACCGTTTCTTCTATTTCAGATGAAACAATATCTCTTATGAATGCACGAGGTTCTGATACACAAACAGAAGAACTTTATAATTTGAGTATTAAATATCTTGATCGAATAGAAACAAAAGACTACACACTCTTAATTATTTCAGATATTAATCCTGGAGACACTATCATTGCTCAGGGTCTCACAGATGGAAACAAATTCTTTATCAAACGAATCATTTCATTTAACTCAACACCACTTCCTACACAAGATGAAACAGCAACCACTACCCCTGAATCAATTGCAACCTCAACACAAGACATCGCAACAACTACAGACCAAGTACAACCCGAAGATTCAGATAATACACAATCAGATACGGATAATTCATCAATACAAGATGAAACAGCAACCACTACCCCTGAATCAATTGCAACCTCAACACAAGACATCGCAACAACTACAGATGAAGAAATATCAACTTCAACAGAAGAGATTGCTTCAAGTACAACAGAAGTGATCATTGATACCATAACAGACATTATTGAAGATGGTCTGGATACTGTTTCTGAAGTAGTGGACACGATTGTGGATACTGTTATATCTCAACAAGAGATTGAAGTTCCTGCAGAGTCACCACCACAAGAATAAATCTTATGCGCAACACTTATATTAAAAAAATAATATTCTCACTTGGAATATTTTTTGCTTTTTCTTTTGCACTAAAAGCCGACGCAGCAGTACTTCTTCCTGGAAACATTTCTTCTTGTGGTGAACTCGCAGCCCCAGGTACATACACCCTCACACAAAACGTATCGGGCGGAACAGATACCTGCTTTACCATTTCATCAGACAACGTAGTACTTAATGGAGGAGGATTCACAATATCAGGATCAGGAGCTGTTGCGATTGATGCTCGTGCTCGAACAGGTGGTCCATCAGGTTCTCTCGCAGAAGGTGCACATGCATATACAAACCTTGTTCTTAATGATCTAAACATTTCAGGATACACTACCGGATTAAACATTTCAGGAAACGCAGACACAACAGGAAGTGGTCAAAATAACGGAAACGGAGGAGATGCAGGAGATGTCGCAATCTTTTATTCATACATTGGTTCTATTATTGCAGATGGAGGACAAACAACAGCAGAGTCTTATGGAGGAGTTGGAGGAAACATTGCCTTCACTGATACAAATCTAAATATTGCATCATCAACACTTTCTGCAAAAGGAGGAGTGGGAACATCAGGTAATAGAGGAAGTGATGGGGGACTTGATTTAAATTATTCAGGTACCCTTACAAGAACAAACCTAACTTTGTCTGCACTTGCGTATTTGAATGATAATACAACAGAGTATACTTCATATGTTGGAGGAACATGGCCTATTACAAATACTTCACTTTCAACGTGTGGAACTCTCTATGCAACAACCACTACCACCTTTACTCTTACACAAGATCTCACTTCATCAGGTACTTGTTTTTATATAAATGGAGATAACATAACAATAGACGGAGCAGGATATACCATCACTCACACTTCATCCTCAACAGATTTTGCGGTACAGGCGACAGAAAATAATTACAGTACATTTACTGTCAAGGATCTTGATTTTGTAGAGTATGCTAATACTATAAATTCTGATCCATCATTGGTATTGCGATTTAATAGTACTTTAGATCTTTCAGAAGAACACATCGAAGCAAGTACACTTATTGTAGAATCATTAGGATCTTTAATATATACAGATGCCTCAGTCGCAATATCTACTGAGTTAACAATAAATAATTATGAGATTGGACCTTATACTGGAAATCTTAGTTTGTTATACAATACAGGGATATGGACCGAACAGACTGACTCAAGTACCGCACAATGGTCTTCAATCACCTCATCAGCCGATGGAACCAAACTTGCGGCAGTTTTGGCTGGCGGATATATCTATACTTCTACAGACTCTGGTATAACATGGACCCAACAGACAGGTGCAGGAATAGCAAATTGGAACTCAATCACCTCATCAGCAGATGGGACCAAACTTGCGGCCACTAATGGCTCAGGTTATATATATACTTCAACTGATGGTGGTGTAACTTGGATTGAAAGAAAGTATATTGCTGGTGTAAATTGGACCACTATTACATCATCAGCAGATGGGACCAAACTTGCGGCAGCGGCTCAATCTGGATACATCTACACTTCAACAGATGGAGGTTTAAATTGGGTAGCACAAACCAATGCTGGTGGACAAAGTTGGACATCCATCACTTCATCAGCTGATGGAAATAAACTTGTAGTGGTTAGTTCAAGTGATTATACTCCTTTGGCTTCAACTGATGGTGGTGTGACGTGGACATCTTATCCTAATATAGGTGTTCAAGGAAATAATGTATCTATCACTTCATCAGCCGATGGGACCAAGCTTGCACTAGTTAGTGCTGGAGGATATATAAACATCTCAACAGATGGAGGTGCAAATTGGACAGAGCAGACGTCTGTAGGAGCAAAAAACTGGTCCTCCATCACCTCATCAGCAGATGGAATGAAACTTGCAGCAGCTAATGGTTCAGGTTATATATATATCTCAACAGATGGAGGTACAACTTGGGCAGAGCAAACTTCTGCAGGGGCAAGAAGCTGGACTACCATCACTTCATCAGCCGATGGGACCAAGCTTGCTGCGTCTGGATTATACGAATACATCTATACTTTTTTCAGTTTACCACAACAAACAAATATTATTCCAATATCCCCAATTGCATCCTCAACAGTAGCAACATGGAATCCTTTTGTTATTTGGTCAAATACAGCAGATTGCTATTATTCATATGACAATTGGGTATCAACAAGTACTGCAAACTGTGCACTTAAAGGTTCTGATATCTCTGCACCAATTTCAAACGGTGCTCAAACTCTCTATCTAAAAGCTTTTGGAAATGGAAATGTTACTGAAAAGATTTTAGAGTTTATCTCCTCTTATATACCTCAAGATACAGATATCGATATACAATCACCAGAATCAAATATCAGATACTTAAATAGTAATTGGTCTCCCGTTGTCGACTATGACATTACTAACTTAAACACACTTACATATTGTGCATATTCATATGATAATTTCTCAACAGAGATAGAGGTTGATTGTTCTGAAGGTGGAACAGACATTCTTCCTCCAGAAACACAAGGAAATTCTACACTTTATATAAAAACTATTGATGATGACCTACAAGAAGATGTTAATTCAATCTCTTTCATCTATGATTTTATTTGGGTTGTTCAAGAAAGCGGTAATTATTCAGGATATTGGAAAGCTATCACCTCATCAACCGATGGAATGAATCTTGCAGCGTATAATGAGAATACTGGGTATATCTACACATCCACAGACGGAGGTGTGACATGGATCGAGCAAACTTCTGCAGGAGCAAGAAATTGGACCTCCATCACCTCGTCAGCCGATGGGACCAAGCTTGCGGCTGTGGCGCAATACGAATATGTATATACCTCGACAGACGGAGGTGTAACATGGACCGAACAAACAAGTGCGGGTGCAAAAGAGTGGATGTCAATCATTTCATCAGCAGATGGAACCAAGCTTGCTGCAGCGGCTGCTGTTGACAAGATATACACCTCAGCAGACGGAGGTGTAACGTGGACCGAACAAAATATTATTTCTTGTGGTTGGTCTTCTATCACCTCATCAGCCGATGGGACCAAGCTTGCTGCGGCATGTGATCAAGGTGGTGAAGGAATTATATATACCTCAACAGATAGTGGTGTGACATGGACAGAGCAGTCAAGTGCAGGTTTCAGAAGTTGGCGTGATATCACCTCATCCGCAGATGGAATGAAACTTGCCGCAGTTGATGGAAGTTATGGATATGTCTATACCTCGACAGACGGAGGCGTGACATGGACTGAACGTGGTAGTTCTGGTGCACGAATTTGGACCTCCATCACCTCATCAGCAGATGGAATGAAACTTGCCGCAGTTGATGGTAATTATGGGTATGTCTACACCTCAGCAGACGGAGGTGTGACATGGACAGAACAAACAAGTGCAGGAGCAAAATCCTGGAACTCGATTGCCTCATCAGCAGACGGAATGAATCTTGCAGTAACCTATAGTGATAGTGGGTATGTGTATACACTTAGAAAATCTCAAGATGTAATTGATATATCTATTACTTCACCTATTGCTAATTTATTAATTGATGGAGGTTCTTGGGCTCCTGAAGTAAATTGGTCTCTTGCTACAAATTGTTATTATTCGTACGACAACTTTACATCAACAAGTACTGCAAACTGTGCACTTGATGGATCTGATATAGATCCTCCTAATACAGAAGGAGAACAAACATTATCAATACGAGCTATTTCATATAATGGAACAATAGGTAATGCAAGTGTTACTTTTACATATGGTAGTTGGACCGAGCAAATAGGAGCAGGAGAAGGAAATTGGACCTCCATCACCTCATCAGCCGATGGGACCAAGCTTGCTGCTACTAATAACGGAGGGTATATCTATACTTCAACAGACGGAGGTGTGACATGGACAGAGCAGACTGGTGCATCTTCGAGAAGTTGGACATCTATCACCTCATCAGCCGATGGGACCAAGCTTGCTGCTACTGAAGTTGGAGGATTTATTTTTACCTCAATAGATAGCGGTGTGACATGGACAGAGCAAATGGGTAGTGGAGCAGGAAACTGGATCTCTATCACCTCATCCGCAGATGGAACCAAGCTTGCTGCTGGTGTAATTGGTGATTATATCTACACCTCAACAGACGGAGGTGTAACATGGACAGGGCAGACCAGTATCGGACAAGGTGGTTGGAATTCAATTGATTCATCAGCCGATGGAATGAGCCTCATTACTACAAATTATTATTCTGGGTATATCTACACTTCAACAGATGGAGGTGTGACTTGGACCGAACAGACAGATGCAGGCGCACGTGCTTGGACTTCTGTAACCTCGTCAGCCGATGGAACAAAATTTACTGCGGTTGCACAAGGTGAATATATCTATACCTCAACAGACGGAGGTATAACCTGGATAGAAAGAACTTCTGCTGGAGCAAGAAATTGGACCTCCATCACCTCATCAGCCGATGGAACAAAGCTTACTGCTATTGCAAATGGAGATTATGTCTACACCTCAACAGATGGAGGTGTGACTTGGACCGAACAGACAAGCGCAGGTGCACGAGGTTGGACTTCTGTAACAACCTCTGCATATGGAGATAAAATTGCTGTAGTTGGAGAAATTACATACATATATACAAAATCAATAACAAATAGTTATTCTGTGTCTGTATATATGAATCAGTCCATTTCAACTTGGAATCCATATGTACTCTGGGATTCTTCTGAGACATGTTTTTATTCATATGATAATTTCTCAACTCAGACTGAGGTTGATTGTTCTCAATATGGTTTTGATATTTTGTTGCCTAATCAAGCAGGAGAGTCAACACTCTATGTTAAAGGTATAGACTCACAAGATACTATTTCAATTGCATCATCAACTTTTTCAATACAAGGACAATATTTCTGCGGTACATCAGACAATGATTGGGCCAATCTTTCAAATTGGTATGATGATGACTCATGTACTATACAAAGTGCATCTGTGCCAACATCTCAAACACCTATTGTTGAACTCAAAGGAACTGTATCACCAATCATAGAATCAGGTGATGCACTTCCAAGACTTATCAACTCTACTGGTCTCACGGGCCCTGCTTCAACTACCGGAATTATTTTCTCTGGATCTTCAATAAATACTTCAAAAATAGTTGGAAACGTAACTTTCCAAGATACTTCATATAACACCGGAACTATTACGGGTAATGTAATATACGAAGAAGCAATAGGTGGCACATTTACACTTTCGAACTCTATGAAGTGGGGAGCAGGTACAATCGGAGGAACTATTACAGGAGGTGATTCAAATCCAATCACACATCTCATATTTAATGATTCAAGTTCAAACGAAGGAACATTCTCAGGTACAGCAACATTTAATGAACTTTCTTCAAACAATGGTTCAATTACAGGAAATGTGACTTTCAATGGAACAACATTTAGATTAGGAACAGTAAATGGTACTGCAACATTAAACGGATTTGCACAAATAATTCAAGGGGTTAACAGTGTTGTGAACTTATTTAAGCAACTCACCACATCAAAAGATACGATCTATCTTCAAGCAGGAAGCACACTTAATGTGTCAGGACTCTTTACACTTCTTGGATATAATCAAAACAACCTCCTTACAGTGCGTTCAACAACACCTGGAACATATGCAAACATTGGAATCAATGGTACGGCAGATATGAACTTCCTCCGACTACGAGATATTAGAAATACAGGAAGTGTATTAGATCTTTCTTCTCAAACTGTATTTAATGATGGACATAATTCAGGTTTCACATTCCCTTCAAATTCATCTTCAGGAAACCGTGGTGGTATTACAGGAAACTACACAGCACCAGCTCTACCGCCTTCACGAGGAGGTAGTACTGGCGGCAACACGGGTGGGGGCGATACAGGAGGAGGTGATACAGGTGGTGGAAATTCAGGAGGCGGTCTTCTTAGAAATATTGTACGAGGGTCTATTAAACCTCTTAATCTAACACCACTTCAAGATTTCAATCCTCTTAACCCAAATTTCAGTACAAAGAATATTGGAGCAACAATAATTCCGAATCCATTGCAAGGCCTCAAAGCACCAGGACTCATCAACCTAGTTCAATTACCAACACAATTCCTTACAAACATTTCAAAATTCCTATTTGCACCAATTCCAAAAACTATTGATGATGCTTTATCTTCAACGCCAAAGTTAGCTGCATATATAACATCAGCAGGTGTTTCGAGAGAGCAAGATCTTGCAATGCTTGCTACAAATCCAGTGCTTCTTAAAAACCCATTGTCTGACGAATCAACACCACCAGGCCTCTTTATCATCTATTCAGGCGAGACACAATTAAACTCATATGCAACTTATGATAAATCTGCAGGTGGACTTGCACAATTAGTTAAGGTTTCTCCAAATCAATCTCTAAGAATAAACCTTGTACCGCAATCAACAGGAGCAGTATCTGCAACCTATCTTGGGCAAAATATACAATTCAATCAAGGACAATTATTTGCAACAACATACATCCAAACTCCTTCAACTGGAGGAAGATATATTCTTAAATCCCCATCTTCTCCTGTGCCACTTCTTGTTGAGGTGGTAGAACCAATGAAGGTTGAGGAGGTGAAGAAAGAAAATATCTTTATAAAATTCTGGAAGTGGTTAACAAGTTAACTTTCCATTATATATAAACGATATATAATATATTTATAAACATTAATAATTTTTAAACATTATGCAAACAGGGATTTTTGATAGAACACGTATCGTAGCCAATATACTTATGTTATTGCTTGTGGGACTTAATATTTTCTTCAGTATTCAATATACAGAAAATATAAAAACACAAAGTGCAAAAGAAGAAGAAGAACTCGCAAAAACAGAAGAACGATTAAAAACATCAAGATTTATGAAATTCTTTATTGATAAAGTTCTTGGAACAAGTGGAACAATATCATTTGAAGACAGAGTAAAGCTCGAGTCAGATATTAGAGGGTTGGGAGATCAAACAATTATTGCACAATGGGAGACATTTGTTGCATCAAAGGATTCAGAAACCGCTCAAGAATCAGCTGTTAAGTTGATGAGTATGCTTGCGAGCAAGATGATTTAAAAAAAATAATTTCAAATGTATGCCGATAGAATCCTTTGGTGGAAGTATAGAGAGTCAGAAAGTTGAAAATATTCAAGATTATATTAAAAACACAAAAACCCTCGAAGAGCTCTATGGCATATTAAACTCAACAGAAGATATTCTCGGGACGCAAGGTTCTTATACTGGTACTGAACTTATTCAAATTATTGAAGCTATTAAATCAAAAGAACTACCACTTGAATCACTTACAAAAACATTTGGTCTTCGAGATAAAGTATATGAAATTCTTGGTGATACTGTGATTTCTTCTGAGCTTGAAGAAAGAAAAAAATTTAAGGATGCCGTGAACTCATCAAATTCTTTCGATGAGTTGATGGAAGTTTTAGGTGATGCACAAGAATATAATATAACTAACGATGAATACTTTAATGCACAAGAAGCAATTAATTCTATTAGCCTAATTAAAAATAAGCAAGCTAACGTAGAAGTAATTGTTCCTGCGTATGGTTTAAGAGATAAAGTTCAAGAGCTATTATTGAGAGAAGTTGCGAATGAAGAAGTGGAAGAAATTTCTGTAGAAAATCCCATCAAGATAGAACAGGTACCTTCTGAAAGTATAGAGAAATTAAAACCAGAAGAAAATAAATCTCTGACAGTGGAAGAAAAACAAAAAATAGAAGAACGTCTTGAACAAATAGCTGCAAACTCTGAGATAATTAATATTCAAATTCAGAGAAAAGAAGCACAGATAGTTGAACTTTCAAAACCTAAAGGAAATAAATTTTTAAATAAAGTAAAAGGCCTGTTTGGTTTTAGAAAAGAAGATTCTATGAAAAATCCTGAAGTAGAATTACTTATTGAAGAGGAACGACAGCTTGCAAAACAGATGGATGATCTAATGCGTGAGAATTCTGAGCTACTTAAAAAACTTCAAGAATAGATATATGAAAAAAGGATATAAAGAAAATATTGAAAAATTTACAGTAGATAATTCAAATTTTAGAAAAGTACTTTATACAGGCGCACATATACAACTTGTACTTATGTCGCTCAAGCCTGGTGAAGATATTGGATTAGAGGTTCATACGGAAAATGATCAATTTTTTAGATTTGAAAAAGGAGAAGGGAAGGTTATTGTAGGAGAAACAGAATATATTGTTGGAGATGGAGATGTAGTAATCGTACCTGCTGACACTCAACATAATGTTATTAATACTTCTTCAGTTGAAGATCTCAAACTTTATACTATATATGCACCATCACATCACAAGGATGGAATTGTCCGATTTACCAAACAAGAAGCAATCGAGAACGAGGAAGATTTTGATGGTGTTACAAGTGAGTAAGATTTTGGTTTAAAATATGTATTTAAAAAATTTGACCACATTTTTTATTTTTTTAAACATAAAAAAGATGCCAATAATACCCTTGAAAATAAGTACTTTTAAGGATAGTTAATTCCAATATGGGCGAAAAAATGTTCTAACTATAAAATATTAATAAAGTTGGGGATATCTCAAACTAAACATCTATAGACTTCGTATACTAAATACAGTAGTTGAAAAGCTATGAACGCCTTATCTGTTTTTAAATGGATAGGGCTATAATTATCAGAGAATTTAGTAGTGAGTTTTTATGCAAAAAATTACAGATTGGACAAAAATTATTCTTGGATTCGTACTTTGTCTTGCCTTCCGACTTGTCCCTGTGCGACTTCCAAATATCGAACCGCTTCTTTCAACACAAATGCCATTCTCAAAAGTATATGGAGCACATGTTGCTTTTATATTCGGATTCATGAGTATTGTGTTGTTTGATGTACTGACTGCAAAAGTAGGTATTTGGACAATTATTACAGGTATTATATATGGAGTACTTGGTATTTGGTCAGTATCTTTTTTCAAAAAAAGAGAAATGAAAAGAATCAATTATGTAAAATTTGCAATTCTCGCAACGCTATTCTTCGATGCAGCTACAGGTCTTACCATTGGACCATTGTTCTTCCAACAGACATTCATGCAAGCACTTATTGGTCAGATTCCTTTTACGATTTTGCATTTGATCGGTAACGTAACTTTTGCACTCACACTTAGTCCATTAATTTATACATATATTAGTACCAACAAGAATGTTGAACGATATATGGGACGGCTGATTTTTAATAGTACAAAAATATAATCGTATGGCAAAAACAAAACCAAAAGCAAAAGTTAAAGTAAAATCTGCGTTGGATAAAATACAAAAAAGAAACGGAGAGGTAATGCCTTTTGATGAAAAAAGAATCACAAGAGCAATATTTCGAGCAATGCAACAAACAGGAGAGGGTGCTGATGCTGAAGCAGAAAAGGTAATGCAGTCTGTTGTAAAAGCTCTTGAAGAAATTTCAAAACAATCAAAAGAAAAAAAGTTTGTTCCACATGTTGAGTTAATTCAAGATGTTGTAGAACGACAACTTCTTGCACTTAACTATTTTTCAACTGCAAAATCATATATTTTGTATAGACAAGAACGAGCAGAGGTTAGGACAAAAGTTGGTTTTGTGCCGGAAAAAGTAAAAGAACTTGTAAATGAAAGTAAGCAATACTTCAGGAACTCTCTTGCAGAATTTGTATATTATCGAACATATGCAAAATGGATACACGAAGAAGGAAGACGAGAAACATGGATTGAAACAATCGATCGATATGTTGATTTCATGAAGGATAATCTCAATGGTAAGTTAACAAAAGCTGAGTATGAAGAAATAAGACAATACATACTTTCTCAACAAGCACTCCCATCAATGCGGCTTATGCAATTCTCTGGTAAAGCAGCACGAAAAACAAATGTGTGTGCATATAACTGTTCATTTATTGCACCAAGAACTATTCAAGATTTTGCAGAAATTATTTATATCTCAATGTGTGGTACAGGAGTTGGATATACTGTAGAGAGTTCAAATATTCAGGCACTTCCACAAATTCAAAGACAGACAGGAAAAAAACTTCCTACACATGTTGTTGCCGACAGTAAGGAGGGGTGGGCTGATGCATTTGCACTTGGTATGAAGACTTGGTTTGAAGGAAACGATATTGATTTTGATTACTCGCTTCTTCGACCAGCTGGAGCACGGCTTAATACTATGGGAGGAAAGTCCTCTGGACCAGATCCGCTTAAGTCGCTCATTGCATTCACAAAAGAACGGGTACTTGCACGACAAGGACGAAGACTTACAAACCTTGATGCCCATGATATTATTTGTAAGATTGGAGAATGTGTAGTATCAGGAGGAGTTCGACGAAGTGCACTCATCTCACTTTCAGATCTTGATGATGAAGCAATTCGAGACTCAAAGAAAGGACAATTTTATCTTACCGAAGGACAGCGAATGCTTGCAAATAACTCTGCTGTATATTTACAAAAACCATCAGTTGAAGAATTTCTTGATGAGTGGACAGCACTTGTAAAGTCAGGATCAGGAGAACGAGGAATCTTTAATCGAGGTGGTCTTGCACAAACTCTTCCAAAGCGAAGACTAGATCAATTTGAAGATGGAATATATCCAAACTGGGGAACTAATCCTTGTGGAGAAATCATCCTTCAATCAAAACAATTTTGTAACTTGAGTGAAGTTGTTGCTCGAGCAGAGGATACAGAAGAAACTTTGATAAAAAAGATAAGAATCGCAGCTATTCTTGGTACATACCAATCAACACTTACATACTTCCCATATCTTTCAAAAGAATGGAAAAAGAATTGTGAAAAAGAAAGACTCCTCGGTGTTTCTATTACGGGTCAATGGGATTCAAAAGTTGCACGAGATCCTAAAGTACTTGAGAAATTAAAACAAGTTACAATTGAAACAAATAAAAAATACGCTAAGAAATTTGGAATTACACCTTCAACATGTATTACATGTGTAAAACCTTCAGGGAATGCATCTCAAACAGTAGACTGTTCATCAGGAATGCACGCACGATATGCGCCGTACTATATTCGACGAGTTCGAATTTCTTCTACAGACGCACTCTTTAAGATGCTTCGAGACCAAGGAGTTCCATATCATCCTGAAGTTGGACAAACAATGGAAGATGCAAATACATTTGTAATTGAATTCCCTGTGAAGGCTCCAAAGGGTGCTATCTGTAAAGATGATCTTTCTGCGATTGATCAACTTGAACACTGGAAAGTTGTAAAAGTTCACTATACAGAACATAATCCATCAGTAACTATTTCAGTCGGAGAAGATGAATGGATTGCGGTAGCTAACTGGGTGTACGAGAACTGGGATCTTGTTGGAGGACTTTCATTCCTTCCACGATCAAACCATGTATATCAACTTGCTCCATATGAAGCTATTACAAAAGAGAAGTATGAAGAAATGGCAAGACAGTTTGAGCACATTGATTTCTCTAAGATTGTGACATATGAAAAAGTTGATGAAACAGAAGTGAAGAAAGAACTTGCATGTGTTGGTGGACTTTGTGAAATCTAATATAAAATTATGCTGTATACAAAAAAAGGTGATACCGGAACAACAAAACTCTTCGACTCTGCTTCAGGAGAGAGAGTTTCAAAAGATGATATTATCTTCGAAGCATTGGGAACTGTTGATGAACTGAATTCATCAATAGGGTATGCAAAGGCTTTGATAAATCTTGAACCAATTCCTTTTATGCTTACTATTGCGGATAAGGCTGTAGCACTTCAAGAATTATTAGAATCTCTTCAAAATAATTTATTCTCAATTCAAGCAGAGCTTGCTGGTTCAAAAAATATGCTTGATAAAAGTAGTGTCGAATATGAAGAACAAATTATCGCTGCAGTAGAAGAAGTTATTCCTTCGATAAATTCATTCCTTATTACTGGGGGAGATATTGTGTCAGCCTATCTTGATGTATGTAGAACTGTTGCACGGAGAGCTGAGAGATTGACCGTTAAGGCTTCTTTACAGTATCCAGATCGTGTATCACAACTCTTGTTACAGTATCTAAATCGATTGTCTAGTGTATTATATGCATTAGCACGGTTTGTAAATCACACACAAAACTTACAAGAAAATCCTCCTACATATAATAAGTAGAAGGTCGGGCATCGCCCGCACGAGCGCGGTGAGCACACTACGCTGGTGCGGGCGATGCCCAAATTAACAATTCAATCATATATACAGGGAAGTGAGGTGAAATTCCTCCACAGTGCCGCTACGGTTAAAGTCCGATTACTATATATATGTTC
The DNA here is from genome assembly GCA_039805545.1 of Candidatus Parcubacteria bacterium. GTDB lineage: Bacteria > Patescibacteriota > Minisyncoccia > Phycocordibacterales > JAACPR01 > JAULZV01. The sequence goes on from JBDLUA010000024.1 coordinate 50,524, forward strand.
ATTAATCCCGAGCAGGAATTTCGATACAATGTATTGTCTCGTCGGCATATTCCTCTCATAAAGAGGTTTTTTATTTTTATGAGAAAAAAATACAACAAAAGAAAAGAAGGATTCGTACTTGTCCTTATTGCGTTAGGTTTGTTTGTTGGTGGTGCATATGTGTATTCAAGTAAAAATCTAGAAGCACGTCATCCCCGTGTAGACGGGGATCAAGGAATAAAAACTTATTCTCAAGACCAAAATTCCTTAGTACGTCATCCTCGCGAAGGCGAGGATCCAGGAGTTGAACCGCTGGATTCCCGTTCTTTTACATCTAACAATGTTGAGAATAAAAAAGAAAATATTGAACACAGGGCCATATTAAAATTCTCAGATCAAACAGTAGAATTTTCTATTTCAAATAATACTACTGTATATGATGCAATGAATGCTCTTATGTCAGAAGGAAAAATAAGTTTTGAAGGAAGAGAGTATCCTGCGCTCGGATATTTTATGACTTCAATTGGGTCGCTTGAAAGTGGTGATGGAAAAAATTTAATGTATTACATAAATGGAAAAGAAGCTTCGCTTGGAGTTTCTTCATATGTTGTACAAGAGGGAGATATTATTGAATGGAAATTAAAATAAAACAGATATGAAAAAGAATTTTTACATTATATTAGTTGCCGGAGTACTCTTTGCGTCACAAGTATTTGCGCAAGAGGTTCCAGAACAAACAGTTGAACAAACAGAACCTGTAGCACAAGAAGAAATTATTGGTACTCCAATTGAAAATATTTCATATTCAGAAACAACTCCTGAGATTGAGTCTATTGTTTTAAAAACTGATGAAGAAATTAATGTTGATACAGTCAATGTTGTTGCAACTTCAACTACAATCGCATCTTCAACTAGTTCAACTCCTACGACTGTAATTCTTGATGGTGGAGATGAAGTACTTAGGGATGATGTACATATTTTTATTCGAAACAGCGCGACAGTAGTATTTGATGGAAATACCGAAGTGGATACTGAGAATGAAATAATCGAAGTTACAGATATGAATAATGTGACGCACGAAGTTTCTTCTCAAAGTGTGCTCGCGTATTTACTCAAAGCAGATAGTGAAAGCGATTCATTTGATATTACAAAGCTTCAATACTTTGATGCATATGGTTCTTTCTATTTAAAATGTATTTCTGTTTCAGGAACAGAGTATTGTGATAATTGGCAATATCTCGTAGATGGATTTAGTCCTTGGACTGGTATTGATCAAACATATGTAGAGAAAGGAAATACAATTGGAGTATATTTTGGAAATCCATATCAAGTTGTATTCAGTACAAATGAGTTTTTTACAGGAATCCCTTTTGTTGCAACGGCCCAGCAGTATGAATATCAAACAAACACATGGCTTCCTCGAACAGGTGTGACACTTGGAGTCACTGTTCCAGACCCAAATAATCCATGGTCTCCATTTGAATTAGTCACAACTCCTGTTGATATAAATGCAGAGGCTTCGTTTACAATTGCAACATCAGGCGAATATATGATTGGGGTACAGGATGATTATTATTATCCTTCTTATACTATTACTGTTGCTACTACAACTTCAACATCTACAGACTCAGGTAATTCATCAGGCGGTGGAAGTTCAAAGAATAAAGAATTTGATATTCCTGCAGCAATTAGTTTTATCAAAAATCTACAAGGATCAAACGGTTCGTATGGTGGGAGTGAATTATATAGTGACTGGGTTGCAGTTGCCTTTGGTTCTGTTTCAGAAGAAGATTCAAAACTGCAATCATATCTGAGTTCAAAATCAAAAATAAAAGATATGGCCACAGATAATGAGCGGAGAGCAATGGCTATTCTTGCATCAGGAAAAAATCCATACAAATTCAATGGGGTAAATTACATTCAATCAATTGTCGGTGATTTTGATGGAACACAAATCGGAGATAAGAGTTTGGTGAATGACGATATATTTGGAATTCTCGTTCTTGGTAAGTCAGGATATGAATCATCAGATTTAGAAGTTCAAAAAACAATTTCATTTATTCTTTCAAAACAACTTTCAAATGGTTCATGGGAGAATAGTTATGATCTTACTGCAGCGGCAGTTCAATCATTGATTCAATTTGATTCTGTAGCAGGAGTTTCTTCTTCACTTTCAAAAGCAAAGAATTATCTAAAGGCAGGACAGCAGGCTGATGGTGGATGGGGAAATACATACACAACTGCATGGGTTGCTCAAGCAATGTATGATCTTGGAGAAAATTGGTCAAAGAATTCAAAGAGTGCGCAGGACTACTTTGCAAATGCACAAAAAACAGATGGTGGTGTATTAAATTCAAGTGATGAGGAAGAAAATAGAATTTGGGCAACAAGTTATGTAATTCCTGCCGCGCTCGAATTATCTTGGAATGATATTCTGCAAGAAGTTTCAAAACCAAATACATGGGGTAATTCAAATTCTTCTGATACAAACTCAACAACAACTGCAACATCGACGGTATCTCTTGTTATGGAAGAAAATATCGAGAATTCAACAACAACTGCAACTACTACAGAACAAGTTCCACTTTTGAAAAAAGAATTTGTAGCACCACTCAGTACAGCACAAGTTGAACTTACAAACTCAACAACAAGCACTTCAACAATTCCTGTACAAGTGCAAAATGTTGAAGCAGAACAAACACCTCGGTTTAAAGTGTGGTGGGTGTACGTGCTTGGAGGAGTTCTGTTTTTAGGGATTGGAATTAAATTAGTGTTAAAAAATAAATAGAAAGTAAAAGATAGATGCTATAATAGGGAGTATATGATTAGAAAAATAAAGTGGATATTGTTTTGTTTGTGTGTATTTACTATTACCTATAATTATGCATTTGCTGCTTCATACATTGGAAGTATTACAGGTTCTGGTTCATATGGCTCACCAATAACTTCAATAGATTCTATTTTATATATACCATATAATTCAGGTATAGATGTAGTTGATACTGATACAAATACTGTTGTTGATACTATAAATACAGGAACTGACTACGGTAGTTCAGGGGAATCTACCCAAGTTGGAAACTTTCTTTATTTTTCATCTCACTCTTCTAATTTGGATATAATTGATATAATAGATAACACTCTTGAAACTACAATCCCAGCTACTTCTGGATATTATCATATAAGTCCAACTCTTTTAATTGGAGATCATCTATATGTTCCAGGTAATAATGTTGATGTAATTGATGTAACAAACAATACTATAATAGACACCATTATTACTAATGAGAACCATTATTCCTATTCAACCCTAAAAGATGGATACTTGTATATACCAAATGCTATTAATGGTATTAGTGTAATTGATACTGGAACAAATACTGTCGTTGATAATATTTATACTCCATATGGATATGACGCTATTAACGTCAATATAGGTGATTATATATATTTTCCTAATGATACGAACGGTATTACAGTAGTTGATACAACAGATAATACTGTAGTTACAAATATTTTGACAGGACATAGTCATTACTCCTCAAACACATTAATCGGAGATTATTTATATGTCCCAAGTATTGCGAATGGGGTTGATGTAATCGACACAACAAATAATACCGTCATTGCAAACATTGCATCAGAGCATGGGTATTATTCTCATCCAACTAGTGTGGGAAATTATTTATTCTTACCAAACATATCTAATGGTATTGATATAATAGACACAACCAACAATACACTTGTTACAACAATAAATACAGGAAGAACATACTATACAACCCGGGGAGCACTAATTGGTGATACTCTTTATGTTCCAAATCAAAGTGGTGAAATTGATATGTTTGATGTTGCAATGCCGCCGACTGCACCTCTTGAATATCCTGATTTGGTAAGTGGAAGTGATACTGGTTCAAGTACGACTGATAATATTACAAATGATGCAAGTCCAAGTTTTGAATTTACGTGCGATACTAATAATACTGTAACTTTGTATGTTGATGGAATAGAAGAAGATAGCGCTGTTTGTTCTAGTGGAACAGCAACTATCACAGTAAATCTCTCTTCAGGGTCTTATGCTATAACATATACTGAAACAAACCTTACAGGAGAATCTGGAGAATCCCCTGAATTGAATGTTGTAATCGACACTACAATAAATACCCCTACAGTATCTTCTCCTACAGTTGGTTCTTTAAATGCTAGTCCTGTAAATATAAGTGGAACATGTGAGTCGTCTTCAACTGTATCAATATACAATTCACTTATTACTCCTAATCCAACAAACACTTTATGTAATTCTGGGACTTACAGTACTTCAGTAACTTTTGGAACTGTGTCATATGATCCGCAAACACTTTCTGTTATTGCAACAGATTTGGCAGGAAATATTTCTGCTACAACAACCGTTTCTATTTTGACCAGCGTCGCAGAAGTCTCAAGCTCTTCAAGGACTAGAACTACTGGATATGCAAGAAGTAATAAGAAAGAGGTATTAAAAGATAATTTAGAAAATAAAATTCCAGTAGTAGATGAAGGGTTGTGTACTCCATATCTTACAAAATCAATTGTATACGGACAATCAAATAACACAGAAGAAGTTAAGAAGCTTCAAGAATTTCTTAATAGTTATGAAGGTGAAAAATTACAGCTTACAGGTACGTATGACAAGGTAACACAAGATGCTGTTATTAAATTTCAAAAAAAATATGCAAAGCATATTTTGTATCCATGGAACATAACTGAACCTACTGGTAATGTATATCAAACAACTCGTGCAAAGATAAATGCGCTTGTATGTGCAAAGAAGAATGGATGTCCATACTTTAGTGGATACTACAAATTTGGAGAATCAAATCCTGAAATTAAACGAATAAAAAGTTTCTTAAACCTACTTAATGATTTTGCAAAATTAGATACAAATTCTTCAGCCTATGATCTTTCTACAAAAAAAGAAATCACTGATTTTCAAACAAGATATAAAGATACGGTGCTTAAACCTTGGGGAATTACACAAGCAACATCATATTGGTACAAGACCACAAAATCTTCTGCAGAAGAGATATTGGGTTGTCCTGCTTTGTAATAAAAAGAAAACACCCTGCCCAAGAAAACCGGCGGGGTGTTTTCATGGGTGGGGTGTTGGTCACTCCTCAAGAAGGCGAACCGCATTAATCATGCGTCCGTATTCAATGATGAGTTTTCCAATCGCATTTTCTTTGCTTGTTCCAGAACAACAGTAACGTTCTTTCTCTCCGGCGAAGTAAGCGAAGAATCCACGTTGGTCTTGTCCAGTGACGATAGTGAGGTACTTTTCCATATAAAAAAATTATATATTATATATTTAATATCGTCAAGTGCTGCGTATACCTTCAATAGCTTGTGAACACTTTGGATTAAAAGTGTAATATCAAGCATTATGTATACAAATAACCCACACATGCCAAGAATACGCAGAGATGCAGTACTGTTTGCAGATACATATGGACTGAGGTGTGCTGCCAGACACTTTGGATTCTCTCCAGGGGCAATAACTCTGTGGAGAAAGAAAGCAAAAAAGATGGGTCTTCATCCAATACCAACAGAATCTTCAAGACCCCACCATCATCCCAAAGAATTAAAAGAAGAAGTGGTGAGGAAAATTATTAAAATAAGACTAGATACAAAACGAACAAGTGAAGTAGTTCATCAACACCTCAAGGATGAGGGTATGAAAATATCTTTAAGTTCGGTTCATCGAACTCTTGATAGAAGGGGGCTATTAAAAAAGAGATCTCCATGGAAGAGATATCATCCATCAGTTGATCGTCCATATCCTGTTAAACCAGGCTCTTTAGTCCAATTAGATACCATTCATCTCATGACAGGACCAAAGACTCGCATCTATGTGATGACTCTCATAGATGTGTATTCAAGAACAACATATGCAAAAGCATATAATAAATTAAACTCGAGAACGAGTGTTCAATTTCTCATTGAGGCACAAAAGCACTTTTCTTTTAAATTTGAAATGATACAAACTGATCACGGACCCGAGTTTGGAAGTTGGTTTGTATCTCAAATCAAAAAGAACCATAGATACACTCGTATTGGAAAACCAAACGACAACGCACATATTGAAAGATTTAATAGAACACTGCAAGAAGAGTGTTTAGACACTCTTCTTCGAGATGTGAAAGTTATAAATTGCGCACTTAAAAAATATCTGAAATACTATAACGAAGTGAGATTGCATCTAGGAATTAATTTAAAAACGCCAATGCAATTAGCTCAGTGTTCACAAGCTATTGGATAGAATACG
>JBDLUA010000025.1:0-30015 GCA_039805545.1 Candidatus Parcubacteria bacterium
CCCCGCCGCTTTTGTTCATAAAAAAGTATCCTTCTAAAAAATAGAGGAGTACAATATAAGAGACAAACTTGTTTTGTTTTATTAATTATGAAATTAATTGTGAAATTTAAAAATATATTTACGTTAGGTGTACTTCTTTTTGTGTGTGCATTTTCTGTTTCAGTTGCACATGCTGAAGTGGCTACATCAACAAAAGAACAAAAAATAGAAGTTCTTTCGCCAAGTGGAAAGGGGGGCGAAGAATTCTTTAAGAGAGGAGAAAAAATCCCTTACTCATATACTCTTAAGAAAAATTCTAAAAAATTAGCAGTACGTCTTTATGGCGGCCCAAAAGGTGAGACTGTTTATGAAGCAAAAAAATATGATGGTTGGGGAACAAATACCAAAGTTATTTCAGCAAGAAATACTGCAAAACTTGCGCCTGGTTCATATGGTCTTGTAATTTGTGATTATACAGAAAGTAATACGGATCCAGTATGTGATGGTAGCGACGGGGTTATAACCATTACGGATGACGACGCACTTGATGTTGCTCCAAGAGAAGAAAAAGAACAAAAAATTGAAATTAAATCTCCGAATGGTGGAGAACAATTCTATAAAGGTGAAAGTATTAACTATAATTATAAGCTTGCAAAAAATACAAAGAATTTACTCGTTGAGCTTGTAGATGCTGATCAAAATACTGTTGAGTATAGTGTTAAACGATATGATGGTTGGGGAGATAATCGAAAAATAATTTCAAAGGATGCGACGAAGAAGATTCCAGGGGGAATGTATATTCTTCGAATTTGTGATACTTCAACACGAGTTCCGGTATGTGATGTAAGTGATGGAAGAATTACTATTGTAGATAAACTTCCTACTTCGCAAATTATTGCTCCTGTACTTACAAAAGTAGAATCAAAAGCAGCTGACCCTAATGAACTATTTGCCGGAGAAAGTGCAGTAGTATATGGAACAAACATTGATAAATACACTCAAGTATACATTGTGAATGAAATACAAAATAAGTACTTCAAAACAAAATATACTCAATCGGGAAGTATTACAATAAACACCTTTGTTAAAGGTGAATTAATTGACGGAAGTTATAAATTGTATGCAGTAAATGGAAATAGTATAAGTAACGCACTTACAGTAACATATAAAAATCCTAAAAAGGAAGAAGTGTCAGATGAAGGTAAGATGAATGGTTCTTGTATTCTTGTGAGAAATCTTACTCTAGGTTCTAGAGGTGAGGATGTTTCATTCTTACAGGCATTTTTGAAAAAGAAAAATATTTCAGCTGTAATTAATGAAGAGACTGGTTATTTTGGGCCCGCAACTAAAGCTGCAGTAATTGAATATCAAACTTCGCTCAATATGGCACAGCCAAATGGGTTTGTGGGCGCACTTACACTTGCAAAGATAAATGCAGAATGTAATTCAAATTCAAATAATACCGATCCACAAGAACAAGAAGATAATGATCCTCAACAATCATCGGAAACTGCTGATCCACAAAAAAGAATCTCAGGTGCTCCAACTGATGCCTGTCGAAATATTCCAGGTGACCAAGCAAGTATCCCACAAGGGTACACAAATACAGGAGTAAAAGTATCTGGAAACTGTAAAAAAATCGGTGCAAAAGATGAGGACTCTGAACCTATAAAAGAAGAAAGAAAAAATCAAGAACAAAAAATAGAAAAGATTTGCCAAATTCTTCAAACAAAAGTTACAAATGGTAGAGTACAAACAAAAGAAACCGAGTGGAAAACGGTAAAATGTAATGGTGATGCATTTCAGAATGCAAAATCAACAGATAGACGAACACAAACTAAGAATATAGAAAAAGGAACTCAATCTTCATCTGAAATATCTTACCCTGCAATGATAGAGCTTGAATCAGGTGCTACACATGATTTTGTTAAAACTATCCAAAAATATCTTAACTCAAATGGATATATGGTTAATGAAAAAGAAGGTGAACCAGGTTCAAAAGGGTATGAGTCAGACTATTTTGGAGAAAAAACAAAACAAGCACTCATTAAATTTCAAAAAGATAAAGGAATCTCACCTGCGCATGGATACTTTGGTCCAAAGACACGAGCAGCGATGGGAATCTAAAGAAAAGCTATTAGTACTTAGTGGTTAGTATTTTGCTTGAAAAAGCCGGCCCTTCGGGCCGGCTTTTTCCTTTTTTTCCTAAGAACCAACCCATAAGGGGGTACCTTTAGCATTTAATAAAAACCTCTCCGGAAAAAGTCTCAGTCAGAACGGGCTTTTTCTAGTGTATTTTTATTTATGCGTAAAAGGGGGTTAAAATCCTTGACTTAAAATCTATATCTGATAATATCTTTGAAAGCCTAATGACTTTGGGCTTTTCATTTTCTCAACTTATTTTATGACACGATCAATCAAAAAAGGACCATACGTAGACGAAAAACTTCTCAAAAAAATTGAGGGTAAAAAACCGCTAGAAGCAGGGATTATTAATACATGGGCACGAAGCGCTCAAATTGCCCCTGAAATGGTAGGTTTTACATTCGGAGTACACAATGGTAAGGCTCATACGCCAGTGCTCGTAACAGAAGAAATGGTAGGACACCGACTCGGTGAATTTTCTCCTACTAAGAAATTCGTTCGACACGGAGGTAAGATGCAAAAAGAACTTGATCAAGCCAAAAAACAAGCTGAGATTGCAGCAGCAAAAGCAGCAAAAGCAGCACCAGCTGCAGGAGCTAAAAAATAATACTAGACCATGGCAACAGCATTTCTCAAAAACTATAAACAATCTCCACGAAAAGTTCGACTCGTTGCGGACACCGTTCGAGGAAAAAAAATTAAAGACGCTCAAGTTGTTTTGGATTTTATGCCAAAGCGAGCAGCACTTCCTATTAAGAAACTTCTTGATAGTGCAATTGCAAACGCAAAGGCAAATGGAGAATCACTTGAAACTCTTGTAGTTAAAGAGATTTCTGTACAAAAAGGAATCGTCGCACATCGATGGATGCCAAAGTGGCGAGGTATGGCTCATGCTATCAAAAAGCGATCAAGTCACGTTAAAATTGTGCTTGGAGAAGGAAAACCTTCAAAAAAAGAAGCTAAAAAAGCTGCAAAAGCAGAAGTTGTAAAAGAAGCTCCAAAGTCAACTAAAAAAGTTACAAAGAAAATAACAAAGAAATCAGAATAATTATATGTCACACACAGTACACCCATATTCACACCGACTAGGAATACTACGAGACTGGAAGTCACGATGGTTTGGTGTTGATAAAAAATACCGAGAATTCCTCAAAGGGGATGTGCTTATTCGACAATATCTTGAAAAAAAACTTCTCGATTTCTTTGTTGCTGATATCGAAATCGAACGATCAAAACATGCTATTCGAATTATCATCAAAACATCACGACCAGGAATGATTATTGGTCGAAATGGTGAAGGAATGGATAAACTCAAGAAAGAACTCAAATCTTTCATGATCAAAAACAAGATTTTTGATAAAGAAATTGAAACAAAAGTAGAAGTAGACGAAATTCGATCTCCAGAATCTAATGCAAAACTCGTAGGACTTATGGTTCGAGATGCATTACAAAAGCGAATGCCTTTTAGACGGGTACTAAAACAAACAATTGAAAAAGTAATGGCCAACCGAGATGTGAAGGGGGTACGAATCCGAATTGGTGGTCGTCTAAACGGTGCAGATATGGCACGAACAGAAGAACTTAAGAAGGGACAAATTCCACTTCAAACTCTTCGAGCTGATATTGATTTTGCTCGAGTTCGAGCTTCAATCCCACAAGGAGATCTTGGTATCAAAGTGTGGATTTATCGAGGTGAAGTATTTAATAAATAAAGGCTTATGTTAACTCCAAAGAAAGTAAAACACAGAAAATGGCAAACAGGTCGAATCCATCCAGATAAGATGGTTAAGGCTAAAGAAAAAGGATCTACAGTATCTTTTGGACAGTTTGGTCTCAAAGCAACTACATATCATCGAATTGCTTCAAATCAAATCGAAGCAGGACGACGAGCTATGTCTCGACACCTCGGTAAGACAGGGCGAGCATGGATTCGAATCTTCCCAGATAGACCAGTTACAAAGAAACCAGCTGAAGTAAAGATGGGAAAGGGTAAAGGAGATCCACAACACTATGTATGTGAAATTTTCCCAGGTCGAATTATTTTCGAAGTTGATGGAGTAACTCCAGAAGTAGCTCGAGAAGCTCTTCGAAAAGCAGGAACAAAACTTCCAGTTAAAACTAAAGTAGTTGCACGAGATTAAATTTTGTGTAAAGTATAACCACCAAAAACATGAGTAAAGATTTTCAAAAAATGAATACAGAAGACCTACATAAAGCTATTACAGAAAAAAGAGCTAAGCTTTTGGATATTCGATTCTCATTTGCTGGAAGTCGAACAAAGAAGACAAAGGATGTAAGAACACTTAAACGAGAAATTGCTCAAATCTTAACTGTTCTAAAAACAACAAAATAATTATATGAAAAAGAATACAGAACAAAAAAATAAAACGACAGGAAAAGTGCTCAAGGGGGTAGTTGTTTCTGACAAAATGCAAGATACAGTAGTTGTTGAAGTAACTCGATATTTCAAACATCCTAAGTATCAAAAATTTGTGAAACTCCACAAAAAGTATAAGGCACACGATAAAGGTAATACTTGCAAAATCGGTGACACTGTTACAATCTCTGAAACACGACCTATCTCAAAGGATAAACACTTTATTGTAGTTAAATAACAAATAGGCATATGATTCAACCAATGACAATAGTTTCAATAACGGATAACTGCGGAGCCAAGATAGGACGAGTATTCAAAATACTTGGAGGTTCAAAGCGACGATACGCACAAATCGGAGACAAGGTTGTGCTTGCAGTACAAAAAGCAGAACCACGAAAGAACGTAAAACGAAAAGATGTACTCCATGGTATTGTTGTTCGACAAAAAAGAGCATACAAGCGAAAAGATGGTTCATATATTCGATTCGACGAAAACGCAGTAGTTATCGTTGATAAGAACAAGGGTGAACCTGTTGCAAACCGAGTGTTTGGTCCAGTACCTCGAGAATTATCAGAAATGGGATATCAAAAAATCGCCTCAATGGCCCCTGAAGTAATTTAATACAGTATGAAGATCAAAAAAGGAGATAAAGTAATAGTGCTTGCTGGAAAAGATAAAGGAAAGACTGGAGAAGTTGTTCGATCTCTTCCAAAAGAAAATAAAGTAATTGTGAGTGGAGTTAACATTGCAAAAAAACACACTCGAAATCGATTTAATACTGATAAAAAAGGTGAAATCGTAGATAAGACAATGCCTATCAATGTTTCTAATGTTGCACTTATCGATTCAAAAAACAAACCAACACGAGTAGGATATAAAGTTGTTGGAACTGAAAAAGTTCGAGTAGCAAAAAAGTCTGGACAAGAAATTAAATGACCCGACAGGGTCATCCTCGCGGAGGCGAGGATCCCGTCCGTAATATAAATAATTATGAAATCAGTAAAAGAATTACAAAAAAATACATTTGATACTCTAAAAGGAACTTTTGGATATACAAACATAATGCAAGCACCAAAGCTTGTAAAGGTTGTAGTTTCAACAGGAGTAGGTAAGACAAAAGCAGATAAGAAAAAGATGGAACTTATCGCTGACCGACTTGCAAAAATCACAGGACAAAAAGCAGTAGAACGACTCGCAAAGAAATCAATTGCTTCTTTCAAAGTACGAGAAGGACAACTTTCAGGATTTCAAGTAACACTTCGAGGAAGTAAAATGAATGAATTCGTAGATCGACTTCTTAATATTGCACTTCCACGAACACGAGACTTCCGAGGTATTAAACGAGATGCTGTAGATGCAGTAGGAAACTACTCACTTGGAATTAAGGAGCATACTATTTTCCCTGAGACTTCAGATGAAGATATCAAAGATGTATTCGGACTTTCAATTACTTTTGTAACTTCAGCAAAAACAAAGAAAGAATGTGAAGCATTTCTAGAATATCTAGGATTCCCATTTAAAAAATAATCTATTTAAAAGAAAAGGCGTGACCCTTCGGGTCACGCCTTTTCTTTTTTATGCTCGATAGCATCAAGTTTATTTTTAAGGTTATAAAACAAAGCGACCCTTAAGGCCGCTTGTTGAGTTGTTTGAAGAAATTTGCAATGGATCCGAAGTAAACTTTTTTCGACAGAGTGTTTCCTTCGAGGTCCAATTCTTCAACTATCACGCTGCATTCTTTGCTTGAATCATAATCAAGACAATAGAGGTGCAATGAATCGATTGAATTGAGTGAGGAGCGGATTAGAGGCCTTGTGAGGTCTCCTGAAAGTACTGCGATGTGGTATCTTTTCATATCTAAACGGATAATAACAAATAGGGTGTATCTGTCTATGTTATTTTAAGTAAAAGACATTTGACATTTAAGACACCTCTTGCTAATATACCAAAACCCTTTAAGGGCCTTTTGTTTTATTAAAAATCTATATGGCAAAAACATCAGTAATCGCAAGATCACAAAGAAACCCTAAATTCAAATCACGAGTTGTTCGACGATGCTTTAAGTGTGGTCGAAAACGAGGATACATGCGAGATTTCGATATGTGTCGAATTTGTTTTAGAGAATTAGCAAACGAAGGGCAAATCCCAGGTATTAAAAAATCATCATGGTAGGAGACACTATTTCAAATTTAATAATTTCACTCAAGAATGCACAAAAGGCACGACACAACGAAGTTGTACTTTCATTTTCAAAAATGAAACTTGCTATTCTTGAAGTGCTCAAAAAAGAAGGATTCATTGCAGATGTAGAGAAGACAGGAAAAGACATAAGTAAAAAACTTATTGTTACTCTTAAATACGAAGATGGAACACCTGCTATCACAGATGTAAAACGAATTTCAAAACAATCAAAGCGAACTTATACAGGATACAAAGAAATCAAAACAGTTCGAAACGGTTATGGAATTACAGTGCTTTCTACGCCACAAGGAGTGATGTCAAACAAACAAGCAACAAAATCAAAGGTCGGTGGAGAATTATTATTTACAATGTGGTAATCAAACGAGTATGTCACGAATCGGAAAAAAACCTATCGAAATTCCTGCAAAAACTGAAGTAACTCTTTCAGGAAATGTTCTTACTGTAAAAGGTCCTCTCGGAGAACTTTCAAAGGTAGTTCGAACAGATGTAATTGAAGTTTCAATTGAAAACAATGAAGTAACACTTACACCAAAAAATGAATCACTTGAGACAAAAGCTCTCTGGGGAACATTTGGTTCACATATCAAAAATATGGTTGCAGGTGTAAATCAAGAATATGTTATCAAACTTCTTATTGAAGGAGTTGGATATAAGGCAGATGTACAAGGAACAATACTTGTTATGAATCTTGGATTCTCACACCAAGTTAAGCTTGAAGTTCCAAAAGGAGTTACTTGTAAAGTAGAAAAAGGAGAAGTAACTATCTCAGGAATTGATAAGGAAGTGGTAGGACAATTTGCTGCAGTTGTTCGATCAAAGAAAAAACCAGAACCATATAAAGGTAAAGGAATTCGATATTCTGATGAAGTAATTCGACGAAAAGAAGGTAAGAAGTCAGTATAATCTTTAATATAAAATAGTATGATTTCACGAGAACAAAAAAGAAAAAAGCGACATAACCGAGTACGAGCAAAAGTAGTTGGAAGTGCAGAACGACCACGACTTTCAGTATTTAAGTCAAACAAAGACATTTATGTTCAACTTATTGATGATGCAAAGGGGCTTACAATTGTATCTGCAAATTCTCTTAAAATTGCAGACAAGACTCTTTCAGAAAAATCAGTAATGATTGGTTCAGAAATTGCAAAACTTGCAAAATCAAAGAGTATCTCAAAGGTTGTGTTTGATCGATCAGGATATCTTTATACTGGTCTTATCAAAGCATTAGCAGAATCAGCACGAGAAGGCGGATTAGAATTTTAATAATAGATAATATGAGCGAAGTAGCAACAACAACACAAAACGCAACACAAGCAGAAGGTCAAACTTCAGAATTTCGACCACGGTCACGAGCTCCATTTCGAAAGAACAAGCGACGAGTAGCAAAAAGACGAGAACGAGTTCGATCAGAATTTGAACAAAAAATTCTTGCTATTCGACGAGTAACACGAGTTTCATCTGGTGGACGACGATTCACATTCTCAGTTGCTATTGTTGTTGGAGACAAGAAGGGGCGAGTAGGAGTTGCTACAGGAAAAGCTGGAGATACATCACTTGCTATCGATAAAGCTGCACGAGCTGCAAAGAAGAATGCAATCACAATCAATACTAATTCAGAAATGTCTATTCCTCATGAAGTACAAGCTAAGTACTGTTCAGGAGTTGTAAAACTTATGCCTGCAAAAGGGCGAGGAATCATTGCAGGATCTGCTGTTCGAGATATTATTATCCTTGCAGGACTTAAGGATATTAACGCAAAGATTCTCTCTGGTTCAAAGAACAAACTTAATATTGCCCAAGCTACAATTAAGGCACTTTCAACACTTAAAAAAGCAAGAGGACAAAAAGCTACTAAATTAGCAGCAACAAAATAATAGGCTTATGCAAAGACACGAATTAAAACCAAAAACAAAACGAACTAAAAAGACACTTCGAGGACGAGGAGACAAAACCGCTGGACGAGGAACAAAAGGACAAAAAGCTCGAGCAGGACACAAGATTCGACCAGAAATTCGAGACTTTATTAAGACTCTTCCAAAACTTCGAGGACGAGGTGTTAATATAAACAAAAGTATTCAAGTTAAGCCAACCTCTGTAACACTTGAAGTTATTTCAAAAGTTTTTAAAGCAAATGATATTGTATCTCCATCTACTCTTGTTAAGAAAGGACTTGTTACAAAAGTTTCAGGTAAACTTCCAAAAGTGAAAATACTTGCAACAGGAGAGATTGACAAAGCTCTTATCTTTATCGACTGTCTAACTTCTCAATCAGTAAAAGAGAAAATTGAGAAGATTGGTGGTAAGATAAAGTAATATGATAGATATATTTTTCAAAAAGTTAAAGTTAATTTTTCAAGACAAAGTTTTGAAAAAGAGAGTTTTGTTTGTTTTAGGAGCACTCATCGTTGTGCGATTGCTCGCCTCAATTCCAATTCCTGGAGTTAATACATTCCAATTGCAAGCTTTTTTTGAGAATAATCAATTCTTTAGTCTTCTTAATGTGTTTTCAGGAGGAGGATTGAATGCGCTCTCAATCATTATGCTTGGAGTAGGGCCATATATTACAGCTTCTATTATCATGCAACTTTCAACTATTGTTTCCCCTCAACTTAAAGAACTTTTTCATGAAAGTGGAGAAGTGGGACGAAAGAAGTTTGCTTCATATTCACGACTTATTACACTCCCACTTGCAACATTGCAAGCTCTTGGGTTTATTGTGCTTCTACAACAACAAGGTGCCATTGACCCTCTTACACCTTTTCAGATGGCTGCAAACATAATTGTAGTCACAGCCGGAACAATCCTTCTTATGTGGATTGGAGAGCTTATTAGTGAATTTGGAATTGGAAATGGGGTTTCTATTATCATCTTTGCTGGTATTTTGGCAGGAATTCCAAGTGGAATTTCACAAATTCTCTTCTCGTATAGTCCGGCAATGATTCCAACATATATTCTATTTATTGTCGTTGCAATCATTACTGTTCTTGCGATTGTGTTTATAACAGAAGCAGAAAGACCAATTCCAATTACACACACAAAACAAGTGCATGTTGGTGGACGAATGGGTACAGGAACATATTTACCACTTCGACTCAATCAAGCTGGTGTTATCCCTGTAATCTTTGCACTTTCAATCCTTACACTTCCTCAACTTATTTCTACTCTTGCATCTACAATTAAAGTAGCTTGGATTCAAAGCGTAACTTCACAAGTAATTACTTTTACAAACAATCCTACATATCATGGAATTATGTACTTTGTACTAGTTGTATTGTTTACATACTTCTACACGGCAGTGACATTTGATCCAGAGGCTACATCACATAACCTTCAACGGTCAGGGGCATTTATTCCAGGGGTACGACCAGGAGAGACTACAGAGCGATATATTTCAGGAGTACTTACTCGAATTACCTTGGTAGGAGCATTATTCCTTGGAGTAATCGCAATACTTCCAACTATTGTTCAGTCATTTACAGGAATTACTTCTATCTCTATTGGAGGAACATCACTTCTTATTGCTGTGTCTGTAATCATTGATCTTATTAAGAAATTGGATGGTCAGATTTCACTTCGAGAGTATTAAAAAATTTTAGATGTTAGCAGAAAGCGGCGGACCCGAAGGGTCCGCCGCTTTCTTTATAAAAACAAACCCTCGCATCTTGTTTTGGATAAACCAATTAAGGTGCGAGAGTTTGGGGAACTTCTGGAGTTGGTGCCAGATCACCGTCTTGGAGATTGTCGTGTTGTCTTGGTGGGTTTTCCTCCGAAGAAGGCAATTGAGCCAAAAATCAGAATGAAACCTGCAATGAACACCTTTCCAATCAGGATTGCAATTGTTTCCATGGGGTACCTCCTTACTTTTTAAAATAGCACATTCTCAATATATTCCAAATTTTTTATTAAGTGGAAATAAAGTACAAATGTAGTACTATACAGATATGAATGAATACACCATCATCTTTATAGGTAAATCAGGCTCAGGAAAGGGAACTCAAATCAAAGTTTTGAGTGATTTTTTACAATCACAAGGTAATTCAGATATATATTATCTACAGTCGGGGCAAGGTCTTCGAGAATTGTCCTCTCAAGAATCTCATAGTGGGTCATTGCTAAATGATGCTCTTATGCATGGAAAACTTGTTCCTACTGCAGTGGCAATTTGGTCTTGGGTTGATGGAATTGTAAAAAGATTTGTAGGACAAAAATTTTTCTTTGTTGATGGAGCTCCACGAAAATTAAATGAGGCAATGATATTGGATGAATTATTTGATTTTTATGAAAGAAAAAATAGATTTGTACTCACTATTGATGTGTCAGATGAATGGGCAAAGGATAAATTAAAAAATAGAGGAAGAAAGGATGATATGTCTGATGAGAGTATTTCATCTAGATTAGAATGGTTTAGTACAAATTCTCCAGAAATTCTTTCTTTTTTTAAGAATAGCGGAAAGTATAATGTTGTTTCTATAAATGGCGAACAAACCATAGAAGAAGTTCAGGAAGAAATTCGTAAAGTACTTGGATTATGATTAGACTTAAATCAAAAGAAGATATTGAAAGTTTGAGAGAGGGAGGAAGGATTCTTGCACGGATTATGCGTGAATCAAAAAAATTCGCAGTAGTGGGTGCGAATTCAAAAGATGTAGATGACTTTTTTTATAATGAAATTATTAAAGCTGGATGTAAGCCTGCTTTTTTGAATTATCGTCCCCATGGTGCTAAGAGAGCTTTTCCTGCAACTATTTGTGTTTCAATAAATCATGAGATCGTACACGGAATTCCAAATGAAAATCCAAAGATATTTAAAGAAGGGGATATTGTAACATTTGATGCTGGGCTTATTTATAAAGGGTTATATCTCGATCATGCATGGACATTTGGAATTGGAGAAATTTCAAAAGAAGCACGAAAACTTTTGCAGGCAACCGAAGAAGCTTTATATATAGGAATTAAACAGGCAAAAGTTGGTAGACGTATTGGAGATATTTCATCTGTTATCGAACAGAGAGCATATGAAGATGATTTGTATGTGGTAGATGGTTTGTCGGGACATGGGGTTGGGTATGAAATTCATGAAGATCCGTATGTTCCAAATATTGGAGATCCAAAAACAGGTGAACGAATAGAAGAAGGGTTGGTGATTGCTATCGAACCTATGTTTGCACTCGGTGCCTCAGATATTATCCTGGAAAAAGACGGTCAGACATATTCAACAAAAGATGGAAGTTTGTCAGCACAGTTTGAACATACAATTGCTGTTACAAAAGAAGGTCCGATTATTTTAACCAAATAATTTTTTATGAAATATATACAAGAAAAAAGTTTAGTCATCATCAAACCAGATGGTGTACAAAGAAGTTTAATTGGAGAAGTTATACAAAGACTTGAGCGTGTTGGACTTAAATTGGTTGCTCTTAAATTTGAAATACCAACAAACGAAAAAGCAAAAGCGCACTATACAATTGATCCTGATTGGATAGAAAAAACAGGAAAAAAATCAATAGCAGGACTTGAAAGAGCAGGGCGAGATATATCAGGATTGGTTCCGATTGAAGTTGGTAATGATATTCTTTTACGATTGCAAAAATATCTATCATCAGGGCCTGTTGTTATTATGGTGTGGCAAGGGGCACACTCAGTTGATGTTATACGAAAGCTTGTAGGTGGAACAGAGCCTCGAACAAGTGATGTTGGAACAATCCGTGGAGATTTTGTGCATGATTCGTACGAAATTTCAGATATGGAAAAAAGAAGTGTTAGAAATGTAGTACACGCTTCTGGGACAATTGAAGAGGCACAAAAAGAAATCGAAGTCTGGTTTAATTCTGAAGAAATTATTTCATATCGACTTGTATCTGAAGCGGTATTGTATGATGTGAATGTTGACGGGGTGCAAGAATAATTAATTAGCACGTCATCCCCGCGAAGGCGGGGATCCAGAATCACTGTAAGAGGTAGTAAGAGAATATCTAAACCATTTCTTATTTCGTACCTGGACTCCTGCCTTCGCAGGGGTGACAGACTAAGAGTGTAGGAATGACAAGTGACAGGTTTAAAAATTTAATGTCAGATACATATTAAGCTCTGGTCATAAAAATTTTTATGCTATAATCTCCTCGTGGGTCGGATGTTTCTAGATCTTTTTATGTTTCAGGGCTGGCTTATATCGGTGCGTGCTGGGGCATGTATCCTGCGGCTGCCCACCTAGTAATAGCTAGGGTACATACCGACCCACAACAAAAAACACGGCATACGCCGTGTTTTTTGTTGTGCTATAATAGGTCCATGTCAAAAAGTCTTAAAATAATATTACAAATTGCATTATTTTCTTTCTTAATGCTTTTAGCTCATCTTTTTGCACTTCATTTTTCAATTTATTGGACCATAGAAGGATATGATTCTGTTATGCATATGTTTGGAGGATTTATTGGTTCTTTGCTTGTGATTTACGTGCTGCAAAAGATTGGTATTGCACCACAGAGTCTACCAAAAAAAATTATTTTACTTATGTTTGTGACGATTTCTGTTATTGCCGTAGGTGCAATTTGGGAATTGTGGGAAATCTTTGTTGGATTTACAGATCCATTTACTGATATGATCGACACTATTTCAGATCTTGTTATGGATACAATAGGTGCAATGATAGGATTTATATATTATGACAAAAAACTTAGATAAAAAAGGTAGTTTTACAATCGGATTTTATGGTGGGGTGGGCGATGTAACAGGAGCAAACTTTTTACTTGAAGTAGAAGGTATTAAAATTCTTGTTGATTGTGGATTAATACAGGGACTTCCAAAAGACATTGACCCAAATTATGAACCATTTGTGTATAATCCTTCTGATATCGATTATCTTTTTGTGACACATGCACATATGGATCATATTGGTCGAATAGGAAAACTTGTGAAGGATGGATTTAAAGGAAAAATTTATTCAACAAAAGCAACGCACGATCTTTCTGTTTTTATGCTAGAAGATGCCTTGAATGTAAATAAAATGTGGGCTGAGAGAAAAAATGTCGATCCACTTTGTAATGAAAGAGATCTTGAACATGTACATCAAATCTGGAACCATATTGAATACAAAGAACCGTTTGAAATAAATGAAAACCTGAGTGTAACTTGTCACAATACAGGACATATTCTTGGTTCATGTGCGTATGTATTTTTAAATAAAAAAACAGGAGAAAGAATTACTTTTACGGGAGATCTTGGAAACTCTCCAAACCCACTTCTCCAAAAGGCTGATACAGATTTTGAAACAGAATATATGGTTATTGAGAGTGTATATGGAGATAGAGAACATGAAGAAAAAGATAGCCGAAAACAAACACTTAAGCATATTATCTCAAGAGTTGTGAAGCGAGGAGGTGTAATTCTTATGCCAGTTTTTTCTCTTGAAAAAACACAAATGCTTTTGACTGAACTGAATGATCTAGTTGAACAGAATTTAATTCCAGAAGTACCAATCTTTATCGATTCTCCTCTCGCAATCAGACTTACAGAAGTCTATAAAGAAAATACAAAATTTTTTAATGAAGAAGTACAAAATAAAATAAAAACAGGGGATGATGTATTTAATTTTCCAAAATTAAAATTCACATATAGTCGTGCAGAATCAGAACAAATTGATAGGGTACAAGGTTCAAAAATAATTATTTCTGCATCAGGAATAAGTGAAGGAGGAAGAATTACTGCTCATGAAAAAAGATATTTACCAGATCCAGATAACGCACTTGTATTGATAGGTCATCAAATCCTTGGGTCTCTTGGACGAAAGATTCTTGAGGGGCAAAAAGAAGTTTTTATTGATGGAAGTGATGTTCCTATAAATGCTGAAATTATTCAAATAAACGGCTATTCTTCTCACGCAGATTCAACACAATTATTGGAATATATAGAGGGTACAGGAGGAAAATTAAAACATGTATTTGTATGTATGGGTGAACCAAAGGCTTCTTTCTTTTTGTCTCAAAGGATAAAAGATTATTTGGATACTGATGCGAGTGTACCTGATGAAGGGGATATAATTTCTTTATAATATATTTATATTTTTTTCAAAATAATAAGAGTCTGATTTGTTATTTTGTTTTTTAGAAAGAACCTTAATCCAAATAAACATATGTGCATTATAGTTGATGATGTTGAGAGGGAATATAAGAGTGTTCCTGAAGTTCAAACTCTGTGCGAAGACTGGAGACAAGAACGTATGCATGTTCTCGAAACAACATTAGATTTTGAAAAGATTCACTGGCCTCTTATTGAGATTGATCGGAGGTTTGAGAATATGTTGAGTTTTGTCCTTGAATTTGCAGGGGTTGAAGCGGCGCCGTAGGCGCCGCTTTTTTCATAATAAAAGCGGCGACCCGAAGGGTCGCCGCTTTTATTAAATTATTATTTAAGTATTTGCTTTACAATTCGATCGAAACTTTCAGGATTTGTTCGTGCAAGTTCTGAAAGAACTTTTCGATTTAGATTGATTTCACTTTTGTGAAGTTTATCAATGAATCGACTATATGAGATTCCATGTGGTCGAAGAGCTGCGTTCAATCGTGTGATCCAGAGAGCTCGGAAATTTCCTTTCTTCTTTCGTCGGTCGTTGAATGCATGTTTACCTGCATGTCGTATAGCTGTGTTTGCTTCTACTTCTTTGGTACTTCGTCCGAATCGGTACCCCTTTACCATCTTGAGTTTATTTTTTCGGGTTTTGTTTGCGATGGTTCCTCTTTTTACTCGTGCCATATTAGTTTTCTGCGTTCATACCTGGTAAAAATCGTCGAGTTATCTTGTTTGAAAACTCAATATTTCGAGTTCGTTTCTTTGCAAGGTTTTGTCGACCACTTTCTTTTGCATTAAGGTGGTTTTGACCTGCTTGTCGACTTGTTATCTTTCCATTTTTGGAAACTTTTAGTCGTTTTGTGAATGATTTGTTTGTTTTCATTTTGATTTTTCTATTATCATTGTGAGACCCTTAGGACTTTTTTTTGCTTCTTCAGCGACTTTGTAGTCAACTGTCAAAAGTTTGAGAATTCTTCCAAGACGTTCTTTCAAAAAATCTTCATTAAGATATTTTGTCCGACCAGGGAGGAAGAGTTCTAATTTGATACGATGTCCTTCGGCAAGCCATGAGGAAGCTCTCTTTGCTTTGATGTTGAGATCATTCTCCGAAGTTGCTACCTTCACTTGAACACTCTTCACCTCAACATTGTGAGCTTTTGCTTTTTGCGCCTTAAGCTTTTTGCTTTGTTCGTATTGATATTTCCCAAAGTCCATGATTTTTGCAACCGGTGGAACTGCTAATGGGGAAATTTCTATCAAATCGAGTTCTAATTCTCGTGCTTTTGAAAGGGCTTCACTAGTCTTGATTACGCCGTAATTTTCTCCTTCTGGACCAATAACTCGTAGCTCTTTGGCTCGGATATATTCATTGATCGCTGTTTGATTTTTTTGGTTGTATTTTGGCAAATTTATATCTAATTATTTTTAATCAAGATGGCTCACACTATAACACATATGCCTTTAAAAATAAAGCCTCCGCCCAGGTGGGGGCGGAGTGCTGTGAATGGAGAGGTTAATTGCATCAATCTCCCTTATGTACGAGTGAGTCTCGCACCAGAAGTTGATTGAATTCCCAAAGTTTCCTCAGGAGTTCTTCTGGACAAATAAGACGAAGGCCTGTCTTTGCTGCGGTTGAACTATAGAGAGAAATATGAAGAATGTCCTGAGGGGCAGTCTCCAAGTTCTCGGGGTAGTGGGTGATTACGACATGGGCTTCATTTGATGTGGAGACCCTCTTGAAAAAGCCTTCTCGGACGAGTTTGTTGAATTTCTCAAACCAGTCATGTTCGAGAATTTCATTGACTTCTGGGGAGATATGAACTTTCAGTGATGGTGGTTTCATGGTGGATTAGAACGGGGTTCTTTCTTGATAGTATCTCTAATCTTCCGATAATAAAGTTGACGCGGTTTAACCCCGGGGGGTTTAAACCGCGTCAACTTTGACCACTTTTACAAAAAGAGTACAATTAAAGTATTATCCGGTAACAACACCAATTATGAATAAAGGATACATTGTACCAACAACACTTATTGTCCTCCTCCTTATATTTGCTGGTTTTTTTGTATTCACTCCTGTCCAGAGCCCAATCATTCCTCAAAACGAATCTGTAAAATCTACTACAACACCTAGTTTTACAGACACTGATGAATTCATCGAAAAGACTGCAACAACTACCAACCCTATCGAAAACACTTCGACCGAATGTCTTAAAAATGAAGATTGCGGTCCAGATGGAATGTGTTATTTTGAACCTGGTGGAACTATAGGGGTGTGTACAAATATATAATTATTCTTAAATTTTTAATTTTAAATCTTGACATCATGCCTAAAAAAGTCCAAAATATAGCTATCCCCACATGATATGGGGCTTTTTTAATTCAAATGAATTCAGATATAGATAAAAAAATAATAGGACGATTGGAATACGTAGATATTCCTGATTTTCATTTATCAAACATTGAGGCAAAGATTGATACAGGAGCATACAATGGAGCAATACATGTAAGCATGGTAACTGAATTTGAGCGGGAAGGAAAAGCATATATACGATTTATCCTTCTGGACGAAGAACATCCTGAATATCATGGAAAAGCATTTGAAACAGATGAATTTGAAGAAAGAAGGGTACGAAGCTCTAACGGAGACATACAACATCGATATGCAATCCCTGTGACAATTCATTTAAAAGGTTTGGAACTAAAAACAAAATTAAGTTTAAGTAACAGAAAAGATTTAAGATACCCGATTCTTCTTGGAAGAAAAATTATAAAAAAACATTTTATTGTCGACGCAAGTAAAACATTTACACATAACAATTAATCACATATGAAAATTGCAATCTTATCTCGAAGCCCACAAATTTACTCAACACGAAGACTTATTGAAGCTGTAGAAAAAGCAGGTCATGAAGTTATTCTTATTGATCATACAAAGTGTCATTTAATTATGGAGAAAGGGAAACCAAGTATTCGAATTGCCGGTGAAGAGATAAAAGGAATTGATGTGATTATTCCTAGAATCGGAGCCTCTGTAACTACATACGGTGCTGCTGTGATTCGGCACTTTGATCTTATGGGTGTACCATCTATTTTGACTTCAACCGCACTTATTCGATCAAGAGACAAGCTTCGAAGTCTTCAAGTTATATCAAAATCAGGAATCGGAATTCCAAAATCTGTATTTGCTCGACATCCAAAGGCTGATGAAGTGAAGGCACTTATTCAAGAGGTGGGAGGGACACCTGTAATTTTAAAACTCCTTGAAGGGACTCATGGTACGGGTGTAATCAAAGCTGATTCTGTGTCATCAGCAAAGTCTGCGGTAGAAGCATTTTCAGGAATTAAACGAGATCTCATTGTGCAAGAATTTATTGAAGAAGCTGGCGGGAAAGATATTCGAGCGTTTGTAGTTGATGGGGAAGTTGTAGGTGCAATGGAACGAAGTGGGCAAGCAGATGAATTTAGATCAAATCTTCATAAAGGAGGAGTAGCACGAGCGATTGAGATTGATAAAAAAATAAAATCAACTGCACTTGAAGCTACAAAACTTCTTGGACTTACAGTTGGTGGAGTTGATCTTCTTCTCTCATCACGAGGTCCGCTTGTAATTGAAGTTAACTCTTCTCCTGGACTTCAGGGAATTGAGCGAGCAACAGGATTTGATATTGCTGGAAAAATTATAGAGGCAGCACTTAAGAAAGTTGCAAAAGATGTAAAAGATAAAGATAAAGCAAAACTTAAGAAGAGAAAGAAAAAAATTAAGAAGGATAATAGGGAGTAGAATAGTAAAGTACAAAAGCGCACCAAAATTTTTCTGGAGTCTGGGTGCCGTAATCGGCGGGTCCCACGACAGAAAAATTTTGGTGCGCTTTTTATATTAATCCATCCTTATCCAAAGACTCTATTACATCTTCAAATTCTTGTGGTGAAAGAGAAAGTTCTTGAATAATTTCTTCATCAGAAATATTTGAGTCTGCTAGTTTTAATTTTAAAACCCCTGCACGCTTTTGTCTAAATGAACCTTCAAATTTGGATTGTTTTACATAATGCTTACTTTTTTTATGTAATTCTACTTTCTTTTTTCCAAGAGTCTTTTTTAAAAAAGTTCCGTAGTCATATAGTGCATAGTACCAGTCTCGAGGATCTGTGGTTGTTGGAGTAACCTTTTTCAAAACATTTACAATCTCCTTATCTGAAACATTCGTTTTGTTTTTAAAGAAAAAATGTAAAATAACTGCTCGTATATTTGTTTCAATAAAAAATACCGGTTGATTATATGCAAATGCGCAGAGTGCACCTGCCGTTGAGGGTCCGATACCAGGAAGTGTTTGAAGAGTATCGAAATCTTTTGGAAAAATTCCTTTGTGTTTTGAAATAATTTCTTCACATGTTTTTTTAATAAAGAGGGCACGACGATTATATCCAAGTCCTTGCCATACTTTTAATATTTCTATTTTGTCTGCTTGTGCTACTGATTTGAGCGTTGGGAATTTTTTTATAAATTCTGCATATTTAATTCTCACCCGTTCAACTTGTGTTTGTTGAAGCATCATTTCTGAAACAAAAATTTTATATGGATTAGAAATATCGCGCCATGGCATTGAGCGTTTATTTTCTTTGTAGTGGGTGAGTATTTCTTTCTGAAATTTTTCTATCTGTCGCTTCGTCATAGGTATAGTATAAGAAGAAAGCCGCCGGTTGGGAACCGGCGGCTCATCTTGAATCTGTGACACTTTCTTATTCAACAAGTTCGAAATCGCTTCGAGACCCGTTCAATTCTTTGGTCTGACGAATTGTAAGCACAGGAATGTTGGATAACTCCAGTGGATCATCTTGTCTATGATTCGAAATCGAATGCATAGTACCTGCAGGTATTTCTACCTTAGATCCTTTAGAGACCCTTATCCCTGAATTTCCCAGATGAATTACTCCTGTTCCATTGAGAATCACGAGAGTTTCGTGTGTTCTATAGTGGACGTGTTTGGGAGTTGTTACTCCTGGGTTGATGCTGATTTCGCGTATGATTTTCCCGTTTTGTATTTTGGGGTCTCCTTCCACAAATCCAGCTTGAGGAATCATTGTGAGTGCCATGGTGTGCGGGGTTTGGTTCAAAAATACTTTAACTTATATTTCTTATTTAAACAAATTTACTTATGGAGTCTAATATGTTTAAATGCAGACAAATGTACCTCCGTGGCCGCCCATCTACTTTGATGATTGCGTCTGTTTTGGTTGCTGCAACCATGAGTTCAGTTTCTGTATCAATTCCTACATTGCCGGATGCAAACTCATTGGTCGTAGATCGACCTCAACAAACAACTCAACAACCAACCCCTCAGAATAAGGTGCCTGCTGTGCCGAATTCTAATTTCGTCCCCATCTATATTCCGTTCATATCCGAAGATGAAAAACGCTTCGTATCGGATGGTGACGAGGATTCTCCGACAGTCACTCGCTCAAACTTCTCAGATTTCTTGTGTATCCATAGTGCTCCATTCGAGCATGCCCCGGTGCACAAGCCTCCGTAGGGTTTACGTGTGTGATAGTGTCGTTCACGCTCCGTCAGTTGCCGCAAGGCGCTGGCGGAGTTATTTTTTATAAACTTATTTTAAATCTTCAGGACTTGTTATTCTAATCCACGAATTAGTCTCGAGGACTGCAATAGGTCTTTCTCCAACAAATTTAGTAATCGTTTGTGGAAGACCAAATTCTCCGTTAGAAAGTTGCATCATTTCTTTTGTAAAAATATCCGGAGTTAATTTGCACGCACCAGTATACAAAAGATTATACGGAGATGTTCCATCAAAGTCTTCATAAATTTCTTTTAAATTTCCTTGTTCATCTTTTACAATTTTACCTGCTTTTATACCTGGCTTGTCCGGATAGGTAAGTACTGCCCAAGTTTGTGATTCAATAAGTTTTTGAATATCTTCTTTTTTATATAAATCATCTCCCATAAGAACAATAAAATCATTTTGTAAAAAATATTTACATTGCCAGAGTGCATGAGCAGTTCCAAGCATCTCTTTTTGTTCGACATATCGTATTGGGATATTTTTATATGAATCTCCGAAGCATTCTTTTATTTTTTCTCCAAGATATCCGATTACAAAAACAATTTCTTCGATTGAAGCAGGGAGAGTATCTAGTTTATGCTCAAGAAGATTTTTACCTTCATATTTTAAAAGAGGTTTGGGTGTGTCATTTGTTAGTGTATTCATTCGTGTGCCTTTTCCGGCGGCAAGTATTACTATTTTCATGAGGAGAATTGTAACATGAGTAAGTTTGGGTGGTATACTATTTTATATATGAAAAAAGAGAAAAAAGTCATAATTGTAGGTGCCGGTCCAGGAGGTTTGACTGCAGGTATGTTGCTTGCAAGTCAAGGATATCAAGTTTCTATATATGAGAAAGCTAACAAAGTAGGTGGGCGTAATGTTGATTTGCAAATAGGAGAATATCACTTTGATGCGGGACCTACTTTTTTATTAATGAAATTTGTATTGGATGAAATGTTTGAAAAAGCAGGGCGAAAGAGTGAAGACTATCTTACTTTTACGAAACTTGATCCAATGTATTTGTTAAATTTTAAAAATAAACAACTCAATGTTTTTTCGGATCATGAAAAAATGTATGAAGAAATCAAAAAGGTGTTTCCTGGAAATGAAGAAGGATATAAGAGGTTTTTGAAAAATGAAAAAGTAAAATTCGATAAGATGTATCCTTGTCTAACTGTCGATTACAGTTCTTTTTCAAGTTTGTTTTCAAAAAATCTATTAAAGGCACTGCCACATCTTGATTTAGGGAAAACCGTTTACGATGTTACTTCTAAATATTTCACAGACGAAACTCTTAAACTTTGTTTTACATTTCAATCTAAATATTTAGGCATGTCTCCTTGGAAGTGTCCTGGTGCATTTACAATGCTTGCATATATGGAACATCAAGAGGGAATCTATCATGTTGAAGGTGGTCTTTCAAAAATTTCAGAAGCGATGGCAAAAGTTATAGAAGAGTATGGTGGAAAAATCTATCTTAATACTCCTATACAAAAAATAAAAACAGACAAAGGTGTAGCAACTGGAGTGCTACTTCAATCGGGAGACGTTGTAGATGCTGATGCTGTATTTGTAAATTCTGATTTTGGGTATTCTGCAACACATTTGTTTGAAGAGGGCGTTCTCAAAAAATACACAAAAGAAAAAGTATCATCAATGGATTACTCTTGCTCTACATGTATGTTTTATTTTGGAGTTGATAAAATATATAACGAACCACATCATCAAATTGTATTTGCTGAAGATTACAAGAAGAATGTAAATGATATTTTTAATACAGGAATTATTGCAGATGATGTTTCATTGTATATTAGAAATTCTAGTCCTCTTGATAAGACTGTTGCACCCGAAGGACATAGTGCTTTGTATGTGTTGGTGCCTGTTTCAAATTTAAAAAAGAATATTAATTGGGAAGAAGAAAAACATACACTTCATGAAAAAGTTTTGAAAATTATTTCAGAAAGAACTTCAATGGCTGATTTGAAAGAACATATCGTGTTAGAAAAAATAATTACACCAAAAGATTGGCAACAAGACTTCAATGTTTTTCTTGGTGCAACATTTAATCTTTCACATACACTTTCACAGATGTTGTATCTTCGACCTCATAATGAATTTCAAGATGTTAAGAATTGTTATCTCGTAGGTGGGGGAACACATCCAGGAAGTGGACTTCCTACAATCTATGAAAGTGCTCGAATTAGTGTAGATTTATTTAATACAAAAAATAATGAATAGTATTACATTTTTAAAACTTATTTGGGAATTATATTTCAAAAAAGGTTTACCTGATATTGAAAAAATACAAAAATGGGGCCTTCTCGCAGTTAAGATAGGACAGGTACACGCGCTTCGAATTGATTTTCTTGGACCCGAAAAATGTCAACATCTTTCAAAATTATTTAGACAAAATACAGAAATTCGTTCAGAAGATATTTCTGATTTGCTTGATGAATATCTTGTACGACACCCTAATGCATTTTCATTCATTCAAAGAACACCGTTCGCAGCTGCTTCGGTAGGGCAAGTATATAAAGCAAAACTTGTAACCGGAGAAGATGTTGTAGTAAAGGTTATAAAAAGAGATTTTAAAAAAACATTTATAAAAGATGTTAAAAAAGTAAGGAGATTATTTAAAATATTTCTTTTCTTATATCCACCACTTAGTCGTGTGGGTGATCCTGTTGGAATCTTAAATGATATCGAAGAGTATACTCTTGCAGAATTAGATTTACATAATGAAGTAACTGGACAAAAAGTACTGCGAAATATAAAAGAAAAATATAGAGAAAAATTTGATCTTTCAAAATTACAATTTGTTCATGTGTTTGAAGATTTATGCGAAGAGAATTTTATGGTTACTCAATATGTATCTACAAAGACATATGATGAACTTTTACAAGAAGGATCAGTAACATACTCATCTCTTCTTGATCTATTTTATATTCATGGATTTTTTATGTTTATCGTTGGTAAGTTTCATGGTGATCTACATCCTGGAAATTTACTGTATCAAAATGATGTATTTTATTTTGTAGATACTGCATATATTGGCTCGGTGCCAAAAAAATTAAGTGTAGGATTGATGAATTTTTTTGAAGGGCTATCAAAAGATGATTTTAAATTATCTGCATATTGGCTTAATAAAATGTCTGATGTTGAACTCGAAGGTACACAATTTAAAAATTTTGAAGAAAAGTTTTTAGAACTATACAAAGACTTTGGTGGTAAGAGTGTGAGTGAAAAAAGTTTAACTCAGCAAATGATGCAAACAATTAAGCTAGGTGTATTATCTGGAATGCATTTTGAAAAGGGCATCTTTGCGATTATTCGGAGTCTGATGTATTTAGACGGAATGGTGCTCAGGGGTAGCCCTGATGCGGTAATTTTGCATGACATGAATAGATTTATAGAAGGGTATAAACCTTTTGTTGAATAAATGCCGCAGGCCCGAAGGGCCTGCGGCATTTGCCACTTTTTATCTTTTCTTTATAATGCCTGTATGCCAAAGCTAAAAACACAGTGGGATTTTACATTATTTTATAAATCTGATTCCGATCCACAGATAGAGAAAGATATTCAAGCTGCTGAAAAGCAATTCTCTCAATTTGAAAAGAAATGGAAAAAAGATACCTCATATACACAGGATGCAAAAAAACTTCTTCAGTCACTTTCTGAATATGAAAAACTAAAAGAGAATACCGCTATTAAAGCATACCTATACTTTTATCTTCGAAAAGATGTTGATGGTGAAAATAAAAAAGTAAAAGGAGAACTCAGTAGAGTTTTTGATAGATATGTAAAACTAAAAAATAAAGTTGTGTTTTTTGAACTTACTATCGCAAAAATATCAAAAGATGTTCAAAAGAAAATTCTTTCAGATAAAACACTTTCTCATTTTCATTATTTTCTTGAAACTGTTTGGAAGAGCACAAAACATAATTTAAGTGAAGGAGAAGAAAAACTATTAAGTTTGTTATATGAACCATCAGAGGGAATGTGGGAGCGAGGTGTTGATTCGGTATTGTCTTCAAAAAAGGTAGAATTAGACGGAAAAGAAGTTTCGGTAGCAGAGGCACTGTCTCGACTGTATGATTATCCAACACAAGAACGAAAGGCCTTACATAAAAAAATAAACAACGCATTTATCGAAGTGTCTGATTTTGCTGAATCTGAAATTAATGCTGTATACACAAAAAAGAAAGTAGAAGATGAACTTCGAGGATTTAAAAAACCATATGAATCAACATTACTTTCATATCAAAATGATGAAAAGACAGTTATAAATCTTGTGGATACGGTAACAAAGAACTTTAAGATTGCACATGAGTTTTATAAATTAAAAGCAAAACTAATTAAAGAAGATATACTTGATTATTCTGCGAGAGGTGTAAGTATTGGAAAAATAGAACGGGAGTATGCATTTGAAGATGCATACAAGATTTTGATGAGCGCATTCTCAAAGGTTGATGAAAAATACGCAAAAAAGTTTGACGAATTTATTCAAAAGGGACAAATTGATGTATATCCAAAGATAGGGAAAAGAGGGGGTGCATACTGTTTTGGAGAAATTGGAGTTCCTACTTTTGTGATGCATAACTACACAAACTCATACCGTTCAGTGAATACTCTTGCACATGAGATGGGACATGCGTTCCATAGCGAACTATCTAAGATACAAAAACCTCTGTATCAAGAATATACAATCTCTGTTGCTGAAGTTGCGAGCACCTTATTTGAGAATTTTGCATTTGAAGAAGTTTTTGAAACACTTTCAGATACAGAAAAAGTTATTGCACTACATGATAAAATAAATGGGAGTGTTTCTACTATATTTAGACAAATTGCATGTTTTAATTTTGAACATGAACTTCATTTACTTGTTCGAGAAAAAGGTTTTGTTTCAAAAGAAGAAATTGCAAATCTTATGAATAAACATATGAAAGCATATCTTGGTCCTGCATTTAAGCTTGATATTGAAGACGGATATTTCTTTGTAAATTGGTCACACATTCGAAGATTCTTTTATGTATATTCATATGCATTTGGTGAACTTGTATCATCTGCACTCTACGCTGAATATAAAAAAGATAAAAAGTTTTTAACAAAAATAGAGCAATTCTTATCTGCAGGTGGTTCAAAGTCTCCATATAAAATTTTTAAAGACATTGGAATCGATACAACTAAACCAGAATTCTTCATGAATGGTTTGAAGGAAATTGAAAAAGAAATTAAAACCTTAAAGAAACTTATAGATAAAAAATAAAAAAGAAGACCCCCTCAATCCGGATTGGAAGAGGGGAGTTCTTTGGATTGAAAACCTTCACCTTGGACACATTCTAGCAGACTGAGGGTGTATCCATCTTTGATTTCATCACATTTTGGAGGTGAAGGTAATTCTTGATGATCACTTTTGCGGTGACCACAGTTTTTGCAGGGAAGAGCATTGGGGTTCATGGAGGTGCTATTTGTTTAGATTACAGTATAACAAATTTAGTCCGCCTCTCACGAGGCGGACCTTGACGAGTAATCAGTCAGTTGGGTAGGAATATCTTCGAGAGAAGAAATAGCCACACATCAATTCTTCCCAGATTAGATGTACTTCTCTTGGAGTAGGTTCACGTCCTAAGAGTTTGCGTGCACGCTCCCAATGGACAGGATGATTCATGGCTATTATTTGTCGCTGAAGGTATTCCAAAAAGGACAGTTGGATTTTTCTCATATATCCTCCTTGCAGGGTTTACTTTAATTGTACTCTTCTTTTTTTAAACATGTATAAAGATATTCACTTTTTTATAAAAAGGTGTAGTATGAATTTAGATATTTTCGTTTGGAACCCGGTATGTGTTGGTATTCTGCCGGAAGGTTGTTGTGCCCACCTCGGGAAACCGGGGTGGGCCTACTTTTTAAATGGTATACTAGTTTTTTATGAGAAAAAAGAATCAGAAGTTTATAGGTGTGTTTGATTCAGGATTTGGAGGTCTAAATATTTTACGTGAAATTGTAAAAGAACTTCCTCAATATAACTACATGTATTATGGAGATTCTGCTCGAGCACCATATGGTTCTCGTTCTAAAGAATTAATTTATCAATTCACAAAAGAAGCTGTTGAGTTTATGTTTTCAAAAAACTGTGAATTAGTAATTCTTGCATGTAATACTGCTTCTAGCGATGCACTTCGAAAAATTCAACAAGAGTATTTGATACAAAATCATCTAAATAAAAGAGTACTCGGAGTATTGATTCCATCTGCAGAGGAGGCTGTTGTAAAAACAAAAAATAAAAAGGTAGGTGTTATTGCAACAGAAGGTACGGTTGCGAGCGAAGCATTTGTACGAGAGATTCATAAATTAAATTCTGATATTAAAATTTTTCAAAAGGGATGTCCACTTCTTGTTCCGATTGTTGAGTATGGAGAGAGTAATACAAAAATTTCTCAAATGGCACTTGAAAAATATCTTCAGCCACTCATTCAAAAAAAGATAGATACACTTATTTTAGGATGTACTCACTATGGTGTGTTTGAAAAACAGATCAAAAAGATAGTGGGCAAAAAGGTCGCTATTATTTCTGGAGAAAAAATAATTCCCAAAAAAGTAAAACAGTATTTAGTAAAACATTCTAATCTTGAAAAGAAATTAGGAAGGGAGGGGATTATACATTTTTATTCATCTGATCTCACTGAACGTTTTGCTCAAATGGGAAGTGATTTTTTTGGAAGGAAGATTGAGGTGGAGAAGAAATAAATAAAATCTTTACGTGTTAATCTATCTTGTTAATTAGTGATTAGGGAGAGGTGGAAGTTTGTTTTCAAAATATAATCTCATAATACAAATTGCTCCAAGTATAGGTATTCCCGCCATCGGTGTTACATATCTAACATCCCATATCGCTACATGTGCACCAATAAGAGGAACTATCCATAATATCAAACAAAATAGAGCGATTCTTCTTGTCTTAAAATTTAGGAGTCCTACTACACTAACAATGATACAAGCTATGTCTACAAGTGTAGGAATAATTCCTTTTTCATTGTTTTTTGCAGCAGGAAAGTTTGTAAGATTAGAAAAATTTTCTTTTACTGTTTTGAAATATGCTTGAGGAGAATTATCAACCATGTCTTTTGATAAGGTGTCCATTGCCATTATTAATTCTTTCAAATCTTGAGTAGGGTATTGATATTTCATAAAGTCGCCCCATGTTCCATTCATTGAATATTTTTTTTCATTACAAAATCGTGTTGATAATTTTATGATTTCTTCTTTTTGACAAACGGTATACAAAAAGGAAGATCCCTTACTCTCTTCTTTAAGAATTGTATGTAGGCTGTTTCCTGCAATAATTCCATAATAGTTCCAACCTATACTATTGATTGTAAGTACGCTTAAAGGAAGTAGTGCTGTAAGTAAAATAGTTATAATTCCTTGTTTTATTTTTTTCTGAAAAATAAATTCACCAGCTTCATAGAGAAGAAGGGGAACACCTAGGAGAATCCATTGAATTTTAATATTCACAAGCAGCAAGAATAAAATAAAAAGAGCACCTATAAAACGTAGAGAAGAATATTGTGCACCAATCCTTTGAATAAACAAAGCGAGCAATAGTACAAACAGTATTCGGATAAAAGGTTCGCTCCACATAGAGTTTCCATTTACCCAGACGGTAGTTGTAAAAATAAGTACTACAAAACAAACCCAACTTGGCACAGATTTAATTTTGTTGTGCCATATCTGACACAAGTATGCATAAGATGCTGCGATGAATGTTTTTAAAATAGCAGGTCCCCAAATAATTGCATATGAACCAAAAATCTTTTCAAGAAGTATGTAAAATGTACCTATACCTATTTGACGAAAAGGTATAAGAGTTAAAAATTCTTGCCATCTTTGATTAAAATCAGGTAAAAATAGCATTCCTTCTTGAGGTATTCCAAAAAAATGTTTTGCTAAAAATATATAATCTGCAGGATCAAAAAAAGTTATAACCCAGTATGTTTTAATACTTGCTTCGATATAAAAAAGCCAAAAAACAGATAATGTAAAAAAAAGTAAAAAATGAGAATATTTTGTAAAATTCTTTTTTAAAAAAGAAATAACCTGCATATATTACATAATACTTAAAAAAGAGTGTTGTGCCTAGAATGTGAAGTATGTCTTGGATTTGTGGTGTGATATTATTAAATAGATGAAAAAGTGGTTTTACTCACCTGTAAGCATATTCAGTTTTTCTTTGATTCTTAACTGTATTCTTATTTCGATTGTTAAGTATGCTTGGATGGATGAAATATTGACGTATTATTCTGCTTCGAGACCAACTTTCTTTTCTATGCTTTCTTTTGCAACAGATAGTATAAATGCTGGAAACTATGCCTATTTTATTATTGTTTGGTTTTGGTCAAAAATATTTTCTCCTTCAATTGTATCTTTAAGACTTTTCTCGAGTTTAGGTGTTGCAGTTGGTGCAATTTTATTATTCGTTTCTTTAAAAAAAATATATGGAGAAAAAAGTGCAACACTTGCAACATTAATTACTTTTGCTTTCTCTACAATTATTATGTTTCAAAATAGTGAGGCACGATTTTATGGATTATTAATCGCCCTTACCTGTTTATTGTTTTTTATCAGTATAAAATACGAAGAAGAGAAAAAACCAAATAAATTTATAATTATTCAACTTTTTCTTATTAATGGTTTATTACCGCTTGTTCATTTTTTCGGATTTGCATATAGTTTACTTTTTACATTGAGTGTATTCTTGTCCGATTTAATACATAAGAGATTAAGATGGTGGTATTATTTCTATTCTTTTGCGGGCTGGGTACTTTTTTTGCCTTTTATCCCAGCTTTCAAAAAAACGTTAGAATTGAGTAAACCGCATTTTTGGATTTTGAAACCAAATATAGATACATTAATTAATTTATACGCTAGCGAGAAATCTATGTACTATGTTCTTTTGAGTACGGGATTATTCTTTGTTTTATTGAAAATTTATTTTAAATATAAAGTAGAAACTAAAACAAGAGGTGAAGGTCTTGCTCTCATTATATCTGTATTATCAATTTCGTTTCCTATTGTCATATATTTCTATTCTTTATATTTTCAATCGATGTTTCTTGATAGATATATGCTTATATTTATTCTTGGATTTTGTATTATTTCTTCTTCTTTTTTTTCTCGTGTTATACCTCAGGTGCATCCAAACTTTTATTCTAAAATTATATACAGTACTTTTGTTGCAATTTTTGTATGTATGCCTGTATATCTGGGAATCAAAGAAATAAAAACAAATGTAAGTCTTATACCACCTGCGTATGATAATCCTTTACCAATCGGGCTGCCTGTTGTAACTGATTCACCGCCACATTATTTGCCTAGATTTTATTATGGTTCAACACAAAGAGAGTATTATTTTGTACTTGATTGGGAGGTAGCTCTTTTGCCACATAGTACACTTAACGCAACACAAGATTTTAAAGCAATGCAAAATCTTAAAAAACAAATACCTATTCAAAATATTATGTATACAAAAGATTTCTTGGATACATTTTCTGATTTTGTTGTAATGTCTTCACCAGGTCATTTTTGGTTTGATACAAGAATCAAAAATAATTCTATTTATGAGTACAATCAATTATTTCCAGATATTTATTTGGTACATAAAAAAATATGAAAAAGATATTAAGGTATAGT
>JBDLUA010000026.1:0-22530 GCA_039805545.1 Candidatus Parcubacteria bacterium
TAGGATTAGACCCTTCGATCAAACGAAGCTTCCATTCTCTATTGTAATGCTTTAATTGTTTCTCTCGCACAATTGCATCTTCTATACTGTAATGTACTTCATAGTATACAAGTTTGTGTAGATTGTATTTCTTTGTAAATCCTTCTCGTATCTTTAATCTATGTTCTTCTATTCTTTTTTCCAAATTGGTTGTTACACCTATATATAATGTTCCGTTTCTTTTGTTTGTAAGTATATATACATAACTTTCTTCTTTCATATTATCCACTATACATATACAAGGTCATGTAATTCTAAACCTGAATCCTCGCCTGCGCGAGGATGACGTGCTAATACTTTGCTTGTAAAGACGGGGGGTGGTGCTCTAATAAAGAATATTAAAACGGTCTTCGCGAGAATAAAAACATAATGTATAATACTGATATATGCGACTCACATCTCTCGAAATATCTGGATTCAAGTCTTTTGCGAAGAAGGAATCTTTTTCTTTTGAATCGGCGATTTCTTCTATTGTAGGACCAAATGGTTCGGGTAAGTCTAATGTTGCAGAGGCATTTAGATTTGTACTTGGAGAACAATCAATCAAGTCTCTTCGAGGTAAGAAGGGTGAGGATCTTATCTTTAATGGAACAACCAAGATTGGTCGACAAAACAAAGCTTCAGTAAAAATTACATTTGATAATAGTGATAGACTTCTTCAAATTGATTTTGATCAAGTAACTCTTGAGCGAGTTGTACATAGAGATGGTCAAAATGAATATTTTATAAATACATCAAAGGTTCGACTTAAAGATATTCAAGAACTTCTTGCAGGAGCAAATATTGGTTCAACAGGACATCATATTATTTCACAAGGTGAGGCGGATAGAATTCTCAATACAAGTTCTAAGGAACGAAAAGAAATGCTCGAGGACGCACTCGGGCTTCGACTTTTTCAATATAGAAAACAAGATACAGAAAAGAAATTAGAAAAAACAGCAGAGAATATTGCACAAGTAGAATCTCTTCGGAGAGAAATTGCTCCGCATATCAGGTTTTTGAAGAAGCAGGTAGAAAAAGTTGAGAAATCAATTGAAATCAAAAAAGAACTTCAAGAAAAATACTGTGAGTATATTTCAAAAGAATACACATACCTGCAGGAAGCAAAAAAGAAAACTGCCGACTTGATTTCAATCAAAAATCAACTTGATGAATTAAACAAGAAGATAGAAGAATTTTCTTCGCATCAAACAAACGATACTTCTGTTGTAGATTCTTTGAATCAAGAATTGCAAAATATCCGAAATCAAATACGAACACTTCAAGATAATGAATATGAAGTAGTGCGAGCAATTGCAACACTTGAAGGACAAATCAAAACTCTTCAAACTCTTCAATCAAAATCTCATCACAATACAGATGAGAAAGTAATTTTGAAAAAAGAAGAACTAGAATCAAAGATTGCGGAGCTTAAACAAGTGCAATTTGATTCAATTGAGAGTGTACGAACTCAAATTGAAAAACTCATTGCATATTTTGAATCATATTTGTCAGGAGATAAGAAAGAAGAAGTTGCACTCGAAGATATTGCAGAGCAAATTACAGACCTAGAAAAGGAAAAGTCTTCATATACAGGCAAAATTGAGGGAATTAGAGCACAAATAGATTCACTTCAAACAAAACAAAGTGAAATTCAATCACAAATTACTCATGCACAAAAGCCTGTTTCAAATATTGAAATTATTCAATTGATGAATCAAAAAACAGAGCTTTCTAGCCAGTATTCTTCTTTGCAATATGCACAACGAGAACTTGATCAGGATACAGAAGAATTCAATATGGAAGTTCGAGAAGGACTTACCCTTGTTGGAAGAGTGATAGGAGAATTTGCTTCAAAAGAAGATGCTACAGTGCTTGGTGAAGTACGGTCAATTCAGAAGGAACGAAGACGAGTATTGGAGCGACTCAAGATTAGACTTGAAGAAATTGGCGTTGGTGCAAGTGATGATGTAATGAACGAATACGAAGAAGCAGTTACACGAGATGAATTTCTTAAAAAAGAAATGGAAGACCTTACATCTGCATCTCTCGATCTTCAAAAAGTTATTGAACAACTTAATGTTGAAATTGGAGAACGATTTGCAAACGGACTCTCAAAAATTAATGCCCAATTTACAAAATTCTTTTCGGTTATGTTTGATGGAGGAGAATCTGCATTGAAACTCGAAAAGAAAAAGATAAGTAGTGAAGAGGATGAAGAAGAGGTGTTTGAAGAAGGACTCGAGATTGATGTAAATCTCCCACGAAAGAAAGTAAAGAATCTTATGATGTTGTCTGGAGGCGAACGAGCGCTTACATCTATTGCACTTCTCTTTGCGATGTCGTCAGTAAATCCACCTCCATTTATTATTCTTGATGAAACGGATGCAGCACTCGACGAAGCAAACAGTCGACGATACGGAGATATGATCGAAAATCTTGCAAAGCATTCTCAACTTATTCTTATTACACATAATCGAGAAACTATGTCACGAGCAGGCGTAATCTTTGGAATTACAATGACAGACGGTGCATCTAAGGTACTTTCTATTAAGTTTGATGAGGCGGTGTTGATTGCGAAGTAGTTAAAAAACAAATTCTATAAAGGAAAAGGTGGACCCGGAACGGGTCCACCTATCAATTTGGATTGTCATGCTTTGCAGCGAAAGTCCTTGCTAGGCGCTACAGATCGAGCTTTTTTGGAAAGCTCAAGATATTGTTTGCATTGACTGTGCACTTCTCTTGCCCGTCTTTTCATTTGAGCAAGTGATAACGGTTTTGGTTCGAGTGGAATTTGTGACATATGATCCTCCTTCCGTATAAGTATACTTCTTTATTTTTCTGTAACCAACCCTAAATCCAACTTTTTCTCTTCCAAACTAACTCCATCAACTTTCACCATCACCTCATCACCAAGTCGATATGATTTTCCGGTTTTTTCTCCGTAGATTTTGTATTCTTTTTCAGTAAATTTGAAGTAGTCTTCTCCAAGTTTAGAAATGTGCACAAGACCTTCGGCTCCGTTTTCTTCTATTTGAACAAAGAGACCCCATTTTGCAACACCAGAAACAATTCCCTTGTATTCTTTTCCAACATGTTGAGACATATATTCAATTTGTTTATATCGAATTGATTCTCGTTCTGCTTCAGCGGCATTAATTTCTTGCGCTGATGAATGCGCTGCAATTTCAGACAATTCAGAAAGTTCATTCTCAGGAATTTCTTTTTTTGAAAGGAAGTAGGCGAGCATTCGGTGTACGATAAGGTCGGGGTATCGTCTAATTGGAGAAGTAAAGTGTGTATAGTAATCAAAAGCAAGACCAAAGTGCCCCAAGTTTTCTGTAGAATAGAGTGCCTTCGACATAGTTTTGATTGTTGCACTTGAAATAAGATTCTCCTCAGGTTTTCCATCTACTTCTTTAAGAAGTTTATTGATTTCTTTTGGATCAACTGTACCATCGGGTTTAAGTTCAAGTTTGTATCCAATAGCTTTAAGAAACACCACAAGCTCTTGAAGTTTATCTATATCAGGAGAATTGTGTACTCGATACATAAGGCCAACTGCTTTTCCTCCATTTACTTTTTTGTCTTGTTCGTAAATGTACTTTGCAACTGATTTGTTTGCAAGAAGCATAAACTCTTCAATAAGACTATGTGTCTCAATATGTTCCTTCTTTTTAACTGCAATAGGGAACATAAATTCATCGAGTACGAATTCAAATTCATCTGATGAGAATCTAATTGCTCCGTTTTTGAATTTTTCTATACCAAGATTTTTTGAAATAGTGTTTAGTGTGTTGAGTTCATCAAAGAAGAGACCTTCTTTTTTATCCAAAATTTCTTGTGCTTCTTCATATGTATATCTCTTATCAGAGTGAATTACTGTTTTTCCATACCAAGTATCGCTCACTTCACCTTTCATATTAATGTGAAATACTACAGAGAAGGCGAGTCGGTCTTCGTTTGGATTGAGGGAACAAATATCATTAGAAAGAATTTCTGGAAGCATTGGAATGGTTCGATCAACAAGATATACAGAGAATGCTCGACCTTTTGCTTCAAGATCAAGTTGTGATCCGGGAGTTACAAAGTGCGATACATCTGCAATGTGTACTCCGATTTCATACATGTCATCTTTGATTTTTTTGATAGAAAGGGCATCGTCGAAGTCTTTTGCAGTGAGAGGGTCAATCGTGAATGTGGTAGTGTCTCGCATGTCTCGTCGCTTTGCGTATTCATCTTGCGGAATAGGAGACCATTTCTTTTGTAGATTTTGTGCTTCTGTAATGATACTTGGTTTGAAGTCTGCAATAATTCCTTTTTCAAGAAGAATAGACTTCATTTCAACTTCATGTTCACCCTTCATTCCAATTATTTGAACAAGAGAAGCATCTGGGTCTTGATGCGACCAGTCTGTCATTCGGACTTGAACTTTTTGATTTGCTTCAACCTTCTTTGAATCTTCAGGAGAGAGATAAAAAGTAACATACACTCGTCTATCGTCAGGAATAAGTCGTGCTTGTTCTGAAGATTGCTTTTCTATATACCCAACAAAAGTCTCTCGACTTCGAGAAATAACTTTAAGAACCTCGGCTTGAGGCTTGTCATTAATATGATCGGGGAGCCTACGGATTTCTACGATATCTCCGTGTAGTGCTTTGTTAATTTTGTCAGGTTGAATTTCTACAAATTCTTCTGTTTTGGGATCAATATAATATCCAGATCCGCGTCCAGTTACGCTAATTTTTATTTGTTCCATTGAGTATATAGTAGGGTATTTCATCAAAAAAGTCACTTAAAAACACTTTAAAACTGATATTAAAATAATTTGACTATCACAAAACACTCTGCTATTATACGGCTCATGTTAAAAATAAGACTACAAAGAGTAGGGAAGAAACACGAACCAGTATTTCGGGTTGTTGTTGGTGATTCTAAGAACGCAGCAAAATCAGGAAAATTCATCGAAGTACTTGGATCATACGACCCACGATCAAAGAATCAAAACACATTAAACAAGGCTCGAGTACAAGAATGGATTACAAAAGGTGCACAAGTATCAGATACAGTTCACAACCTTCTTGTTTCAGAAAAAGTTATTGATAAAAAGAAAGTAAACGCACTTCCAAAGAAGACTGCACCTAAGAAGGAAACTCCAGTTGAGGAAGTTGCTCCAGTAGCAGAGGTTGCTGAAACTCCAGTTGAAGCTCCTGCCGAAGTTGCAGAAGCTCCAGTAGAAGAAACACCTACAGAAGAAACACAAGCATAATCACTCATTTTAAAAAAAATGGAAAAGGCGGACCCGAAGGGTCCGCCTTTTCTTTTTTGCTAATAGCTAACTGCTAATTGCTTACATATAAAGTTTTCCTAAACGATTTCATTGACCAATGTGTCATTCGATAAGATAATTTATATAAGTGTGCAGTGCACGCGGTTTAGCAGATAAAGATAAAACAAAATGAAAGAACTCGACCAAGTATTTCTTGAACAAGTTGTTAAGGCGTTGGTGGACAAACCAGAAAAAGTTGAGATTAATCGAACGGTTGATGAGATGGGTGTATTGTTGACACTTAAGGTAGATCAAGAAGATATGGGCAAGATTATCGGAAGAGACGGTAATACTGCTAAAGCTATCCGAACACTCCTTCGAGTAGTTGGAATGAAAAACAACGCTCGTGTGAATCTAAAAATTAATGAACCAGATGGTCGAACAGGACATGGTTCAAAATCAGTAGATGAGGCGATTGCAGAGATGTAATTAAAATTTAGGTTAAACAAAATTAGCACGTCATCCTCATGTAGATGAGGATCCAGGAATTAAATCACTGGATCCCCGCCTTCGCGGGGATGACGTGCTAATTTTGTTTTTGCTTCACTAATCTGCTATTATCACTTTATGAATTTCCATATAGTCACATTATTTCCAGATTCATTTTCTTCCTATCTCGACGCTTCAATTTTGAGGCGAGCTATTTCTAATAAAAAAATAAAAGTATCTTTTTATAATCCTATTGATTTTTTGAAAGAAAAGGATCGGGTAGATGACAAACCATATGGTGGTGGACCAGGAATGGTAATGCGGGCAGAACCAGTTGCGAAGGCGATCAATAAAGCAATTGGGAAAAAAACAGATTATAAAATAGTTTTTTTTACGCCATCTGGAACTCAATTTACAAATACACAAGCAAAAGAATGTGTTAAACAAACAAAAAACATCATCTTTGTGTGTGGACGATATGAAGGAATAGATGCTCGGATTCTTGAAATGTTTCCATGCGAAAAAGTTTCAATTGGAGACTATGTACTCACAGGAGGAGAATTACCGGCAATGATTATGATTGATGCCATCTCTCGAAATATCGAAGGTGTACTTGGAGATATTGACTCTGTAGAGGAGAATCGAATTTCTTCACCACTTGTATATACTCGCCCAGAAGTTTTAAAGTATAAAAATAAAAATTATAAAGTTCCAGATGTCTTACTGAGTGGAAATCATAAAGAAATTGATAAGTGGCGGGAAGGGCAGAAATAGACTTTTTATACTAAAAAAGACCCAAATTCGGACACAAGGAGGGTAAAAGTGTCAAAAGTGGGTCAAGTCAAGCAAAATATGTGGAAAACTACTTGATTTTTTCTTTATTTATAATATAATCGCGAATAAGCGACTGAGTAATGATATGGGGAAACTTTTATTTTTTATCTTTTGTTTTGACGTCAAAAGTATAGCAAATAATTTTAAAAATCAAAAATCCACAGGTATGTACGGATTTTTTGTGTATTTATAAGGGGCAACTAAATAAATAAAGGGGTATTAATTATGAACATGTTCAACACGGATGTGCACAAGGTTGGTGCACGAGAAAAAAAGTATTTTAAAAATTATAAGAAACCGTTACTTGAACTTCCAGATTTATTTGAAGGACAAGTAAAGTCATTCAAATGGCTTCTTACAGATGGAATCAAAGATGTCCTTCGAGAGTTTTCTCCAGTTTCAGATTATTCTGGAAAAAAATTCGAAATGGATTTTGTTGATTTTGAAATGGAAGAACCAAAATTTGATGAGAAGTATGCACGAGAAAACAAACTGACATACGAAGCAGCTCTCAAATTCAAGATTAAACTCATAAATAAAACTCTCGGTTCAGAAAAAGAACAAGAGATCTTTATGGCTGACTTTCCGTTGATGACTCGTCACGGAACTTTTATTATTAACGGAATTGAACGAGTTATTGTTCCACAACTCGCACGATCATTTGGAGTTATCTTTACTTCAAATCTAATTCGAGGACGAAGTTACTTTGGGGCAAAGATCATTCCTGCTCGAGGAGCTTGGATTGAATTTGAAACAGATGCAAATGATCTTGTGTATGTTCGAATCGATAAAAACCGAAAATTCCATGCAACAACATTCCTTCGAGTGCTTGGAGCAGATACAGATGAAAAAATACTTGATCTCTTTAAAGATGATGAAAAAGCTCTTGAAGGAATCACAAAAACACTTAAGAAGGATGAAGTTAAGACCGTAGATGCTGCATACCTCGACATCTATAAAAGACTTCGAGATGGAGACCTTGCAACTCTTGATAACGCAAAAGAATTTGTAAATTCAATTATCAATGAAGAGCGGTATGACTTCTCTCCAGTTGGACGATTCAAATTTAACAACCGATTTGGTCTTCCTACAGATGAAAAAACACTCAAGAACAAACTCATTGGCCTCAGTGATTTTGCTGTTATTATAAAACACGCCGTTACACTCAATCATACTCCACATGCACAACCAGATGATATTGATCACATGGGATCACGACGAGTTCGATTTGTAGGAGAAATGCTCCAAGCAAAAGTTCGAACTGGTATGACTCAAATGAAACGAAACATTCAAAACCGAATGTCTACAATCGAAACTGATACAGTTCTTCCTATGAACTTCATTTCTCCTCGACCACTTCAAGCTCGAATTAAAGAATTTTTTACAACAAACCAACTGTCACAGTTCATGACACAAGACAACCTCTTGTACGAAATTGAACACTTACGAACTATCTCCGCACTCGGACCAGGAGGACTTACACGAGAACGAGCGGGTATGGAAGTTCGAGATGTACACCCATCACAATACGGACGAGTTTGTCCTATTCAAACACCAGAAGGTCCAAACATTGGTCTTATTCTACGATTTACTAATTATTGTAAAGTAAACAACTTTGGTCTTATCGAAACTCCTTATGTAAAAGTTGCAAAAGGAAAGGTAACAGGTGAAATCGTATATCTAAACGCTCTTGAAGAGGAAGGATTTAAGATTGCTCACGCCGCACATGAACTTGATAAAGATGGAAAGTTTGTACAAAAACTTGTGAGTGTACGACATAATGGTAAACCAGAAATTGTTGCTTCAACAGAAGTAGATTATATGGACATCGCAACAAACCAAGCATTCTCTATTGCTACAAGTATGATTCCATTCTTGAACCACGACGAAGCTAACCGAGCACTTATGGCCTCAAACATGCAAAAACAAGCTGTTCCAGTTCTTCAAGCAGAAGCTCCGCTTGTTGCAACAGGTACAGAAGGACTTGTACTTGCAAACAACTCACGAATCGTTCGAAGTGATATAAACGGTACAGTTTCTTACCT
This sequence comes from Candidatus Parcubacteria bacterium, assembly GCA_039805545.1. Classification (GTDB taxonomy): domain Bacteria; phylum Patescibacteriota; class Minisyncoccia; order Phycocordibacterales; family JAACPR01; genus JAULZV01. The sequence continues at coordinate 8,656 of JBDLUA010000026.1, forward strand.
TGATGGGCGAAAGATTGAAGTGTCAGATGATAAGGGCAAAAAAGTGTCATATGAATTTGATAACTTTGTTCGAACAAACTCATTTACAAACCATCACCATCGACCAGTAGTACAAGTTGGACAAAAAGTTAAGAAGGGTGAACTTCTTGCTGATACTTCTTCATCAGAACATGGACAAATCGCACTCGGTAAAAACCTTCTTGTGGCATTTATGTCATGGTCAGGAAACAACTATGAAGATGCGATTATTATTTCACAAAAACTTGTAAAAAATTCTACACTTACATCTATTCATATGGAAGAAGTGGTTGTGAATGTTCGAGATACAAAACTTGGACCAGAACAAACAACTCCTGATATTCCCAACGTATCAGAAAACAAACTTAAGAACCTTGATGCAGAAGGAATCATTCGAATTGGAGCAGAAGTAAAACCTGGAGATATTCTTGTTGGAAAAATTACACCTAAGGGAGAATCACAACTTACACCAGAAGAAAGACTTCTTCGATCTATCTTTGGAGATAAAGCTCGAGATGTAAAAGATACATCAGAACGAGTAGAAGGAGGAAAACAAGGACGAGTTGTAGGGGTAAAAGTATTCTCACGAGAAAACGGAGATAAACTCGAATCAGGAATTCTTAAGAGAATTCATATCGAGATTGCTCAACTTCGAAATATTCAAGCCGGAGATAAACTTGCTGGACGACACGGTAACAAGGGAGTTATCTCTCGAATTCTTCCAGAAGAAGATATGCCATACATGCCAGATGGACGACCGGTTGATATTATCCTTACACCACTTGGAGTACCATCACGAATGAACCTTGGACAAATTCTCGAACTTCACCTTGGTCTTGCTGCACAAGCACTTGGATATCAAGCTATTTGTCCTGCGTTCTCAGGAGCTACTGCAGAAGAAATCAAAGACGAACTTGAAAAAGCAGGATTTGATCGATCAGGAAAAATGCCACTCTTTGATGGGCGAACAGGAGAAAAATTTGATCAAGATGTTGCTGTTGGATACATGTATATGTTGAAACTTCACCACATGGTTGAAGATAAGATTCATATGCGATCAACAGGACCATACTCTCTTATTACTCAACAACCACTTGGAGGACGAGCACAAAACGGAGGACAAAGATTTGGAGAAATGGAGGTGTGGGCACTTCTTGGACATGGAGCGGCTCACTCTCTACGGGAAATTCTTACATATAAATCAGACGATATTGTAGGTCGATCGGCTGCATTTGATTCTATTGTAAAGGGAGAGTCTATTAAAGAAGCAAACATTCCAGCATCATTCAATGTGCTCTTAAATAATCTTCGAGGACTTGGACTTAACGTGAATATCATTGAGAAGGAAGATAAAAAATTATTAGAAGAATAATTAGTAACATTCATACTTATGAAAAAGCAACACACAAAACAAAACGATATTGCTCAAATTGAGCTTAAGGTCGCATCTCCAGAAGAGATTCTGTCATGGTCACATGGAGAAGTAACAAAACCTGAAACAATCAACTATCGAACACAACGAAGTGAAAAGAACGGTCTTTTTGATGAAAGAATCTTTGGACCAGAGCGAGACTATGAATGTTACTGTGCAAAGTATAAGGGAATCCGATATAAAGGAATTGTATGTGAGAAGTGTGGGGTAGAAATCACACGATCTATCGTTCGACGAGAACGAATGGGACATATTGACCTCGCAACTCCTGTATCACATATTTGGTTCCTTAAATCTATGCCTTCACGAATCTCATTGATCCTTGGAATGGGGCCAACTGATGTAGAAAAAGTAGTGTATTTTGCTGGATACTTGATTACAAAAGTTCACGAAGATGAACGAGATCGATTTGTTCGAGAACTTGATAGTGAATTTAAATCAAAAACAAAAACTGCTACTGATGAAAAAACAAAAGAAGCATTAAAGAAACTCTTTACAGATACAAAACGAGAAATCGAAAGTATCCAAGTTGGAGTTGTACTTGATGAGGTTATGTACCACAAGTTCTCAATGAAGTACTCAACTTTGTTTGATGCAGAAATTGGAGCAGAGGCACTTTATTCAATCTTAAAAAATCTTGACCTTAAAGCTCTTCTTGTAAAACTTGAAGAAGGATATCCTTTAATTAAAGGACCAGGAAAAGAAAAAGCAAATAAGCGAATCAGTATCATTAAATCAATGATTAAGTCTAATATCCGACCAGAATGGATGTTCCTTACACGACTACCTGTTATCCCTCCTGCACTTCGGCCAATGGTTGCACTTGATGGTGGACGATCTGCTACATCAGACATTAACGACTTGTACCGACGAGTTATCAACCGAAACAATCGACTTAAAAAGTTGAAAGAAATTCATGCACCAGAAGTTATTCTTCGAAACGAAAAGAGAATTCTTCAAGAAGCAGTTGATGCACTTATTGATAACTCAATGAGACGAGGTTCTCAAGCCTTTGCCGGTTCAAATCCTGCACAAAAGCGACCTCTTAAATCTATCGCAGATAACCTTAAAGGAAAGAAAGGACTTTTTCGAGCAAACCTTCTTGGTAAACGAGTAGACTATTCAGGACGATCAGTAATCGTGGTTGGACCTACTCTTAATCTTAATCAATGTGGTCTTCCAAAAAGAATGGCACTTGAACTTTTCCGTCCTTATGTAATTTCTGGATTGATGCAAAAAGAACTTGCGTTCAATGTTCGAGGAGCAGGAAAGCTTATTGAAGATGGAACACCAGAAGTTTGGGAAATTCTTGAAGAAGTAATTCGAGATAAGTATGTGTTCCTAAACCGAGCACCTACACTTCACCGACTTGGTATTCAAGCTTTTCAACCAATTCTTATTGAAGGAAATGCTATTCAAGTACATCCACTCGTATGTACAGCCTTTAACGCTGACTTCGATGGAGATCAGATGGCGGTGCACGTACCACTTTCTGAAGCTGCACAATATGAAGCTCGAGAAGTGATGGCCGCACACCTTAATATTTTGAAACCTGGTAGTGGAGAACCTGTTGTTTCTGCAAAACTTCTCGATATTGTTCTCGGATGTTTTTGGGTTACAAAAATGCAAGAAGGTGCACGAGGAGAAGGAAAGTATTTCCCTGGTCCAAACAGTGCTATTACTGCTGCTGATTATGGGTCAATTGATCTTAGAGCAAAAATTCTTGTGAAAGGAAAGGCAGGAACAAAACTTGCTGAGTATGAAGAGAAGCCTATTGAAACAACTGTAGGGCGAATTTTGTTTAACGATGTTCTTCCAGATGACTTTGCATTTATTAATGCAGAGATTGATAAATCAAGAATGCAAAAAATTGTAGATGAACTTATTGATAAAAAAGGAATTCGATATGTTACTGAAACTCTTGATCGAATAAAGAAGTTTGGATTTGGATTTGCTACAAAATCAGGAACAACATGGGGACTTGATGATATTCAAATTCCAGAAAAGAAATTTGATGTTATTAATTCTGCAACAGTAAAAGTAAATGAAATTATTAATCAATACAACGAAGGATATCTTTCTGATGATGAACGGTATCGAAAGATTATTGAAATTTGGCACGGAGCAAAAAACGATGTTGAAAAATTGATTCCAGATACTCTCGACAGAAATGGTTCAGTATATGATATGTGGAAATCAGGAGCTCGAGGTTCTCTTTCTCAAATTACTCAAATGGCAGGTATGAAAGGTCTTATTCAAAACTCAGTTGGAGAAACAATTGAGTATCCAGTACTTTCTTCATCAAAAGAAGGTCTTACACCTATCGAGTATTTCACGACTACTCATGGTTCACGAAAGGGGCTTTCTGACACCGCTCTTAACACAGCTCGAGCCGGATATCTTACTCGAAAGCTTTTCTCGGTAGCACAAGATGTAGTAGTAACAGAACATGATTGTGGAACTTCAAATCATGTTGTTGTTGGACTTGAATCAGATTCAGGAATTGATATTTCAATTTCAAAGAAGATTCGAGGACGAGTTGTTGCAAAAGATATTACAACAGAAGACGGAACAGTTATCTTCAAGAAAGGACAAACTCTTAAAAAAGAAGATGCGCAAAAAGTTGAAGCAGCTGGTGTAAAAGAAGTTGCAGTATTTTCACCACTTACATGTAAAACAAAACATGGAATTTGTGCAAAATGTTATGGACTCGATCTTGGAAAAGACGAGATGGTAGATCTTGGAGAAGCGGTAGGAACAGTTGCAGCTCAAGCGATTGGAGAACCAGGAACACAGCTTACTATGCGAACATTCCACGCCGGAGGTACTGCCTCTGTTGGTGGAGACATTACACAAGGTCTTCCTCGAGTAGAAGAAATCTTTGAACGAAGAAAGCCTACAAGTCCAGCAGTTGTTGCAAAGGGAGAAGGATTTGTTTTGGAAGTTAAAGAAGCAGGAAAAGATAGAACAATTATTGTTTCTGGTGGAGCAGGAAGTAAAACCAAAAAACAAATGGAATATGTATTTCCACATACACGAACTCCACTTGTAAAAGTAGGACAAGAGGTTAAAAAGGGACAACTTATTACTGATGGGTCTGCTGATCTTGTAGAACTCTTCAAATATGCAGGAAAAGAAGCGGCTCAAGAATATATGATTGGGCAAATCAATAAGATTTATGAACTTCAGGGAGAACCTATCTCACGAAAGCATATTGAAGTTATTGTGCGGCAAATGTTCTCACGAGTTCGAGTTACAGAATCAGGCGACACAACACTTACAGTTGGTGATGTTGTTGAACTTGATACATTCGACACTGCTAACGAAGAACTTTCAGAAACACAAGAAAAAGCTAAATCGGAAGCGCTTATCCTTGGTATTGCAGAAGTTGCAATCACAAAATCAAGTTTCCTTTCAGCAGCATCGTTCCAACATACAAACCGAGTACTTATCAATAATGCGATTAAGGGTTCAGTAGACAAGCTCACAGGACTTAAAGAAAACGTTATTATTGGACGACTTATTCCAGCAGGAACAGGATTTGAGGGAAGTAAAAAACATGCAGCTGTTTTGGAAATCGAACGAGAAATACAACAAAACGAATCAGACATTGGAGTGGAGTAATCTACTTTAACGAAGATGCAAAATAATCATCAAATACAAGAAATAAAGGAACGACTTCCCATCGAGGAAGTTGTTTCTCGTTATATTAAACTTGAAAAATCAGGAATTAACCTCAAGGGTCTCTGTCCGTTTCATGGAGAAAAAACCCCTTCATTCTTTGTTGCACCACATCGGGGTTCGTTTATGTGTTTTGGGTGCGGAAAGAAAGGTGATATCTTCACATTTGTACAAGAAATAGAGGGAATAGAATTCTTTGATGCTCTTAAACAACTTGCAGAGCAGGCGGGGGTTACACTTGAATTACAAAAAACAGATTCAAAAGAAAAAAAAGATTCATATGCAATTTTAGAAAAAGCCTGTCTTGTTTTTCAATCTCATCTACAAAAAGACATTCGAGCACAAGAATATCTTTCAGGCAGAGGATTGAGCGAACAAACTATTAGACAGTTTCGAATTGGTTTTATTCCAGATGAATGGAACTTGTTGTATACCGAACTCAAAAATTCTTTTGATGAAAAAGAAATTCTTGAAAGTGGCTTGGTAATTAAACATGAAAACGGGCGAGTGTATGATAGATTCCGAGGAAGAATTATGTTTCCAATTTTTGATTCAAATGGAAAAGTAATTGCCTTCACAGGTCGAGTGCTTATTCCTGAACAAAAAGACACTCCTAAGTATGTAAATAGTCCCGAAACCTCCTTGTTTAGCAAGTCTCATGTATTGTATGGATTAAATTTTGCAAAACAATCAATTCGAAAACATAACTTTGTGATTCTCGTAGAAGGGCAAATGGATGTGATTATGTCTCATCAAATGGGATATTCTAATACAGTTGCATCATCAGGTACTGCATTTACTCAAGACCAGCTTCAAATTATTTCTAAACTCACACCTAATCTTCTTCTCGCATTCGATAGCGATAGTGCTGGTCTTACCACTACTGCAAAAGTTTGGGAAATGGCAATTAATCAAGGGCTTGATGTAAAAATTGCATATTATGAAGGTGCAAAAGACCCTGCAGATACTATAAAAGATAATCCAGAGCTTTGGAAAAATATTATTAAAGGTTCTATCCATATTATTGAATTTGTAAGTCGACTTATTGCAAAAATATCCGATGAAAGAAAGCGTATCAAGGCATATCAAGAGCGAATACTTCCTTTGCTTCGACGAGTCCATACATATAGTGAAAAGAATTTTTTCATAGAAAAAATTTCGACACTACTTTCTATTAATTCAGCTATTATTTGGAGTGATCTTTCGTTGGGTTCTTCTGAAATTGAATCAAAAAATATCCGACAATATGAAAGAGTAGAAAAAATAGAACAAGAGCCAATCGTAAGTTCTTATATAAGTTTCTTTTCAAAAATTAATCCAGAGATTAAAAATACTATAGAAGAATTTCTTAAAACATATAATTTAAGTAGTATAAATCTAGAAAATATCGATGAAAAGAAATTATTTCAAATCGAGGAATTATATGAAAAAGAAGAAAAACTTGTTCGAAATGAATTTAAAGAAGTATTTTCTCAATATGTGCTTTCACTTTTAAAAAATAAAAATAAAGAATTAAAAATGAAACTACATTCTTCAGATCAAGATGTTTCATCTATATTGAAACAAATCGAAGATTATAAAAAACTTATACACACTATCGGGGAGAAAGATTGTCAATTTATTAATAATATGGTATAACCAAACAACTCAGATATGGCAAAACGTATTTTGAAAAAAACAAACACAAAAGCAAAAAAGACGGTCAAAAAAACTGTTCAAAAAAGTAAAGCAAAAAAAGTAGTTAAAAAAGAAAATAAAACTACAAAAGCAAAAAAGCCAGTTTCTACTAAAAAAGAAAACAAAAAAGTTACAAAAAAAGTTCCTGAAAAAAAAGCGGTACTCACACCAGTACAAAAGAAAGCTGTTGAACAAGAACAAAAAGCAGACAAACTTCTCAAAAGAGGAAAGGAAAGAGGGTATGTAACATACGATGAAATCTTAAAAGATTTTCCAACTATCGAAACAGATCTTATCTTTCTTGATAATTTATATGAAAAATTTAATGATGCAGGTATCGATGTTCTTGAAAACAGCGGTCTTCTTAATATTGATGTAAATGTTGATGAAAATAAATATTCATACAAATCATCAGGTCAATATGATTCAATTCAAATTTATTTGAAAGAAATCGGACAATACGCGTTGATTAAGGCTTCTGAAGAAAAAGATCTTGCTAAAAGAATTGAAGCTGGAGATGAAGAAGCAAAAATGCTTCTTGCACGAGCCAATCTTCGACTTGTAGTTTCTATTGCAAAAAAATATGTAGGACGAAGTCCAGACCTTACACTTCTTGACCTTATTCAAGAAGGTAATCTCGGTTTGTTCAAGGCTGTAGATAAGTTTGATTGGACAAAAGGGTATAAGTTCTCAACATATGCAACTTGGTGGATTCGACAAGCAATTACACGAGCACTTGCTGATCAATCTCGAACAGTTCGAATTCCTGTGCACATGCATGAAACAATCGCAAAGTATAAACAAGTCTATCGAAGACTATCACTTGATCTTGGACGGGATCCTATGCCAGAAGAAATAGCTGTAGAGATGGGACTTGAAGTAGATAAGGTGTATACAATTGAAAAAATAGATCAAGCAACTGTATCTCTTGAATCTCCAGTAGGAGATGACGGTGATGAAAAATCTACACTCGGTGACTTTATTGCAGATGACAAAATTCTTTCTCCTGATCAGGAAGCATCACGAAGAATTCTTAAGGATCAAGTGAATGAAATTCTTGAAGAACTTACAGACAAAGAACGAAAAATTCTCGAACTTCGACATGGACTTGTAGATGGGATTCAACATACTCTTGAAGAAGTAGGAAAAATGTTCGGAGTTACCCGAGAACGAATTCGACAAATCGAAGCGAAGGCTCACGAAAAAATTCGACAACACGAAAAAGCAAATCGGTTGGAAAACTATTAAGAGAAAACACAAAACCCCTTATTTGAAATCGAGGCTCAATTTTAAGCGATTTCAAATAAGGGTGGTTTTGTTATTTTCTTCATAAAAATGCTACAATTCATAAATGTCAGAAAACACTTTTGAGAAGGAGTATAAACGCTTAAATACAGAACAAAAACTCGCTGTAGATACTATTGAGGGGCCAGTAATGGTAAATGCTGGGCCTGGAACAGGTAAGACTCAAATTCTTACACTTCGAATTGGAAATATTCTCAAACAATCAGATGTTGGGCCTGAGAATATTCTTGCTCTTACATTTACAAACTCTGGAGTATATGCAATGCGAGAGCGACTTCGAACATATATCGGAGATTCAGCATATCAAGTAAATATTTTTACATTCCATGCGTTTGCCGAGCATATTATAAAAAACTTTCCTGCGTACTTTGCCCAATTTGAATATGCAAAAGTAATTGATGATTTACAAAAGGTAAAATGTATAGAAAATATTCTTGACGAAGGTTCGTATGTAGAATTAATTGGAAAGCATGATGATTATCAAAAAGTAAAAGATATTACAAAGGCAATTAATACTCTAAAACATGAAGGATACAGCGTAGAGCAGTTCAAGCAGGTTATTCCAGAGTGGAAAAAAGAAATGTTAGATAATCCAGACATATATTATACTCGAAAGTTTAAACAGTTTAATGTGGGAGATATTAAGCCTGCAGAGCAAGAAAAAATAGAGAGAAAGATTCGAGTCGCTCAGGAGATTGTAGAAGTATATGAGAAATACCAAGAGTATCTTGCGAAGGAACATCTATACGACTTTTCTGACATGATTATTACTGTGGTGAGTGAAATTAAGCAGAATGAGAACCTTAAATCTGAGATTCAAGAGCAATATCAATATATCCTCGTTGATGAGCATCAAGACACAAATATGGGGCAAAATGAGCTTATAGAGCTCCTTACAGACGCTGAACACCTTGATGGTCATCCTAATATATTTACAGTAGGAGATGAAAAACAATCTATTTACCGATTTCAAGGAGCTAGTGAACAAACATTTAAACATTTTAATTCAATTTATAGAGATATAACTCATATTGATCTGAAACAAAATTATCGTTCAACTCAAACGATTCTCGATGCATCAGGTGCAGTTATCGAACACTCGATTGAGAATGCGGTAGCACTTCATTCAAATACAAAAGAGAATAATCCAATTCAAATTGGGGAATTTAGTAATTATAAATTTGAACTCTTATATCTTGCAGAAGATATTAAAAAGAAATTAGAAAATGGCGTAGATCCAAAAGAGATTGCGGTATTGTTTCGATCAAATAAACATACAGAAGATATAAAGAATATTCTTGCACTTCACAAAATTCCATTTACTATTTTTTCTCGAAACAGTATTTTTGAAGATAAAGATATCCAAAACATTATCCTTTTACTTCGAATTATTTTGAATCCAAATGATGAAGAATCACTCGGTAAAGTATTGTTTATAAATTTTCTCAATCTTGATGGGTATGATGCAATTAAGATTTTGCAAAAAAGACACAGTTATAAAAAAGAACAGAACAAAACACTCTTTGATATTTTGAATGATACAAGAATTCTTGAAGAAATTGGAGTGACAAGCACCGAACAATTTATTGAATTTTCAAAAATAATACGAAAGTCTATCATTGATATTCAAAACACTCGCCTCATAGATTTTCTAAAAGATTTTCTCCAATATATTGGATATACCAAATATATGCTTGAGAGTGATTTGAGTCGAGATAAGTTATTCAAAATAGATAAATTATTTGATGAAATAAAAAAGCAACAAGCAAAAGGAAAATTTGAAATTACAGACTTTATTATTCTTGTGGATTCATATTACGCATATCATTTAGATATTGAGAACAGTGATCCTGAAATAGAATCAGGAGTGCAACTTATGACTTCACACGGATCAAAAGGTAAAGAATTTGAGTATGTGTATATTATGAATACTACTTCAAAAAATTGGGAGAAGAGCAGGGGGTTTGGTGGTATCTCTCTTCCTGTAAAAGCATATCAAGGCGATGTGCATGACGAGAGACGACTCTTCTATGTATCCCTCACACGAGCCAAAAAAGGCCTCTTTGTAACATATTCTTTTACTGATTGGGAAGGAAAGGAACAAGAAAAGTCTCGATTTATAACTGAGATTCCAAACGAATATGTTGAGAATATAGATTCAGAAAATTTTGAAAAGAAACATATCTCAGATATTTCATTCTTTGTACAACCAATTCAACATAAGAAAACTATTTACGATGCACAGTTCATAAAAGAACTATTTTTGAAACGAGGACTTACGGTAACTGCACTTAATAATTATCTCGAATGCCCAATTAAATATTTTTATAAAAATTTAATTCAAATTCCAAGTGGGTATTCTCCAATACTTGAATATGGAAATGTGATGCACGGTTCTCTTGAAAAATTCTTTATGCGATGTAAAAAAGAAGAAAAAATTCTTCCTAAAAAAATTCTTATCGATTTGTTTAAAGAAGGAATTGAACATAGCCAAATGAATGATAAAGAAGTTAAAAAATACAAAGATAGAGGACTAGACTCTCTTGAATCTTGGTATGAGTCTCGATCTGGTGAATTCAAACACCTTATTGATATTGAAAGAAAAGTATATAGAGATTTTGAATTAAGTACAGGTGAGACAATTATGCTCAATGGGAAGCTTGATAAGATTGAATATCTTTCGTCACCACTTGAAGGACCTATTAGAATTGTTGATTATAAGACTGGACGTCCTTTTTCAAAAAAGAATAAAGAAGAAAAAGAAGAACTTAAACGACAACTTGCATTCTATAATCTTCTTCTTGAAAATTATAAAGATGGTGTGTATTACATCAAAGAGGCGGTACTTGACTTTCTTGAAGAGAATGATAAAGGTGAACATGAACAATATGCATATACTATCTCAGAGGATGAATTAGCTACCCTTAAGCGATTTGTAGAAGATACTGCAAAAGAAATCATGTCAGGAGAATTGTTGAATAAAGGATGTGGTAAGAAGGATTGTGAATGGTGTGCGTTTCATAGATAGGTAACATAAAAGCGGCGGCCTTCGGCCGCCGCTTTTATGTTGCTTAATTCCAATTATTGTGCCTTTGTTCCAGAAAGGATTGCATCAATAGCTCCTTTTACATTTGCATATGGTTGATTACCTTTGATAGGTGTTTGTACTCCTGATTTTGAAATCATAATGTTGTATGGAGTTCCAAATTGTTTATCAACTGCAGCAATTGCATTTCCATCTTTTACATCTTTTGCAACTTCTTGCTTTGGATAATCTGATGAAAGACATGCTTTGAATTCTGCTTCGTTGATTCCAATTTTTGTTGCATTTGCAACAAGATTTTCGTCTGTAAGAGATTCTGGTGAACCTTCACTTAATGCATTTGCATATGTCCAGAACTTATCATTGCCGCCAAGTTTTGCTACACATTCTGAAGCTTCGGCTGCGCCTTGTGCTTTTTCATGAATTTGTGTAAGCGGGAAGTGTCGATATACCCAAGCAACTTTTCCTGTTGGACCATATTCTTCCATAATTTTTTTCATAGTTACATGAAATCCTTTACAGTAAGGGCATTCAAAGTCAGAATATTCTACGATTATAATATCTGCGTTTGGATTTCCGATAATATGATCACTCGCGTCAATCGGTGCAATTGATAACTGTACATTATCTGCCGGTTGGTTTTGTGGTTGTTGTTGCTTTGTTGTGAGATAGATTGCTCCTGCAATAATTAATCCCGAAACAACAATTGAAATTGGAATAAAGACTTTATTCATGACAATTATTTTATGTTATAGTAATGGGTATATTATATATGCTTTCAGTATTTGATTCAATTATATTAGGGGTGGTACAGGGAATTACTGAGTTTTTACCCATCTCTTCATCAGGTCACCTTATTATTACACGAGCAATTTTGGGTGCTAGTCAAGAAGGAGGGCTTGCTTTTGATGCAGTCCTTCAACTTGCTACAGCGTGTGCAGTAATTCTTTATTTTAGAAAAGATATCTTTGGTTTAGTAAAAAATATATTCAAAGGATTTAAAGATTCATCAAAAAACAAACTAACACTCTATCTTATTATTGGAACAATTCCTGCACTTGTCCTGGGACTTTTGTTAAAAGACTTCATGGATACTACATTTAGAAGTGTGAGTATTGTTGCTGGAACTTTAGTGCTTGGCTCGGTAGTTATGTATGTTGCAGATTTATTTTTAAAAAAGAGAAAAGGGGAGAAACAATTAAATATAATCACTAGTTTTATTATTGGACTCTTTCAATCACTTGCACTTCTTCCTGGAATGTCACGATCTGGAATGACAATATCTGGAGGATATTTTCTCGGATTATCTAAGGAACAAGCGGTTCGATTTAGTTTTCTTCTTTCAATTCCTATAATTACTGGTTCAGGACTTCTTCAATTACTTCATATAATAAAGAACCCTGCACTTGTATCAGGTGGATTTACAACACTTTCATTTGGATTTGTCTCTGCATTTATTTTTGGATGGATTTCGATTGAATTTCTTTTGAAGTTTTTGAAAACAAATAGTTTCAAGGTCTTTGTGGTATATCGGATTATTCTTGCAATACTACTTTTATATTTTATTTAGGTATACTTTTTCTTTATAAATATTTTATATAAAAAGCATAGTATATATGCATGAAGGATTTCGATAATTGGAATGAAATTAAAAAAGAATCAGAAACAAATACTCAGTTTAAATTCTTTAAGCCCAGACAAATTTGGTGGATAAGACTTGGTTGTAATATTGGACATGAACAAGATGGAAAAGGAAAATATTTTGAAAGACCTGTGCTAGTGATTAGAAAATTTAATAACAGAATATTTTTTGGTGTACCACTTACAACAAAAATAAAAGATAATAAATTTTATGTGCAAATTATAGACGAGCAAGGTACTACCAGATGCGGAATTATTTCACAGCTTAGATTATTTGATGTTTCAAGATTAAGAGAAAAGATATGTTTTATTGATAAAAAATCTTTCGAAGAAATAAAAAAAGCGATTAGAAGACTCATCTAATCGCGTTTTTTATTTTCCTCTCGTCTTGTGACGAGAAAACCCGAAGGCATTTATATTTTTATTTTATTTGAAAACATAAAATTGTCAACCCTAAAACCCAAGCGTAGGTGCTAGGTTGTTCTCTGCAATTTGTTCCCATGTTGAGGTATCAAGAGGAATTTGTTCTTTTTTACCATCTTTAACATAGAGAAGGTGACCGTTTTGCATTGCATAATCATACACCTTCTTAGTTACTGCAACATCTTGCTTACAATAAGAAACAACATCATCAATCTTGCCTTGTCGCCACCAGATAATTGATTGAAGTCCATCGGCGGACTTTGATTCTCCGAGCGTTGCGGAGGCAATATCATCAAGTTTAATTCGTCGTCCAAGTGACTTTTTGATTTCAACAAGAAGGTCGAGAGATTTTATTTGGGTAAGATCACCGGCGTAGTATTTGTTTAAAAGGGGAATATCAAAGTGATCACCGTTAAATGTTACAAGCATGTCAGAGTTTTCAATGAGAGGCCATAGTTTGCCTAGATCCTCTTTAAAATAATGTGTTGTCTCGTTTGTATCACTATCATGTACACAGATCACTGCCAAATCTAAATCTTCAGGATTAGGTGATCCAACCTCATCAAATGTATTTGTTGTTTCAATATCGAATGTAAGTATTTTCATAGATACCTATTGTATCTTATGAATTCTTTTTTACAAATTTTGAAATATC
>JBDLUA010000027.1:0-4460 GCA_039805545.1 Candidatus Parcubacteria bacterium
CCCTTCGGGTCGGCCGCTTTTCTTTTACCCTAAATATTTTTTTAAAAACCCTTCCTTAAACTCTTCAAATGTATCAGTCAATAAATGATTTCTCATGTCATCTACAAGCCTTACGATAAACCGAAGGTTATGAATCGTTGCAAGTGTTCCTGCAAGCATTTCCTTTCCCCTAAACAAATGTGAAAGATATGCTTTTGTAAAATTCTTGCAGGTATAACAATCACATTCAGTATCAAGAGGAGTAAAGTCTTCTTTGTATTTTTCATTCATCAAATTTATTTTTCCTGTGTGAGTATATACCTGTCCGTTTCGAGCAATTCGAGTTGCAGCAACACAATCAAATGTATCACATCCATTCTCTACTCCCATAAACAAATCCTCTACTTCTCCAATTCCAAGTAAGTGTCGTGGTTTATCCTTTGGTAAATACTCATTACTCCATACAACTGCACTCGACATATCTTTTTTTTCAAAACTTCCACCAATTCCAAATCCATCAAATTCTCCTCCCTCGTCAGTTTTTAAATTTGCAAGAAACTCAGCACTCTCTTTTCGTAACTTTTCAAATCTTCCACCTTGAATTACCGCATACAGCGCTTGTCTTGATGCATTATCTTTTGATTTATGAAACTCAAGACAACGCTTTGCCCATCTATGTGTTCTATCAAGAGATCTTTTTTGATAATGTTCTCCTTCCATTGGTGAAGTACACTCATCAAATGCAAAAATAATATCCGCTCCAATATTATGTTGAATTTCAATAGACTTCTCTGGAGTAAAATAATGTGCATATCCATCGATATGCGAACGAAACATCACACCATTCTCATCTATTCGTGCTTTACCTGCATTACTTCGTTTTTTTCCTTCTACAACCTCTTGTTCATAAGGCAACATAATTTCATCTTCATTACCTTTTGTAATTTTTGAAATAGAATGACCAAATGCGGCTCCAAGTGAAAATACTTGAAACCCGCCCGAATCAGTAATAGATGGCCCATGCCAATTCATAAATTTTTGAATACCACCAGCCTTATGAATAATTTCATCTCCAGGTTCAAGATATAGATGATAAGTGTTTGCAAGCACAGCTTGTGCACCAATGCTCTCAATTTGCTCAGGAGTAAGTGACTTTACAGTTGCTTTTGTGCCAACAGGAATGAAGGCAGGAGTTTGAATTACCCCATGTTCAGTATGAAGTTCCCCGACTCGTGCCTTGCCGTTTGTGTGTTCTTTTATGATATTAAATTTGATTGGCTTTTTCATTTGTTGTTTCTGTTGTAATAACTCCCGGTGACATCATCCTCGCGAAGGCGAGGATCCAGGTACGAAATAAGAAATATAAAGAAATGGTTTAAGTGTTCCCTTGCTACTTCTTATAGTGATCCTGGATTCCTACCTTCGCAGGAATGACAACAACATGTATAATAACACTACCATGTTATTTTTTAGAAAAAAGAAAGATATTGAGAGACCACATAAACATATTAGTTCTCAACCACTGACATTACCAGAATTAGAAGCACAAATCAAAAAACGAGTTAATAACATCAGTAAAGAAATTCTTACTGGGTTTGAGTTTATTAAAGACACCCCAAAGACAGTGACCTTCTTTGGTTCGGCTCGAACCCTCTCATCAGAGAAAGATTATCAAGATGCATACGAACTTTCTAAAGAAATTGCCAAACTTGGCTATGCGATTGTAACTGGTGGTGGTCCAGGAATCATGGAGGCAGCAAACAAAGGTGCCTATGAGGTGGATGGAAATTCTTTTGGGCTCACAATTAAGCTTCCTCACGAACAGATTACCAATCCTTATTTGAGTAAAGAAATAAACTTTCAATATTTCTTTACTCGAAAAGTTTCTCTTACATATGCAGCTGAGGCATATGTATATTTTCCTGGTGGATTTGGAACGCTCGATGAACTCTTTGAAATTTTAACCCTTGTCCAAACAAATAAAATTGACTGTGTTCCAATTATTCTTTTTGGTTCATATTTTTGGAAACCATTAGAAGAACTTATTGAGAAATTTTTGTTAGAAAATGGAAAAATTGATCCTCAAGATATGAAACTCCTTAAAATAACAGACTCGATCGAAGAAGCTCTCAATATTGTAAAAAATGCACCAATTAGAAATGCTCATTAATTTTAGATAGTAGATGAGTGTAATGCACTTATCTGTTGATTCATTTTTTGTCTAATTAAATCAGGTTTTTGTATACCCTTTACAATAAAGTTTGTAAGACTTCCTGCACTTTGAATCTCTAATTCACCGTAATTTAATATAGATGCAATGATTCCCTCAGTCTTAGATGAAATATCTTGTACTTTTTGTAATTGCACAGTAGATATCTGTCTATGCCACAATCCAACTTGCTCGATGTCTATAATATGAAGGTTAGTGATAACTAATACATCGAGAAAATGATTCGTCCAAATGACGAATGCGATGTTCCATACAATAAAAAACCAACCTAGGAAAATAATGATTATAAGTATGCTTGTATTTCCTAATTGCTCAATATTGTTAGGTAATGCAAATACAATTGAAGAAACAAAAAGTGGGACTAATAGTGAAAAGAATACTCCCATAGTTTGAATTATGGGTGCAAACCAATGTCTTCTCACAATCATAACAATGTATTCATTTGATTCTAATTTAAATGCCATATCCAAAAATATAAAGTCCAATAAAAAATAAAAGGATCACTAATATAAAAGTTCCAACAAAAAAGTAGAGACCTTTCATTATCCTCTTTGCTTGAATATTAAAAGAATAATAATTCCAATGGTGTGTAAGGGTAACTCCAAAATACGCAAAGATAATCAGAAAAGCGATAAACACAATTAAAAGTATTGGTTCAAGAAGTGACATTGCGAGTGGTGCTTGCATGTGAGTATTATAGTAAGAGAAATTTATTTTGTCATGCAAAGTTCTTAGCATATTCAGAACATTCTTAGCACGTCATCCTCGCGAAGGCGAGGATCCAGGTACGAAACAAGAAAAATAAAGAAATGGTTTAGATGGTCTCTTGCTACCTCTTACATTGATCCTGGATTCCTGCCTTCGCAGGAATGACATACGAATGTCCAGTGATGTACTACATATGCATGAATTTTTTAAAAAATCTGTTAAAATCATAGTATGAAACTTTCAACTGACAACTATAAGGGGGTTCGAGATTTTTATCCTGAAGATTATAAAGTCCTCGAATATATTTTTACTACTTGGAAATCCGTTTTATCTAGATATGGATATGAACAATATGATGCAAGTCCCCTCGAATATGCAGAGATTTATAAACAAAAGTCAGGCGAAGAAATTGTAAACGAACAAACATATACCTTTGTAGATAAGGGCGGCAGAGAGATCAGCCTTCGACCAGAGATGACTCCAACTGTTGCTCGAATGGTTGCACGAAAGCATCGAGAATTAAGTTATCCATTACGATGGTTCTCTATTCCTAATGTGTTTCGATATGAAAGACCTCAAAAAGGACGCCTTCGAGAACACTGGCAACTTAATGTTGATATGTTTGGTCTTGATTCAATATATGGCGATGTTGAATTAATTAAGATTGCATATGATATTCTCAAAACTTTTGGTTTGAATGATTCACAATTTGTAATTAAGATTAATAATCGAAAAATGCTCAATGCATTTTTTGAAAATACAGATTTATCTGATGAACAAAAAAATGCTGTAATTAAGCTTCTTGATCGAAAAAATAAAGTTTCAAATTTTGATGAACAGCTTCGAGAAATTGCAGGAAAGAATTTTAAATTTAATCCTGATATGGATGAAGAGACAACAGCTGTTGTTGAGTTACTTAAAAAACAAGGTATTTCAAATATCGAATTTGACCCTTATATGGTAAGAGGATTTGATTATTATAATGGAATTATTTTTGAAATATTTGATACAAGCCCAGCAAATAACCGGTCTATCTTTGGTGGAGGACGATACAACAATCTCACACAAATATTTTCAAGTGATAGTGTTCCTGCGTGTGGATTTGGTATGGGAGATGTAACTCTCCGAGATGTTCTTGAGACATATGACTTACTCCCCAACTTTATTGACTCAGTTGATGTATACCTTGCTCCTCTTGAAGAAACATACATTGAACAAGCACTCACTCTTGCTGATGAACTTAGAAAAACAGGAACTAAAGTACTTGTAGATTATTCAAGTCGAAAAGTCGGTGATCAAATCAAAAAGGCACTCTCAAAGAAAAGTAAATTCTTCACAGCTCTTGGTGAAAATGAATTAAAATCAAAAAAACTTATTCTTAAAAACTTATCAACAAAGAAAGAAAAAAAGCTTTCATTTAAAGATATTTCAAAATTTGTAAAAAAGAATTCATAAGATACAATAGGTATCTATGAAAATACTTACATTCGATATTGAAACAACAAATACATTTGATGAGGTTGGATCACCTAATCCTGAAGAT